>JBEPXT010000001.1:0-75305 GCA_041641795.1 Salinigranum sp.
TCCGCCGGGAGACGACCCTGGAGGCGCTCTCGGACCTGCCGCCGGCGTTCTCGGGCGACGGCACGGTGACGGCGGGCAACGCCTCGCAGATTTCCGACGGCGCGGCCGCGGTGCTCGTCACCAGCGAAGCGTTCGCCCGCGACCACGGCCTGGACGTGCTGGCGACTGTCGGAACGAACCACGTCGCCGGCGTGGACCCGACGGTGATGGGCATCGGACCGGTCCCGGCGACCCGCGGGCTGCTCGAACGGGCGGGGCGCGACGTCGAGGACTACGACCTCGTGGAGTTGAACGAGGCGTTCGCCTCACAGACGGTCTACAGCAGGCGCGAACTCGGCATTCCGGAGGACCGGTTCAACGTCAACGGCGGGGCCATCGCCATCGGGCACCCGCTCGGGGCGAGCGGCGCCCGACTGCCCGTGACGCTGCTCCACGAGATGCAAAAGCGGGACGCGGACCGCGGACTGGCGACGCTGTGTGTCGGGTTCGGGCAGGGAGCGGCCATCGAGTTCTCCCGCTGAGACCAGCGCGTGGCGTGCAGGCGGCACCGGCGATTCCGCTCGCGGGGGGCGTGCCGCACACCAGCCCAGACCGCCCCGCGACCCGTCGTCAGGGCACGGGGAGCCTGGTCCGTCACCGTATTTGAACTGCCGGGACGCGAGCGCTCGCGCCGTCGACGTGTCGCACCGTCGTCAGTCGGCGCTCGCGCCGGGAACGGCGTCCGCGGGGACCGTCCCGTCGTCGTTCCACCCGCGGGACTCGTAGTAGGCGTCGAGGGCCGCCTCGAACTCCGGCAGGTCGTACGGGAGTCGGTCGTCCGACCGGTCGAAGCCGCGCTGGTTGTTGAAGTGTCGTTCGAGGGCGACGACGCGCGCGCCCAGGTCCAGCAACTCCTCGTAGTCGGCGTCGAACAGCGACTCCAGGCGCTCGGCCGACTGCATCCCCCGGGAGAACCGACAGAGGACGCCGCAGTCCTCGATGGCCCGGCGGTTCTCCTGCTCGACGACGTGTGGCGCCTTCCCGTCGAGCCCCTCCGGGGGAAACGCGTCCTCCTGGTCGACGAGGGGGTACTCCCAGGCGTAGAACGTCGAGTACATGTGGTCCGCGCCGCGGTTGGCCACGGCGAACCCGAGTCCCTGTCCGTTGAGGGTCCGCCCGTCGTGCGCCGAGAAGGACATCCCCTTGACCGTCCAGTCCTCGACGCCGAGTTCGCCGTGGACGCGGTGGATGCCCTCCGCGAGCAGGTCGCCCTCCTCCTCGCGGTAGGCAATCTTCTCCACGAGTTCGTGAATCAACTCGACGTTCCCGAACTCGTCGTTCGCGGCGAGGTAGGCGGCCACCGTGTTCCCGCAACTGATGGTGTCCATCCCGAGGTGGTCGCACAGTTCGTTGGACTTCATCACGTCCACGATGTCGTCGACGAGGCAGTTGCCGCCGAAGGCCATGACCGTCTCGAACTCGGGCCCTTCGGTCTCCACGCCCCGTTCCTCGTCCCTGGTCGGGAGTTTGCAGGCGAACGCGCACTGCGAGCAGGTCCCCTTCTTGTACTTCTTCGACTCCACGGCGTCGCCGTTGATGCCCTCGTACCCGTCGAACCGGACGTCCTCGAAGTACCGCGAGGGGAACGTCCCCAGTTCGTTCGCCAGGTCCGTCACGCTGGTCGTCCCCTGGCGCTTCATGACGCTGTCGCTCGTGGCCGCCTCGCGGTGGATGTCCGCGGCCGCGTCCGGGAACTCGACCGTCGGGGCGGAGTCGCCCTCGAACGTGACCGCCTTGACGTTCTTCGACCCGAGTACCGCTCCCATTCCCCCGCGACCGAACGCTCTGGATTCGGTGGTCATCACGGCGGCGAACCGGACCTGGTTCTCGCCCGCCGGGCCGATGCAGGCCACGTTCTCGGCCTCCAGGCCGCGCGTCTCCTGGACGTGTTCGGTCACCTGCGGAACCGTCGCCCCGCGGAGTTCGGGGGTCGACTCGAACTCGACGCCCTCGTCGGTGACGTGGACGACGATGAGTTCGTCGCTCGACCCGACGAACTCGACGGCGCCGTAGCCCGCGCCGGTGAAGTTTCGGGAGAGGAACCCCCCGGCGTTCGAGGACGCGAGGCCGCCCGACAGGGGCGAGAGCGCAGTCATGTTCATCCGACCGGTGAAGCTCATCTGGGAGTACTGTAACGGTCCGGTGGTGAACACGATGCGGTTCTCCGGACCCAGGGGGTCGGCGTCGAACGGGATGCGGTCGTGGGCCAGTTTCGTCCCGACGCCCCGGCCGCCCACGAATCTCGACAGCACCTCGTCGATGTCCTCGGTGCGGGTGGTACGGTCGGCCAGGTCGACGGTGAGGAGCGGACCCTTGGCGTGTCGCATACCCGGGGTTACCGCGGACGCGCGAATAAAGCTAGGGCGTGACACGGGGCCGCGTTCGCACGGTAACTCGACAGAGAACGCGGGTTCAGTCGCCGGAGAGCGGAGACTCGGTCGTCGGAGAAGGGAGTGCAATCGTCGAGACGCACAGGTCAGGCGTCGTGAGAAACAGGTGCGGTCTCGGGACGCACAGGTTCAGGCGTCGGAGTGGACGAGTTCCATGGCGTCGCCGACGCCGTCGTAGGGGCCGATGACGGTCACGCGGTCGCCGAGTTCGAGCGTGAAGTCTGCGTTCGGAACCTCGGTCCGGCCGTCGCGTGACACCAAGGCGATGAGAACGCCGTCGGGGAGTTCGGGTCCCAGGTCGCGGAGGGACTGGCCCGCGAGGCGGTCGTTCGTCAGTTCGACCTCCTGGACGTCCCCGCTTCGCCCGATTTCGCCCATCCAGTTCCACATCGCCGGACGCTCGATGTAGTTGTCGATGGCCTGGGCCGTCGCCAGCACCGAGGAGATAGTCCGGACGCCGAGTTCCTCGAAGGCCTCGACGTTGTCCGGGTTGTTCACCCGGGCGAGGATGGTCTCGGGGTGGAACTTCGAGTTCGCCAGTTGCGCGACGAGGAGGTTCACGTCGTCGTCCCCGGTGGCGGCGACGACGATTTTCGCGTTCTCCGCGCCGGCAGAGCGTAACACGTCCGTGTCGGTTCCATCCCCGATGTGGACGGTGTGGCCCGCGTCGCGGGCCAGTTCGACGATTTCGACGTCCTGCTCGATGAGGACGACGTTCTCACCACGGTCGGAGAGGCGTTCGGCGAGCGCGCGGCCCACTTTTCCGCCTCCGATGACGAGTACGCGCATGGGTATCACGTCCAGGTATTCCGCAATCCGCCGGGCGAGTCCGCCCTCGAAGACGACCGTCGCCAGGATGACCAGGAACACCGTCCCCACGAGGATGGCCGCGCTCGACTCGAACGTGGCCGCCTGGGCCGCCTGACCGGCCGCTTCCAGTTCCGCCGCCCGGGACCGGAACTGCACCGCGAACAGCGTCGCCACGGACGCGGGGATGATACCCCGCGGTCCGACGAAGCTCATGAACAGTTTCTCCTCGCGCGTGAACCGGTCGCCGGTGGCCGAGACGAACACGAGGACCGGTCGAATCACCAGCGCCACGGCGGCGACGACCAGCAGGCCGCCCGGACCGAGCGAGAGCAGCGTCTCGAAGTCCAGGAGCGCCGCCAGCGCGATGAAGACGAACGACAGCACCAGCAGGGTGATGTCGCCTTTGAACGCCGAGATGTCCTCCTCGTAGGGGACGCCCGCGTTCCCGAGGAGGACGCCGGCCGTGGCCACCGCGGCGACGCCGGCCTCCGGGGCGATGTAGTCGGCGGCCCCGAACGCGACGAGGGCGCCCGCCAGGACGAGCAGGCGAGCGTTCTGCGGCGCGTTCCCCGGCGAGAGGTCCACGTACCTGAGGAGGTAGAAGACGATGGCCGCGACCAGTCCCCCGACGACGACGCCGACGCCGAGGCGCTCGGCGAACAGCGTCAGCAGGGCGTCGAACCCCGTGACGCCCTCGATGATGGCCTCGAAGATGACCACCGCGAGGATGGCGGCGGTGACGTCGTTGACGATGCCCTCCGTCTCCAGCGCGGCGGCCACCCGGTCCCGCACGGGCACGACTTCGAGAATCGGGGCGATGACGGTCGGTCCGGTCGCCACCAGGAGCGCGCCGACGAGAAACGCCACGGCGAGCGGCGCGTCGAGGAACACCGCGACTGCGGCGGCTGTCCCGACCAGTGCGATGGCCGCCCCGACGGTGACCAGTCGAATCGTCGCCGCGGGCGCCTCCCGGAGCTTGTCGATGCGGAGGTGGAAGGCCCCCTCGAAGACGATAATCGCCACTGAGAGGCCGACGATAGTCCGCAGGGCGCCCCCGAAGGCGTCCGGCCTGACGACGGCCAGCACCTCCGGGCCGAGCAGGATTCCCGACGCGATGAGGAAGACGACGCTGGGAATCTGGAACCGGTCCGAGAGCACCTGCGAGACGACGCCGATGGCGATGATGGCGGCGACGATGGTGATGAGGTTCGTCCCTTCGGCTGCAGCCATGTGTCTCTTCCTGTGAAGGGAGCCATGCCGGCCTCGTGTATAAACCCACTCTCTCGGACTCGGCGATAGTCGCGCGGGCCGGGAGGGGTCAACTCGGGGAGGCCGACCGCTCGTACATGACCTCGACCTCGTCCGCGTACCGGTCGAGAATATTCCGGCGCTTCTTCTTCATCGTCGGCGTCAGGAGGCCGCTGTCCTCGTCGAACTCGTCGGGGACCAGCCGGAACTGCTTGATCCGCTCGTGGGACTCGAAGTTCTCGTTGACGCGGTCGATTTCCGCCTGGATGCGCTCTTCGACCCGGTCGTCGCGGACGAGTCGTGACTCGGCCTCGGGGAGGTCGATTCCCTCGCGGGCGGCCCACTCGCGGAGTCCCTCGACGTTGGGAACGACGATCGCGGAGACGAACTTCCGTCCGTCGCCGAGCACCATGCACTGCTCGACGACGTCGCTGGCGGCGAACGCGTCCTCTATCGGACCGGGAGCCACGTTCTTGCCGGTCGAGAGGACGAGGAGCTGTTTCACTCGCTCGCGGAACGCCAGGTAGCCGTCTGGGCGCAGTTCGACGACGTCGCCGGTCCGGAACCAGCCCGCCTCGTCGAACGCCTCGTCGGTCGCCTCCGGCATGTTCCAGTACCCCTCGAAGACGTTCGGGCCGCGGACCAGCAGTTCGCCCACTTCGCCGCCCGCATCCCCCTCGACGGTGCCGACCATCGACGGGTCGACCCGAACCTCCACGTCCTGGACGGGCGGGCCGATAGTCCCGACTCTGGGGTCCTCCGGGGGGTTGACCGCGACGACGGGCGACGTCTCGGTCAGTCCGTACCCCTCCAGGATGGGGAGTCCCATCCCGTGGTAGAGCGCGCAGAGCTCCGGCGAGAGACTCCCCCCGCCGCTGATGAAGAAGTCGACGTTCCCGCCCAGGGCGTCCCGGACCTGCCGGAACACCAGGCGGTCGGCGACGGCGTGCTGGACCCGGAGGGAGAGCCCCGGGTCGTCGGCCCTGTGTACGCGTTCCCCGACCGACACGGCCCACTCGAAGATGCGCGTCTTGAGCGACGACGACGTCGCCTGGGACCGAATCGCGTCGTAGAGTTTCTCGTAGACGCGGGGGACGCTGGTGCCCATCGTCGGGCGAACCAGGCCGAAGTCCTCGCGGAGGGTGTCCGGGTCCTCGGCGTACGAGACGGTCGCCCCGGCCGCGAACATGAGAAAGTGCCCCGCGAGACGCTCGAAGACGTGCGCCAGCGGGAGGTACGACAGCGTGACCGACCCCGGACCGATGACGGGCGCGTCGGCCGGTCTGTCCGGCCGCGGACCGAATCGGCGGTACGTCTGGTTGACGTTCGACCGGAAGTTCCAGTGGGTCAACTCCACGCCTTTCGGGTCGCCGGTCGTCCCCGAGGTGTAGATGAGACTCGCCAGGTCCGACGGACTGCGCGAGTCGAGCCACGACTCGTACGCGTCGGGGCCCCATCGCTCCGCGCCGCGGTCGTAGACGTCCGCCAGCGACAGCACGTCGTCGCGGTCCTCGTACCCGTCGAACGAGTCCACGACGACGACGTACTCCAGGTCGAGGTCCGATTCGACGGCGAGGACCCGGTCGACGAACTCGGCGTTCTCCACGACGGCCACCGTCGCCCCAGAGTCGCCCAGGAGGTACCGAACCTGCCGCTCCGAGGAGGACGCGTACACCGTCGTGACCGCGCCGCCGGCCGCGAGCACCGCGAAGTCGACCTGCGCCCACTCCATGCGCGTGTGCGACATGAGACCGACCCGGTCCCCGGGTTCGACCCCGAGCGAGCGGAACCCGGCCGCCAGCCGCCGGACGATGTCGCGCATCGCTCCGTACGTCAGAGCGCTGTAGGCTCCCGGGGGCGCGCTCTCGACGACGCCGGCCGCGACGAGCGAGCGGTCGTAGATGCCGCCCTTGTACTGCTGGGCGACCTGGTCGGCGTGGCGGGACGCGCTGTCTTCGAACATCTGGGCAAGTGTCGTCCGGTCGATGACCGGACTCTCGTACTCGGATTCCGCCGCCTGCCAGGCCATGCCCACGTACAGAGTGTCCTGATTAATAAAAACAGTCCACGGGTTCAACCGTTTTCTCCCCCCGCCCGACTCGTTCAGCGGAGCGACCTGTGAGACACCTGCGAGCAACCCCGGGACGTTACGACGGTGCGTGCGCGTAACCGCAGGCGCCGAACCGTCCGGACGAGTGGAGAATCCGCGTTTCGTGAGTGTCAGATTTCGTTTGTGTACTCCCGGCGCCGGAACGTCGTCCTGTTGGGGTCGGGCGTTTTTCCCACCCTATTTTCGATAATATACCTATCATGCTTCGATATAGTATGCAAGCGTTCATGCCACTCCCGGCGAATTATTCGAACGTAATGTACGATGGAATACTCATACCGACCGACGGAAGTATCGGGGCTGGGAGAGGGGTCGAAGTCGGATTGACGCTGGCGGAGAAGTTCGACGCCGACGTTCACCTGCTGTTCGTCGTCGACGAGCGAACCTACGGTCCGACGCCTGCCCTGAGCAACACGGAACTCCACATCGAGCAACTCGAGGAGGAGGGACAGGAGATAATCAACGACATCAGGGGGAAGGCGGCCGAGAGAGGCGTCGAGACGAGAACCACCGTCCGCCGGGGGATTCCCCACGAGGAGATTCAACAGTACGCCCGCGAGAGCGACGTTGACCTCATCGTGATGGGCCTCCACGGGGGCGGCGACCACCCGCGACCCCACATCGGGAGTTGCACGGACCGCGTCCTCCGCACCAGCAAGACGCCGGTGTTCCCGGTGTGAACCCGCCGCTCGACGGAACGAGGTTCGGTAGCCCGGATGGCGTCGGCGGGGAGGGGCCCGGCGACGCTCTCTCAGTCTGACTCCGCGACGTAGTCGAGGTACCCAAGTACGCCCCGGACGTTGAGTCGGGCCTCCGCGCGCGCCTTTCGCTCGCCCCAGACGCCGGTCAGTTCCGCGTGCTCCACGAAGTGCCCGATGACCGCCTCGTCGTCGCCGAGTTCCGCCCGTTTCTGCCGGACCGCCTCGACCCACTCGACCAGCGTCCGCCGGTAGTTCTCGGTGACGTCGGTGTCGTACTCTCGGGGACCGAAGTGACCGAAGCAGAGCCTCTCGGGGTCGAGTTCCTCGATGGCTCGGACGTCCTCGAGACACTGTTCCAGGTCGAAGTTCGCGGGGGGCGTGGTCGGTCGGATTCGTTCGACGCTCGGAACCCAGATGCCGGCCGCGTCGGCGGTGAACACGACGTCGTCGAGGTCGTCGTGGAACACGACCTGGTGGGGGGCGTGACCCGGGGCGTGGTGGACGGTCAGCGTCCGGTCGCCGAGGTCGAGTTCGTCGCCGTGGGTGACCGCCTCGATGCGGTCCTCCGGGACGGGTTCGGGTTCGACGTAGTACTGCCACTGGTCGTCGACGGCCGCCTTCGTCCCGGCGACCAGGCGACCCGGGTCAACGAGGTGCGGGACGCCGAGTTCGTGGGTGTAGACCGTCGACTGGGGGTGTCGCTCGACCAGAAAGCCCGCGCCCCCTGCGTGGTCCAGGTGGACGTGGGAAGGCAGTATCAGTTCCAGGTCTCCGTCGAGGTACTCGTCGATGGCCGAAAAGAGGTACTCGCGGTTGGTCCCGATGCCCGTGTCAACCACGGTCGGTCGCTCGGCGTCGATGAGGTAGACCGACCCGTACTCCGGCGTGTCGTACATCCCCGTGTCGACGTAGTACAGGTCTGTGCAGTCGGGAACCGGTGAGACGTCGCCCGTAGCCATGCCCGCAAGGGCGGGGTGGGCGGAGTTAAGCGTTCGGCCCTCGGCGACGGCAGACCCCTCGCAGAGCGAAGTGGGAGGATACTTGTGCGAGGAGCGGCGTAGTACGAGGCGATGTCTGGCACGCCACGGTTCGGGGGAGACACCGCCAGAGACTCGTTCGGCGTCTGGGAACGCCTCATGGAGACCGTCGAAATCGAGCAGCGATTGCTCGAACGGCGGTTCGCGGCGTTCGCGGAGGCGCTACGATAGGGACGCGGCGTCCGGCGACGGGCGGGCGAACGGCCGACGGTGCTCGGGGGGACAGTCCGTCGCTCGCCCTCCCCGTGACCGACCCTGTTCGCCGCGGGGGCTGCCCACTGGGAGCAAGTGCTGCCCCTCGCGACCGATTCGGCGGGAGAGTCGCAATCGACGAGGATGTGTCGTCGCATAGTGTATTTCACGATATATAATTCTCGATAGTTGGGAATTGTGGATGGTAACTATTCACATAGGGAGCGTAGGACCATCCATGAGAGTAACGACTGCACTCGGCAGAGCGGCGGTGGTGGCCGTCTCGACTATCGTCGCGCTGACCTTGCTGGCTGGCATCGTCGGCGCACTCCTCCGGTTCACGTTCCACGGACTGGTCGGCGGCCACGGCGCGGCGTCGTACGGCGCCGACATGTTCGGCGGCGTCGGCTTCGTCCTCGGGTTCGGCATCGGCCTCGAAACCGTCGTCGTCTGGGCGGCGGTACTCGTCGTGCCCGTGGGCGTGTCCTACCTGGCCTACCACGCGGTCAGGGGCGACCCGTCCGAGACGGGGCGCCGGGCCGCCAACTGAACCGGGCCGAACTGTCGCGCAGTCGTCACTCTGAACTCTTTTCGTCGCCCCGTCGCCACGGGCCCGTCTGTCAATCGGTGCTCGACGTAGCCTGGCCCGCGCCGCCCGTCGTTCGGACTCTCGACCGGTCGGGCGTCGGGTCGCCCTCGAAACCGGCGCAGCAGGGCGGGTCCGTACTCACTCCTGCTCGGTGAACGTGCGGAGGCGGGCCAGTTTCCCCGCCTCGAACTCGTGGACGTCCAGGAATCGGAACAGCTGGTCCTCGTCACCGTCGACGAGACGGCCCGAGACGGCCAGCGACTGCTCGCGCCGGTTCTCGAAGACGCGCTCGACGACGTGGGTCGTATCCGACTGCGGCCGCCCGTCGCGCATGAACGACACGAAGGCGTCGCGCCCCTCGAAGGTTCGGTCGGGTCGATACTGAACGAAGTCCGCGGTCAGGAGGCTCTCGAGGGCGTCGTAGTCGTGTGAATCCAGCGCGTCGTAGTACGACCTGGCGACCTCAGCGTGGTCCATACCCGGTGGTCGAACGCCGTCGGTATCAGCGTGCGGGATTCGAACGCGGCGCCCGGGACGCCAGCGCGGCCGGTCCGGGACGCCAGCACGGTCAGCCCGAGACGCCGCGCCGGCGTGGCGAGGCACTTTTCTCCGGGCGGGGTGTCGGTCCGGACGTGGAACTGCACGTCCGATACGAGGGCGACGACGATCCGGACAAGTGTACGGCCAGGAAACTGGCCAGGTTCGACCTGGCGACCCTCCACCGGTCGGACCGCGAGACGCCGTACGGCGTCGTTCTCAATCCGCACGCGGACCGGGCGCTCTCGCCTGCCGACGCGGAACACGGGGACGTGCTCGTGGCGCTGGACTGCTCGTGGGAGACGGCCGAAGCGGCGCAGTTCAGTATCGCCGGCGACCACCGCGCGCTCCCGTACCTGGTCGCGGCGAATCCCGTGAACTTCGGCCGCCCGTTCCGACTCACGACCGTCGAGGCGCTCGCGGCCGGCCTCGTCGTCCTCGGCCGCCGCGACCAGGCGGAGGAGATTCTCTCGAAGTTCACCTGGGGCGAGACGTTCCTGGAACTCAACGCGGAACCGCTCGCCCGCTACGCCGACTGCGAAGACTCTACAGAAGTCGTCGCCGTCCAGCAGGAGTATCTCGACCGGGAGTGACGACCCCGCCGCCGCGGCGCGTCAGGCGGTCGACCCGCCGTCGCCTTTCGTCCAGGACTTCGCCCAGGCGCCGACGGCCCCCGCCAGCGCGCTGTCGATGGCGAACAGGGCGGTCAGGAACAGGCCCACGACGACGACGCCGGCGCCGCCGAGGAACGCGCCGATGGGGCCGCCGCCGGCGCCACCGAGCAGTCCGCCGAACAGCGACAGCCCCAGAGTCAGGACGATGCCGGAGATCGACCCGGCCACGAAGCCGTGCCACGCGCCACGTCCCAGTCCGCCGCCGGCGAGGTACCCCGCGGCGAACCCGCCGACGAGTCCCGCGCCGATCTGCCCGACGACGGGGACGGTGAGTCCCACCGCGCCGACGATCAGGAGAACGACGAAGCCGACGCCCACAGCGGTCCAATCAGTCATACGAGAGTTTGGCTCCGGACGGGCAAAAGAACCGTGGCCGCACTCGCCGGGACGGCGCCGGCGCGGGGGCAGATTCCACCACACCTACTTAACTAATCGAAATATCCAGGGAATTCTACGGGACTTGGAATTATCTGCTACCTTAAGGGGGCCCGGGCAAAACCTCCGGGTGTAATGACTCGGTGTCCACACTGTGGTTGCTCGATGCAGCGGATGCACGAATACTTCCGCTGCGAGAAGTGCGGCCACGTACCGCCGCTCGGTTCCGACTGACTGCGTTTCAGAACCGGGCGTGACAGGCGCCGTCGGCCCGCGACGACCGGCGGTCTAGCGCTTCCTCCTGCGACGGAGATAGCGAGGAGGACGTCGACTCGGCGTCGATACCGATTATTTCTGGAGAACCGAAGCCGAGGAGCGCTGCCGTCAGCCGTTCGGTTCGTTGGCGGCCGGAGCGACGAACGGACGGGCTTTTACGGTCACGCCGAGTACGAACGGCCAATGATTTTCGAGACCCTTCCGACGACGCCCCGGTCGGAGGAACTCCTCGACAAAGCCTTCTCGCGGGCCGCGAGAGCGGGGCGAGCGAAGCAGGGACTCGACGCTCAGCAGTCGATGCTGCAGACGGCGTCGAACATCCTCTCGGACAACCTGGAGAACGTCGTCACCTCGTGGCCGGACTTCGACCAGGTCGACCAGTTCTACTACGAACTGGCCGACGCCATCGTGGACGTCGACGAACTCCGGCAGAGCCTCAGCGAGGTGTCGTGGGCGAGTCGACAGATAGACGAGATTCACCGCGAGTACCGGCCGAAGCTCCGGAACACCGACGTCGAAACCGCGCGGAAGCACCGCAAGCAGGCGTTCGCCCGCATGGCCGACATCGTCGAGGAGGTGGCAGAGGACCTGCGGCAGGTCGGCGACGCCCGCGACGCGCTGAAAGGCCTCCCGGACATCCGCCCGGACGAACCCGCCATCGTCGTGGCGGGCTACCCGAACGTCGGCAAGTCGTCGTTCGTGAACCGGGTCACCCGGGCGAGCAACGAAATCGCGGAGTACCCGTTCACCACCCGCGGCGTCCAGATTGGACACTTCGAGCGGGAGTACGTTCGCTACCAGGTAATCGACACGCCGGGGCTGCTCGACCGACCCGAGGACGAGCGCAACGACATCGAGCGACAGGCGGTCAGCGCCCTGGAGCACCTGGCCGACGCCGTGGTGTTCATCGTCGACGCCAGCGAGAGCTGCGGGTACGTCCTCGACGACCAGCTCGAACTCCGGGACGCGGTGGCCGCCCGGTTCGACGTCCCGGTGCTGACGGTCTGCAACAAGAGCGACCGCTCGACCGACGTGGAGGCGGACGCGTACATGAGCGTCGAGTCCGGCGAGAACGTCGACGCCGTCCTCGATCTGGCCGTCGAGGCGGTCGGATTCGAACCGGACCTCCCGTCACGCGGCACCTGACCGGGAGGACAGCGCCCGCGTCCCGTCACGCTAGTCGGCCCCGGCGTCGAAGGTGACGACCACCCGGACGCCGACGCTGACGGGGCCGCCCTCGATGTCGGTCTCCGGCGCGCCGGCGTCGGCGGACGTCGTCATCGCCCGGTCGTACCGGAGTCCGGGGCCGCGGTCGACGGAGACCGTCTCGACGCTGCGGACGCCGGCGAGCGAGAGGTTCGACTCGGCGGCGAGCGTCCCTGCCTGCGCCCTGGCGCTCGACATCGCGTCGGTGAGCGCGCGCTGTTCGAGCGTCTCGCGTCGGTCGGCCGAGACGCCGAAGTGGACGCCGTCGATCCGGGCGCCGGGGCGCCCGGTCGCGGCGTCGATTGCGCGCCCGGCCGTCTCCATGTCAGAAACCTGGACGGTGAAGGCGTGTTCTGCGCGGTACGGCCCGTCGGCGGACAGGTCGGGGTCGCGGTCGTACCGGAGGTTGTAGTCGGCGGTCGCGACCTCGTCGTCGCCGACGCCCACCTCGTCGAGCGCCGAGCGGAGCCTCGAGACGTTCCGGGCGAGTTCGGCCCGCGCCGTGCTGGGGTCGGCCGCCGTCTCGACGATGCGGAGACGGACGGTGACCTGGTTCGGGGACGCCGCGGCGCTCCCGGACGCCTCGACGGTGATGGTGCGCGTGCCGGCGTCCGCGCCGGCGGTCTGACCGGCCGATTCCCGCGCCGCGTCCGGTGAGGCGGGCGCGCCGGACTGCGCTCCGGCGACGACGCCGCCCACGGCGGCAGCGGTGAGCAGTACCACAGCGACGATTGCAACGTGCTGTCGCATGTCACGCACGTTGTCCGACTGGGAAAAGTGTCTGTTCGAATGTCAAACGTCCGTTTTATGTACAACTCGGCGAATCGACCGTCGCAGCACCGCGACGAGCGCAGACGACGTAGGACCGCGACGAACACGAGACTGCGACGAACGCGGGACTGCGACGAACTGCAGCGACTACTCGGCCGCGTACGTCGCGCTGACCGACGCGGAGACGGTCACCGGACCGGGTTCGAGGACGGTCTGTCCGCCGCCGGCCGAGGAATCGAGCGCTCGTTCGACCATCGGGACGGGCCCGAACCCGTCGCTGGTGCTGGCGCTCATGAGGTCGCCGAGTTCGAGGTTCTCGGCCTCGGCGATGGCGTCGGCGTCAGCGCGGGCGGCCGTCGTCGCCTCGGTGAGCGCCTCGGCGCGCAGGGAGGCGCGCGTCTCGTCGGTCAGGGTGAACTGGACGCCGTCCACCCGGGTCGCGCCGTTGCCGACGGCGGTGTCGACGACGTCGCCGGCGTCGCCGGGCGCGGCTTCGATGCGGAAGGCGTGGGTCGCCTCGTAGCCGACCAGTTCGCGCTGTTTCTCGCCGTAGTCGTACTCGGGCGTGATGCGGAAGTACACCGTCTGGACGTCGTCGTCGGGGACGCCGGCGTCACGGAGCGCCTGGCGCATCTGCTGGACGTCGGCGGCCACCTGGCCGCGGGCGGCGTCGGCGGTGTCGGCGGTTGCCGTCACCGAGACGAGGACGACGGCCAGGTCGGCGTCGGCCGTCACCTCGCCGTGACCGGTCACGGAGATTGTCGTCTGGTCGGTCGTTCCGTCGGGCGTGCCCGCCTGCAGGGGTGAGACGCACCCTGCCATGAGTGCGAGGGCCGCGACGAACAGCGGAAGGTAGCGTATTCGCATGAGAGAGCAGACGCTCGCTCGAGATATGAATACGACTATGACGCAAGGGGTCGCTGTACATACGGCGTCGGGGGAGCCCCCGGTTCCGCCGGCCGAGGACGCCCGACCGACGCCGCCGATTGACCGGCTTCGACTGCCGTCGATTGACCGGCTTCGACTGACGCCGACCCACGGTCGGTCCTGTCGATTGCGACGAACCGGACTTCGACAGTAACGGGGCCGTTCTGGAACGCGTCGATGCCGAACGGTCGTACCTCGATGTCGTTGATTCGGGCGGCTAACTGGTCGGCGATTGGCGGGGGCGACGTGCCGGGTGGGTGGCCGACGGTCACGACGACCTGTTCTGGCTGGCGGAACGGGGACCCGTCGTACCGGACGTCCATCGACACGAGCGAGAGCGACGCGTCGGCCCCGTCCAGCGTGTTCTGGACTGCGACCTCCGCATCGTCCTCGAAGCTCGCGATAGCGAACGACGCGAACGTCACGCTGGCGAGGAACCCCGAGAGCACCAGGATGGCGACGCCCATGACCGCAGTCCGCCGAATCGTGGCGGTCCTGGCTTCGTCCATCCGGAACCACCGCTGCGGACGGTACCCGGTCGCCCACAGCACCGTCAGCGCCGCGAAGTTGATGGAGATGAAGTTGACCAGGACGAGTACCATCGACCCCGACACGGTGGCGGGCGCTCCCCAGGCGAGGCCGATGCCCACCACCGCCGTGGGCGGGACGAGCGCCGCGGCTATCATCACGCCGACCAGCGCCGAGGAGACGCCCGACGAGATGGAGATAGCACCGGCGACGCCGGCCCCCAGGGCGACGGCCAGCGACAGCACGTCGGGGGTCAGGCGTTCGCGCACCTCCCCGATTGCGAACACCTCGTCCTGTGTCAGCGGGACGATGCCCGTCTCGTGGAGAACGAACGCGAACACCGCCGCGCCGGCCACCGAGAGGAAGCCGCCCAGCACCTGGAGTTTCAACCCGTCGCGGAACAGGTCGTCCTCGTCGAGGACGGTCCCGACGCTGGTGGCCATCGCCGGGCCGATGAGCGGCGCGATGACCATCGACCCGACCACGACGGCCGGCGAGTCGAGGAGCAGGCCGGCGGTGGCGACGATGGCGCTCATGACCGTCATTATCGAGAACGGGGCCGTCCGTGGGGCGAGTTCCTGCGCCGAGGCGACGAGTTCCTCACGGGCGATTCGGTCGCTGTCCTCCCTCTCGTCGTACGCGGCCTGGAGGTCGCCGAAGTGGCGAGAGACGACCGTCTCGGCGTCGACGACCACGGTGTAGGCGTCCCGCTCGATGCCGGCTTCGCGGAGTCGTTCCAGAACTGGTTCGACCGCGTTCGTCGGCAGGGGGAACGCGGCGACTGCCGTGAACTTCCGACCGCTGGTCTCGTCGGTGAACGCGTAATCGATGCCCTCGTCTTCGAGCACTTCGCGAACCGCCTCTCGCTTGCCCGTCGGAACGAGGACCTGGACCAGTCGCACACCGAAGTGTCTCAGGGCGGTGTCAAAAATGGGGGGGTTGTCTCTGCAAGGGGGAGGACCCGCGACTGACCCGGCTGGTCCTGAGAGAGTCGGCTCCGGCCGCGAGAGTCGCCGTCTGGGGAGAACGCCGAACTGCCGGCGGCGCCTACTCGGGAGCGAGGCGGCGGAGAATCGGAATCTCGTCGAGGCGCTCGTCCGGGAGTGCCGCCCAGTCGACGCCCGGCGGTTTCGCCCGCGGGTCGGGCCGAATCGTTCGCTCGGGCGTGCTCACCAGGTCCATCGGAACGTCGTGGTCGGTGGTCGAAATCGGCTCGTCGACGACCTGCAGCTCGTGGACCGTCGTGGCCGTCGTCGTCCCGTCGTCCACCAGGCCGAACTCCCGGAGGACCGCGAACTCCAGGTCGCTGTACCCCTCGCCTTTCCCCACGCGCGACCCCCGCTCGTCAACCGCGACGCTGCCCGAGACGATCAGGTCGACCGATTCCATCTCCTCGGGGGCGACCTGCACGCCCTCCTCCGCGGAGCCGCCGATAGTCGCCGCGTGGTCGACGTCCTCGACGTCGCGCGGGTCCAGTCGGAGAAAGCACTTCTCGTCTTGCAGGCGGGGGACGGCCACGTAGACGGTCTTGTCCTGCCGCAGCGCGGCGCGTCGGACCGGAAGCTGCGGCGAATCGGGGTTCGACTTGAGGACGTCCGCGTCCTGCCACGCCTCGGTCGCCGCCAGTCGTGTTGCTGCCTCGTCCGCGCCCGCGAAGTTCGGAATCCGACCGTGGGGCGGATACGGAAATCGGGCCTCCCCGCGCTCGTCTAACGCGTCCCAGATGCGGTCTCGAAGCTCCTGCTTCGCCATGCCCCCAGTTGCGCCGCCGTGTACTAGTACGTACCACCCCTGGGCGGGGTGGGAAGCCGTCGCTCTTCGCGCGTCTCTCACCTCCGGAATTCGCTCACGGAAGCCCTGCGGAAACAGCCCGGTGGGTCGACGCCGTGTGCCTGCCGGGACTGTCGGCTGTCGCCATTCGAGATACCAACTCCCTTATGTCGCGGTAGCCGAGTACGGTCCCGATGGGTCTCAGTCTTCTCGTTTCGGTGCGCCGAACTCCGTGAGCGAACCGGTCGGCGTCGAGGGACTGGGGGAGTTCGACGACCTGGGCGGCTTCCGCCGCGGTCAGCGACGTCGAACACACCATGAAATCCACGCTGAATGCCCCCTGCGACCGCTCCCACGTCCGGAAGAGGTCGACGTTCCTGACGCGAGCGATGGTGAAGGGGTCGGCGACAGTCGTCGCCGTCCCGCAGATTGCGAGATTGCTCTCGTCTACGTCCGTGCTGGCGATGACCGGGTCCGCCTGTTCGAGTCCGGCCTCCTCCAGCGTATCGAGGGACGTCCCGTCTCCCTCCATGGCGAGCACGTCCAGCGAATAGGTGAGGTCCTCCACGCGTTCGGGGTCGCGGTCGATCAGTACGACTACCGCCGGATGACTCCCCGGGAGTCCCTTGCAGCGGACGCTGTCGGCGTCCGCACCACCGAACCTGCTCACTCGTCCGCACTCGAAACGTGGGCGTCGAGCGAGTCGGCGTCGAAGTCCTCCGGATACGAACGCCGCGGTCCGTGTCCCTCACCGTCGGCGTTGAAGATGTGCAGTCGAAGCGCCTGGAGCGCCTGCTTGTACTCGTCCTCGTCCGGATAGCTCTTCGACCGAGACGCCCCGCAGTGCGGGCAGGTCCAGACGTAGGACGGCTCCTGAATGTCGCCGGGCGAGACGCCGCGTGTCACGGCCGGTCGCCACCGACTGACGTTCCGCCTGGGAGAACCGCCCACCGACCCGGACCGGGCATGTGCAATGATAACATAGTGGTCGACGGAACGCGACAACATCGTGTGAATGCGAACCGCGCGTCGTCCACGCACGTACGAGAAATCGAGTCGAACCCCGTCTCCGTATCGCTCACTCCGTTCCGTGAGCGAACGCATCAGTGTATCCTGATTTGTTCCGCTTACTCTATAGAATAGAATTAAGTATATAAGACTGTGGGTGTAGCCGCCGATTCGGCGAACAGTTCGACGGCTGTTCGGCTCGCGCGTCTATAGAGACGGATAGCTCGGGTGGCGGGGGTCGGAGGGCGCAGCGCCGGGACGACGGGGTGAGAACCGCCCGGCGAACCCGGCCGCCCGCCGTGGCGTCTCGCCATCGTTATCCGGATTCGCCGACTACGCCGGGTATGTTCGAGAACCGCCCGGACCGCGACGAGGTGGTCCTCGTCGGCCGGTCGAACGTCGGGAAGTCGACGCTCATGCGTGAGCTAACGGGCCACGACTTCAGCACCGGCCGCAAACCCGGCGTCACCCGGAAGCCGAATCACTTCGACTGGGCCGCCGAGAAGTTCATGTTCACGGACCTCCCCGGCTTCGGGTTCATGGAGGGCGTCTCCGCCGACGTGCGAGAGCAGATAAAGACGGACGTGGTTCGCTACGTCGAGGAACACGCCGCGGACATCCTCGCCGGCGTCCTCGTGGTCGACGGCAAGAGCGCGGTGGAGATAATCGACCGACACAGCGGCGGCGACGAGATTCCCCACGACGTGGAGATGTTCTACTTCCTCGAGGAGGTGGGCGTCCCCACCGTCGTCGCGGTGAACAAGATGGACAAGGTCGACGACAGGGACCAGCGACTCGACGACCTGTGTGACCGTCTCGGGTTGCTCCCGCCGTGGCAGCAGTGGCAGGACACCATCGCCCCCATCAGCGCAAAGCGCGGCTCCATCGAACCGCTGCAGGAGGCGCTCCGGACCCACTTCCACGACCAGAAGCGCGACGACCTGCTGAAGTTCGTCTCCTGAGGCTGCGGGCAGCCCAGCGCGACGGTCTGCCCACCGGTGCGGCAGTCAGACCAAGAGCGCGGCGGTCATACCGCGGGCGCGACGGTCAGACCACCCGGTTGACGAACGCCTCGTCGTCCCGGAGGCGGCCGAGGTTCTCGCGGACCAGGTCGGCGATGTCCTCGTGGTACCGGCGGGTCATCGCGGCCACGTGCGGGGTGACGATGACATCCTCGAAGTCCCACAGCGGAGAGTCCTCCGGGAGCGGCTCCTCGGTGAACACGTCGAGTCCGGCGCCCGCGAGGTCACCCGCCGAGAGGGCGTCCACGAGCGCCGACTGGTCGACGACGTCGCCCCGGGAGACGTTAATCAGGTACGCGTCCTCGCGCATCACGTCGAGTTCCGCCTCGCCGACGAGTCCCTCCGTCTCCTCCGTCAACGGAACCGCGAGGGCGACGAACGTCGCGTCCGCTATCGCCTCGTGGAGGTCCTCGGGACGGTAGACCCGCTCGACCGAGGAAACCGGTTCGCCGGACCGGCGGACGCCGACCACCTCCATCCCCAGGGCGGCCGCCCGGTCCGCGATGCCGCGGCCCAGCGTCCCGAGGCCGACCACGCAGATGCGCTCTCCCGACACGGTGAACGGCTGTGAGTAGTCCGCGCGCGACCACTCGTTCGCGTTCTGGGCGTCGCGGTACTGGTGGAACCGACGGGCGAACGACGTGAGGAACCCGACGACGGTTTCGCCGACCGTGGTGCCGTGGATGCCCGTGCTGTTGGTCAGAACGACGTCCGCCGCCTCGTAGGCCGCCACGTCGAACTCGTCGTACCCCGCCCGGATGCAGTGTACCCAGTCGGCCTCCAGAAGCCCGGGTTCCGGTCCGAAGGTGACGACCAGGTCGCCGGTCCCGAACTCGGTGTCGTCGCCGGCGACGTCGACATCGGGGACGAGGTCCGAGAGTTCGTCTACCAGGTGCGACGGGGGGAACACCACCCCGACCGATTCGTGGACGAGGATGCGTTGAACGTCCATGCCGGACGCTCACGCGGAGACCGCGTAAATGATTGGTTCGGGGAAGGTACCGTGTTCGGGAGGGTCGGGGCGCCAGCACGTCGGTGTAGCGGGCCGGAAATCGCCCGGCGGCCAGTCTGCCGCTTGCAGGGTGTCGACCCTGCCGGTAGTGCGGTGGGGAGCCCGCCGGCCGTGCGGTGAGGAGTCCGCCGACCGTGCGGTGGCGAGGCCGTCGGCCGTGCGGTGACGATTCCCCGGGTCGGCGACGGCGGGGCCAATCACCCGAATCTGGCGAGTTCCTGCCGGAGGACGACGGCACCCGTCGCGGTCACCAGTCCGCTGACTCCGAGGTACATCGCCCACTGCTTCGCGCTGAACGGAGCGCTGTACATCGACTGTCGCCGCCGGGTCCGGTACTCGTCGAACGTCGCGTTCTCGCACCGCCGGACGTCGGTCTCGTTCAGCCGCACCCGGCGCAGCCCGAACCCGGATTCGGTCAGTTGCGTCCGGTTGGCGAGGTCCTGGCACCCCGCCTTGTAGGCGGCGAAGTCGGCTCGGCTGACCGTCGTCGTGGCGCCGGTGTACGCGACGGCGGCGATGCTGGCGACGCCGACTACCACGAGGCCGAGGGCGACGAGGAGCGACCCCCAGTCGCGTCGCCCCGTGTCGGCGGCGGCGTCACTCATCGCTTCGCACCCCGCCGCTAGTCGACGGATTGGCGTTCCTGCGTCCGGCGGTCCGCTGGTCCGGCCGCACAGTCGCCGGGTGTCGAGTCGGCACGTCGTTCGATGTCACACGTCGAGGGAGGGTAAGGTCTCCGGACGAGTGTGCGACGGTTACCCGGCGGACCTCGAAGCGGGCCCGGGGTCGGGCCCGACGATGGTGACCGACCGGGTGACGGGTAGCCAACCAATATGTCTGGGGCTGGGCAACGAGACGTATGGCGGACCCTGGACCTCGAACCCTCGTCCTGGCGGCGTGGGAGACCCGATTCTGGGCGTGGCTGATAGACTGGGTCGCCGTCGTGGTGGCGGTGAATGCGCTCTGGACACTGGTCGGCGTGGTGGCGAACTGGTCGACGGTCACCTACACGGCGAACCAACTCAGCGAGTTCGGGACCGCAAACGGGGCCGCCCTCTGGGCGTACTGGACCCCCCTCGAAGGATACCGGGGCCAGTCCATCGGCAAGCGCGTGATGAGCATCCAGGTCACTCGGCGCGACGGCGACCCAGTGAGGTACGGCACAGCCGCCGTCGAGAGCTTCGGGAAGGCGTTCTTGCTCCCGGTAGACGTCGTCGCCGGGGTGCTCGCCTCGGAGGGCGAGGAGCTTCGCCTGTTCACTCGGCTGTCGAAGACACTCGTGGTGGAGGCGGACCCCGACGTGCTCGATGAACTGGAGGGCGTCAAACGCGTGCGTCCCGACGACCGATAGGGGTCCCCTCCCTCGCGAACCGGAGGAGTCTCCGGCAGCGCATCTCGCGGACAGTGCTCGGGTCCGTGCGCATTGCGGCGACAGACGCAGTCGTCTACAGCGCCACTGGTGTCGACGGTGTCGAACGGCAATCGAGTGCCAGAGCGCCGTGGACGCGGAGCGGTTTCGGTCGGCAGAATCCCACGGCGAGGACGACCCGGACAGCGTCGTCCCGCGTCGTTCCGGACCTCGGGGGGCCGGTTCTCGGTGGCGTCGCATCGCCGGCGCTCTCGGGGGCGACCGCCGGGTGCTCCCGGCAAGCAGTCACACCCTGTCGCTGCCGGTGCGCCTACGGGACGCACCACCGGAGGCGACGAGTACACAACTACTATGTGAACGAAAATCAGTCCAACAGTATGGACGCGATTGTACTCGCAGGCGGATTCGCGACGCGGATGTGGCCGATTACCCGGAACCGTCCGAAGATGTTTCTCCCCATCGGGGACACGACGGTCATCGACCGAATCTTCCGCGAACTCGAGGACGACGAACGGATCGACGACGTCTACGTCTCCACGAACCAGGAGTTCGCCGACGACTTCAGGAAGCACCTCAGGGACACGCCGTTCGAGAAGCCGACACTCTCGGTCGAAGAGACGCGCGAAGAAGACGAGAAGTTCGGCGTCGTCGGGGCCCTGGGTGAACTGGTCGAACGGGAGGAACTCGACAGCGACACGCTGGTAATCGCCGGCGACAACCTCATCAGCTTCTCGCTCTCGGAGTTCGTCGACGCGTTCCAGGAGCACGGGGGCACGACTATCGCCGCCTACGACGTCGGCGACATCGAGCAGGCGACGCAGTACGGCGTCATCGACGTCGAGGGCGAACGCGTCACTTCCTTCGAGGAGAAGCCGGACGACCCGCCGAGTACGCTCGTCTCCATCGCCTGCTACGCGTTCCCCGCCGAGACGATGGGACTCCTCGACACCTACCTCTCGGGCAAGAACAACCCCGACGAACCGGGATGGTTCATCCAGTGGCTCATAGAGCGGGAACCGGTGTACGCGTTCCCCTTCGAGGACGCCTGGTTCGACATCGGCACGCCCGACTCGTATCTCGACGCCGTCTCGTGGTATCTGGACGGCGGGACGCTCGTCCACCCCGACGCGACGGTGGAGAATTCGGACGTGGGAGAGAACGTCCACATCATGGCCGGCGCCGAAGTCGTCGACTCGGTCATCCAGCGGTCCGTCGTCTTCCCGAACGCGAAACTGGAGTCGTGCGAGATATTCTCGTCGCTCATCGACGAGGACACCCACCTGGAGGACGTGAGCCTGTCGAACGCCCAGATCGGCGCACACACGTCGCTGACCCAGCGCGCGCCCGCCGCCTGGGAGTGGGAGCGACACCGCGACACCGAGTAGCGCCGTCGCCGTCGTTCGGCGCGCGCCACTCGGAACTGAGCCGCCCGGCAACCGTTTCCTCGAGATACCGGATACACCACACTACGTCCTCGCACGTCGCCGTCTCGCCGTTTCGCTGAATCGAGACGATGACGCCGGATTTCGCCGCGGAGTCGTCGGCCCGGGCCAGTATCCACGCCTCCTCGAAGACGCGCATCTGGGCCAGGAGTTTCCCCGCCTTGTACGAGTTCTCGACGGACGGATAGCGCAACTGGGTGATAATCGCGTCGGCGACGGCGTTCCGTTCGTCGGCACCGGAGTGCAGTCCCTCGACGTCGTCTCGGCGTCGCGCCTCGTAATTCAGGGCGCGGTACCGGACGACGCCCCGCAGGTCGGAGGCGACTCGCCGAGAGAGGTCCTCCCACATCTGGTCGACGAGAGAGAGGGAGAAAACCGGGGACGAAATCAGGGCGCGTCGGACCCGGAAGGGACGGAGAGCCGAATCACGGGGACGTAGTGCGGTTTTGAACTGCCGAGGCCGGTGGGTCCTTGAGGCGGACGATTTTTTCGCGACCCTGCCTGTTTCGTTCGAGGTGGCCCTTGTCCTCGAGGGCCGACAAATGTCGGCTCACCGTCGATTTGGACCAGGTCGTCGCCTCGACGACGGCCGACTGGTACATCTCACCGTCGTTCGCTTCGAGTAACCGACACAGCTCTCGCCTGGATTCCGAGTCGATGTCGGGTCGCTCCTGTAGCTGTGCCGCGTCGTCCGAGCCGCCAGATACCGTCTCGTGGCTGGAAGTCTCCGCGGGGATGAGCGCCTGGCGAACCGAGCGGAGTGAGTCTGTAACCCACGTTCCCATATCGGGAAATGTCCCAAGTGGTTGACTCATCGATGAGTACATGCAGAGAGAGCGGAGTGAAAGTGTTCCCAAAAATGTTAGGGGCCTCGCAGCGGTCGAAATCGAGGCAGAGACGGACCGAGATGCGCGCCCGGCCCACGAGACGGTTCGGCCGAACGTCGTGGAAGAATACATCTAGAAATCGTTTAGTAGAGCTGAAATGAATGGTGAGTCGACCGAGTCCGAGAATGCCACCCGACCTCATCTCCGGCCGAGACATCGAGTTGATAGCTGTGGGGCTTCTCTCGCTTCTCGCGTGCGGTTGGTGGGGGACGTCGGCCGACGGCGCCCTGAACGTGACGCCCCTGAGTCTGTTCCTGGGCCTCAGCGTCCTGAGTTTCTGGTTGGCGTGGTGGGACATCCGGTCGCGCGGCAGTCTATCGAGGATAGACCAGACCGGCGGCCGGCGCGAGAAGGAGTGACCGGAACGGAGTCGACTTCCTCGCGGGTGTTCGAGAGCGAACGGTCTACCGCGGGGTGCGCCAGTTCGAACCGAACGCTATCGCGGCGTCGGAGGGACGGTGGAGCAGTCGTTCGCGAGGGGCGGACGGCGCCAGGACGGCGACTCACCCGGACATCGGACGCCCGCACCGCGGACAGACCAGCGACTGACCGCCACCGGTCCCGGCCTCGCGGATGACGAGGTGATTCGATTCGTTACCACACGACGAACAGACCAGCCCGTTGTAGCCCATGCGTGCAATTATTACGAGTTCTAATATAATAATTTTTATAGCCGAGAGCAAATGTCAGCATCGGCGACCGGATCGACAGAACCGATTGAACCGATTGAACCGACCGAATCGACTGAATCGACCGAACCGATTGAACCGACCGAATCGACTGAATCGACCGAACCGGTTGAACCGACCGAGTCGCCCGGAACGACCGAACTGCTCAGTTCGACCGGCCACGCCGAAGGAGAACCGCAAACCGGTCACTCGGTCGGCGTGTGGACGCTGTCTCCGGGCCCGCCCGGCGAGAGGCAGTCGAACTCGGCCGTCGGGATGGTGCCCTCGGTCCACACCATCCGCCCCTCCCGTTCGACGTCGAGGCCCTCGTAGCCGCCGAACCGGTCAGACTGGGAGTCGAGGTACGCCTCCAGGTCCGCGTTCTTCGCCAACGCGTCGTCGGGGTACGTGTACGCTAACGTGAGCCGCGTCGTCTCGCCCTCGAATCGCCACGACTTGAGACCGCCCGTGATTACGTCTCTGCGGAATCCCCGCGAGGAGGACCCGTCTATCGCTTCCGGGTAGCACGTCAGCGCGTGGGGGTCCTCGACCAGGCCGAGCATCGCGTCGACGTAGCCGTTCGCGTCGGCGTAGGAGGCGGTCTCTCCTCGCTGGGTGTCGATGATGGCCCGGACGAGTTCGCGTTGGACCTCGTTTCGGCGTCTTCGTCGGCGTCGTGGGCGTCGTCTGCGTCTCGTCCGGACGAGGCTCCCGGGACTGCCGGTCGCTCATGTACGCGTCTCTGAACGCGCCGGGGTCGAACGACCCGAGAGCAATCGACGCCTCGAACCCCATCCCGAGCGTCGTATTCACGTCGTCCACGTCGAGGAACCGCTTCGCCGGGCACGCCGCCAGCATCTCCCGCCGGAGGCGCTCGTAGGCCCGTTCGTGCAGGCGCTGCTGGTGGTCACGGACGCTCGCGACGTCGAAGAAGCGGACGCCGTACCCGTCCCGGAGCGGGGTCGTTCCCGGGTCGGGGAGCCGTCGCTCGAAATCTGCGGGGGCGTCGGACCGGCCCCCGCCCCTGGTCGTCGTCGTTTCGGTCGTCTCGCGGGAGGTTCCGTCGGCGGAGGGAACCGACCCGCCGAGACAGCCTGCGAGCGACGCGAGGCCCCCGCCACCGAGCGCGAGGGCGGTTCTGAAGAGGAGGGTTCGTCGCGAGGGGGACACGGGCGCAACTCCTGGGCGGTCGATAATACGCGTTGGAGGCGTCGAGGGTACCGACGGAACTTCCGAGGTGGGGACCCGATTACCGGTTGGCGGGGACCGAAGGTGAAGCTACGTTGACACGGTGCGAACTACCACGCGTAGGTGAGCAACAGTATGGACACTACCACGTCGGCACCCGTACCGAAAGAGCACGTCGAACACTCCGAGTTTACGACCGAGTCCCTCGCGCTGACAGTCGAGATGGCCAGGGAACTCGTCTGCGAGACGCTCCGGGGCGTGACTGCGACGGAGACGGACGAGGGCATCAAGTTCCGGACGCCCGGCGGGACGCTGATCGCTATCCTGACGGGGGCGCACTACGAGGACCCGGCGGTGCAGATTCACTACCGGACTGCCCCGGCGTCGGAGACGGCGACGCTCAAGGCGCGTCGGCTCTGGCGGGCGCTCGAACCGTACGCGGAGTGACCGGGAGAGAAAGCGAGGGGGCGTCCCGCCGGTCAGCAGACACTCACTGGCCCACGTCGCCGGCGGCGGTCCGGACGATGTCCGCGACGTGGTCGAGTTCGTCCTGGTTGACGGTGTGGCCCATCTCCTCGTAGATGACCTCGGTCACGTCGCCGCCGAGGGCCGTCAGGACGTCCCGGGTCTCGTGGACGCGTTCGACCGGAATGTGGGGGTCGACGTCCGAGCAGCCGAGGAACACGGGCGTCTCGTCCAGGTCACCGTCGTAGTGGAACTCGGTGCCCTCGGGACCGATGAGACCGCCCGAGAGTGCGGCGAGCCCGGCGTAGCGTCGCGCGTTCCGGGCGACGTACTCGCTGGCGAGACAGGCGCCCTGGGAGAACCCGACCAGTACGACGCGGTCGGCGGGGACCCCGGCGTCTCGCGCGCGCGAGACCACGTTCCCGATTTTCAGGAGGGCAGACCCCAGACTCGGTTCGTTGGACTCGGTATCGGCCATGAAGGAGTTGGGATACCACGTATTCCCGGCGGCCTGCGGTGCGAGGTACGCGAACCCGTCGTACCGGAACTCCTCGGCGAACCGGAGGATGCTCTGTGCGCTCGCACCCCGCCCGTGTACGAGTACGACCGCGGCTTCGGCGTCCGCCGGGTCGGCGCCGGCCTGCAGGACAGTCTGGTCGGCGTGCGGGTCATCCCCCCGGTGGGCGCTCATTGCCACGCCCCGCGAACCTCGCTGGCAGCGTCGCCACCCGTCGCCGCGTAGTTTCGGACGTTCGCACTCTCGACGACGTCGTGAGAGAGGTCCGTCACGAGTCAGTCCTCCCCGACCCCGCCCACGCCGGACGCGGCGTCCGGAAGGTCGTTCTCGACCACCGGAATGCCGAGGTCTTCGAGCGCGGCGCGCATGTGCTCGTCCTCGACGTACGCTGCGCCCTCCCGAACGCGGATGCGCTGGGCGGTTGCGAGCACCTCGCCGCGGCGTTCGTCGGGAATCTCGAACCTGTCGGTGGCGAGTTCTATGGTGAGGCCGTTGTGGTCGCTGGTGTACAGCGAGTGGAACGCGCCGCGGTCGAACTCGCTGACGCGGTGTCCCGCCTCCCTGAGGGCCTCCCTGGTTTCGACGAACCGGTCGGGGTCGATGCTGAACGCGAGGTGGTGGACGGCGCCGACGCCGGGGCGCTGTGGACCCTGGTGGTTCTGCTGGTCCTCGCGCACGAAGAACGTCAGAATCCGGCCGTCGCCCGTGTCGAAAAACAGGTGCGTCATCGACGGGTCGTCGAGGTTCGGTTGCCGGAGCACCAGCGGCATCCCGAGCGTGTCGCGGTAGTACTCGATGGTCGCCTCGGGGTTGCTCCCGATGAGCGTGATGTGATCGGTGCCCGTCGTGTGGATGGTGCTGTCCGGCAGGTCGGCCGTGACGGGCCCGTACCCGTTCTCGTCGTCGTTCTGACTCATGGGGTTCCTAGGTCTGGTTCCCACGTATGCCTTCTCTGACACGGATGTCACCGGGTGACATCGGTGTAATCGGGCGCGGTCTGCGTGCGTCGGACGTTTTTCCGGGACGGACGCGTACCTCGGCGCATGACCACCGACCCGTTCCGCTTCGCGTACGAACACGGCCCCATCAGGTTCGCGCGCGGCGCGGCGAGCGAACTCGGTGCGGAACTCGCAGCCCAGCACCTGGACCGCGCGCTCGTCGTCACGGGCCGCACCGTCGGCGAGACGCCCGCAGTCGTAGACCCCGTCCGGGAGGGACTGGGCGACAGACACGCCGCGACGTTCGCAGGAACGTCGTCGGAAAAATCGCTCGCCACCGCGTTCGAGGCGGCGGCCGCCGCCCGGGACGCCAACGCCGGCGTGCTCGTGAGTCTCGGCGGCGGGAGCAGTCTCGACGTGGCGAAGGCCGCCGCCGTGGTCGCGGCCAGCGACCAGTCCGACGAGCGACTCCGCCGGGAGTTCGCCGACACCGGCACGCTTCCCGTCCCGGAGGGTGGCGGAGCGGAGCCACTGCCAATCGTCGCCGTCCCGACGACGCTGGCGGGCGCGGACCTCTCGACGGGGGCCGGTATCACGCTCCCCGCCGACGAATCGCCCACGGGCGAGGCTGTCACGGGCGGCGTCGCAAGTCCACGACTCATGCCTGCGGCGCTGTGTTACGACCCGGACCTGTTCGCCACGACGCCGTCCAGCGTGCTATGTGCGTCTGCGATGAACGGCTTCGACAAGGGCGTCGAGGCGCTCTACGCGCGCCACGCCACGCCCATCACCGACGGCACGGCGATGCGCGGACTGGCCCTCCTGCGGGACGCCCTCCCCACACTCCGGGACGCCCGCCCCGAGGCCGACGCGTACGACGACGCCGTCGCCGGAACGATACTCGCGCAGTTCGGCGCGTCGCGGCCGGACGCCGGGACGCTGTCGGTTCTCCACGCCTTCGGTCACGGCCTCCGCGACTTCGGGGCACACCAGGGCGCCGCACACGCCGCCGTCGCACCCGCCGCGTTGCGGGCGCTGTTCGACGCTGTAGACGGCCGACGGAGCCTCCTCGCCGAGGCTCTGGCGCCGGACGCGGACGGCGACGACGCCGAGGCGATTGTGGCGGCCGTGACGGCCGTCAGAGACGGCCTCGGGCTGTCGTCGCGTCTGAGTGCACTCGAGGATGGGCCGGAACGCGACGAACTCGACGCCGTCGCGGAGGCCGTCCGCGACGATTCCCTGTGGTCGAACGCGCCGCCCGGATACGACCCGTCCGTCGCGGACGTCGAAGCAGTGCTCCGGGAGGCGTGGTGACCGGGCGCGAGAACGGACGAGGAACGGCGTCTGCCCTCGGCAATCCGTTCGTACCACTAATTTGATAATACATACATTTTATCGGATTTCTTAGCGTTCAGTCGACTGTTCGGAACGACGCCGACGTTTGTACCGGTGTTTCGCGAATTCGATGCACACGAGGAACACCTGTGACGACGAGAAGCCTCGAATCTCCCGATGTCGGCAGATTCGTGACCGCCGGGCAGACTCACGACCAGTCGTGAACGAAACGGTCCCCCCGAGGTCCGGATAGCGAGGGCGGAACGCTCGAGAGGTTCCCGTACGAGTGCGAATCGGGGCAGAGTCGGGCGATTCTGGTCGAGAATCCCGCGTGGTACGGTCGGGGCAGTCGTCGCACGGTTCGTCGAATTTCGAACCGAAGTAAGTTTTTCGAAGGATACTAAAATGTTAGATAAATCTCGACTGTCGAGGCTGCGCGCCCCGGGCGTCAGTACGGCGGGTGGGCGACGAGGTCCGAGTGCGGTATCAGTCGCGCCCACTCCTGGTAAGTCACGGCGGAGTGCCAGTGACCGGTGGCCATCGCCAGACCGACGGCGACGAGAACGACGAGGACCGCACCCAGTCCCACTGTCCGGGGCGAGAAGGACCCAACGGCGCTCCGGTAGGCGAGGGCGTCGCGCCGGCAGGCGGACACGCAGTCGCCACACCGGGTACACTCCAGGTCCCGCACGGTCTCCGTCTCGTCGATACGGACCCGGTTCGAACACGCCTGCGTGCAGCGTCCGCAGTCCGTGCAGGCGTCGGCGTCTCGCCGCACCGAGACGGCGACGGGACTGAGGGCACCGACCAGGGCGAGGAGCGCACCGTAGGGGCACAGGTACCGGCACCAGACGCTCTCGAAGACGACGGACGCGCCGACCAGGAGGCCGACGACGCCCACCGTGAGCGTCCCGGGGTGTAGCCAGAAGTCCAGTAACTTCACCGCCGCGACCTTGTTGTAGGGCGACTGCAGGAATCCGACGGCCGCCTGGCCCGAGAAATCGAGGAGGACGGCCTTCAGGAAGAACGCGAGGACGAGGAACTTGACGGAGCGGAGCGCGTAATCCAGTGCGACTGGCCGTCGAATCCGGGACCCAAGCAGCCGGTCTCCGAGCGACGCCAGCGCCTCCTGAAGCAGCCCCGCGGGGCACATCCAGCTACAGATGGCTGCCGCCGACGGCGTCGGCGCGGTCGAAGCGGTCGTGACGGCCGACGACCGAGTCCCCCGTCGAGAGATGGGTGCATTCGGGACCGGCGTCCGCCCGCGGACGGGACTCGCCGTGGCCGCCGGACCGGGGACCGAACCGCCGGGTCGACTCAGGTGCCGTACCTGACGAGGAGGACGGGAACGTCGCCCGACCGGACCACCTTGTCAGTCACGCTCCCCACGACGACTTTCTCCAGTCCCGAGCGACCGCGCGTCGGCATGACGATGACGTCGATGCCCTCGGAGGATGCGTACGCGACGATACGGTCGGCCGGGTCGCCCTCCAGGACCGCCGTGGTCACCGCGATTCCGCGCTCGCGGCCTGCGTCCGCGATTTCGTCGACGAGTTCGGTCCCCTGTTCGGTCAAGCGGTCCGCGATGGT
This sequence comes from Salinigranum sp., assembly GCA_041641795.1. Classification (GTDB taxonomy): domain Archaea; phylum Halobacteriota; class Halobacteria; order Halobacteriales; family Haloferacaceae; genus JBEPXT01. Next base: position 29,622 of record JBEPXT010000001.1, read on the forward strand.
TTCGTGGAGCGAGACTCCGGGCGCGACTACCTCGACGACGTTGAGGACGTGCAGGACGGCGTCCTGGTCGGCGGCGAGCTCCAGGGCGTGTTCGCGCGCCTGCTCTGACCCCTCGGAGCCGTCAGTGGGGAACAGAACCGAATCGTACATGAGAGGCGAGTTGTCTCCGAGACGGGTTATAGATTCACGCGGGCCATCCCTCGGCGGGACGTTCCACCCGCCGTCGAGCAACGAGAGCCCGCGAGGCGGCCGGGTTGACGCCGGGGTCAGCCGAGAGAGATGTCGAGGTACAGCATGACGATAGTCCCGAAAATCGTTCCGAGAGTGGCGATTCGTTCGTTCCCTTTCGCGTGGGTCTCGGGGACGATTTCGTCGCTGATGACGAACAGCATCGCGCCGGCGGCGAACCCCATCGCGTAGGGAAGCAGAACCGACACCGTCTGCACGGCGTACGCGCCGAAGACGGCCAGCGGAATCTCGACGACGCCCGAGCGGATGCCCGCGAACGCGGCGTACATCCGCCTGTCCAGGCCGGCGTTTATCGCGGCTACCGACACCGCGAGACCTTCCGGGATGTTCTGGATGCCGATAGCGAGCATCAGCGGAACCGCCGTCCCCAGGTCCCCGCTCCCGAAGCCCACGCCGACGGCGAGGCCCTCGGGCATGTTGTGGAGCGTGATGGCGAGGATGAACAGCACGACGCCGGCCAGACGCTCGTCGTCTACCGGCAGGTCCGAGTCGGGGTTGGCCGCGTCCTTTCGGCGGCGGCCGGAGAGGAGGTAGTGGGCGTGGGGCACGAGCATGTCCGAGCGGTCGAGGAAGAGCGCCCCGAGGGTCAGCCCGACGAGGACGGGGACGGGGTTCCCGTTCGAGTACGTCTCGACGCCCGGGACGATGAGACTCGTGAAACTCGCCGCGAGCATCACGCCGGCGGCGAACCCGAGTGCGCCGTCCATCGCCCGGTCGGACGGGTTCCGCCAGACGAACACCAGCGAGGCGCCGAAGAGGTTGAGCGAGGCGATGACGAGTCCGCCCACCAGGCCGTGGACGACGGGGTCGGAGCCGAACAGCTGGGAGAACAGGTCTGCTATCATCGGCGACGCCTCCCGTTCGACGTGTTCATCACTTCGATACACCCCGGGCGACTGTATTGAGTGTGGTGCTGTCGACGGGATGTGCGTACGTCGCTGACGGCGACATTCGTCGTCGCGCCGTCGGGCAGGACGCGCCTGAAGCGCCACCGAAGGCGAACGCCGAGTGGTGGAACACGTCGGGACGGAGGAACCGGGAGACGACGGCGACGACTCAGCTGGCGGCCCTGTCGACCCAGCAGTGGTCGACCAGTTCTGGCCGGCGCTCATCGACCGGCGAGCGGACGGTAGTGACAGCTCGCCTCAGGCGTCACCCATCCTACAGCTCCGGCCGTCCGTTACCAGAACCTCTATTGTGTTTTAGGCTCGCCTAATATCACATGCCACGAGACGAGGATGCTCCGCAGGGACCGACGCGACGCGACTATCTGACGTACGGCGGCGCCGTCGTCGGCGGGGGGCTATTCGCTGGTTGCCTCGGGAACTCCGGGTCGGGGTCCGGGTCGACGTCCGAATCGACGCCCGAGTCGACACCCGAATCGACGGGGACGGCGACGGCAACCGAGACAGGGACGGCTTCGTCCGGGAGCGAGCCCTACACGGTCTCGATGGCGCCGGTCGGCGAGGTGGAGTTCGACTCGGTCCCCGAGACCTGGGTCGCAAACAACGGTAGCTGGGCGGACATGGGCGTCGCCCTGGGGCTGGAACCCCCGAAGGCCGTCTGGCTCACGAGCCGGTACCACACCCAGTACTACGACGCGGTCGACGGCGTCTCGGTCGACAAGTCCGACATGACCTCGCTCTACCAGGACGGCGTCAGCAAGGAGCTGTTCTACCAGCTCGACGGCGACATCCACGTGATGGACCCCCACTTCCTGATGAACCGCTTCAAGGGCTGGGAGCAGGCCGACGTCGACGAAATCGAGAAGAACGTCGCGCCGCTGTTCGGCAACTGCATCTACGCCCAGCACTACCCCTGGCACTCCGATTACCGCTACTACACGCTCTACGAGGGCTTCGAGAAGCTCGCGCAGGTGTTCCAGCGTACGGACCGATACGACGCATTCACGAAGGTCCACGATCAGTTCCAGCAGACCCTCTCGTCGACGATTCCGAAACAGGGCGAGCGTCCGTCAGTCGCGGTCCTCTGGGGGGTCGGCGACCAGCCGGAGAAGTTCTACCCGTACGTCATCGGCGGCGGTACGAGCTTCAAGCACTTCCGCGACCTCGGGGTCCGGGACGCCCTCGCCAACACCGACATCAAGGACTTCCACGGGTCCCGTGCAGCTATCGATCTGGAGACGCTCCTCGAGGTCGACCCGCCGGTGCTCATGCTCCGGGGCTACGAGACCAAGACACGCACGGAGTTCGAAAACACTGTCGTCTCGTTCCTCGAGAGCCACGAGTCGGCGAGCAAGCTCACCGCCGTCGAGAACGGCGACGTCTACCGGGCCGGTGGCCTCTACATGGGACCCATCACCAACATGGTCGTCACCGAGCGTATCGCCGGCCGTCTATACGGCGTCGACGAGAAGCTGTTCGACCGCAAGCGCGTCGCCGACATCGTCGCCGGAGACATCTGACCCAGTATGACGGCGGGACACGCACCCTCACGGGACCGAGACGTCGTGGTCGTCGGGGGCGGACCTGCGGGCTGTGCGGCTGGCGTCTTCACCGCCCGGTACGGGCTCGATACCGTCATCTTCGACCGCGGAAACGCAGCGCTGCGCCGATGTGCCTTCCTGGCGAACTACCTCGGGTTCCCTGCCGGCATCGACGTCGACACGATTCGCGACCTGATGCACGCCCACGCCGACGAATCGGGCTGTGACCGATACCCCGAGCAGGTCGTCTCGGTCTCCCGCGACAGCGCGGACGGACTCGTCGTCGAGACGCGGGAGGGCCGGCGAGTCACGACCCGGTACGTCGTGGCCGCCGCCTGGTACGACGGTTCGTACCTCAGGCCGCTCGACGAGGACGAGGAGATGTTCGAGGTCCACGAGCACCACGGAGACGTCGACGAGCGGTTCGCTCCCGACTATCCCGACGACGACGGCCGAACGCCCGTCGAGGGCCTGTACGTGGCCTCGCCTGCCGGCGCCCGGAGCGCCCAGGCTGTCGTCGCCGCCGGGACCGGGGCGCACGTCGCCCGGTGTCTCGTCGCAGACCACCGGCGCGAGCAGGGCTACTCCGGGGGCGTCGCGCCGCACTACGACTGGCTCCGGCCCGAGAGCGAGTTCACCGGCGAGTGGGCAGAGCGCGACCGGTGGCGCGAGTGGTACGAGAGCGAGAGCGACGGCCCCGTCGACGAGGCTCGCCGCGAGCGCTACATCGACCGGGCGTTCGACACTCGGCTCTCCGAGGAGGAGATAGCGGAACGGACCGACCGGGGAATCCGCCGGCTGGTCGAAGTTATCGGCCCCGAGCGGATTCTCGAGAGTATCGACGACGCGACGGTGACCGAGTACGTGACGGCACGCCAGCAATCCGAGAATGAGTAACGAACCGGAGACGGGAGGGATGCGGCGAACACTGTCGGAGAGGTTCGGCTGGGTCGAGGGCTCGCTGCTCACGCTCTGTCTCGCGAGTGTCGCCATCGTTCTCGTCGCGGGGCTCCTCCAGGTCCGGTTCGGCTCGTACGACATGACGTACCCCGAGGCGTGGCGGGCCGTCACCGACCCGCGGGTCGTCTTCAACCCCGTCGCGTGGCGAGCCATCCTCTTCGGGTCGGCGTTCCCGGTGCTCGGAGCCGAGTTCCCCGACGTCTCGAACGAGACCGTCGTCGTCTGGACCATCCGGATGCCCCGCGTGTTCCTCGCGGTGCTGGTCGGGATGGCCCTCGCAGTCTCGGGTGCCATCTTCCAGGCCGTGACGCGAAACGAACTGGCGAGCCCGTTCGTGCTGGGCGTGAGCTCGGGTGCGGGGTTCACGGTCCTGCTGACGCTCGTGGTGTTCAGCGGGCTCGCGCCGTTCCTCCCGCTGCTCGCCGCAGTCGGCGGGACGCTCGCATTCCTCGTCGTCTACACCATCGCCTGGCAGGGAGGTACCAGCCCCGTCCGGCTCGTCCTCGCGGGCGTGATCGTCAACATGGTGTTTCAGTCCCTCCAGCGGGCGCTCTTTTTCTTCGCCGGCGACCTCGGGGTCGTCCAGTCCGCGCTCGCCTGGATCACCGGCTCGCTCACGGGCGTCGGCTGGGAGCAGTTCCGCATCGCCCTCCTCCCCACGATGGTCGCTGTCGGACTCGCGCTGGTGGGCGCCCGCCAGCTCAACGTCCTCTTGCTGGGCGACCAGACGGCGAGTTCGCTCGGCATGAAGGTCGAGCGGGTGCGCTTTCTGCTGTCGGGCGTCGCCATCCTGGCAGCCAGCGCGGCCATCGCCGTCGCCGGCATCGTCGGCTTCTTCGGGCTGGTTGTGCCACACGTCGTCCGTCTCGTCGTCGGGAGCGATTACCGGCGCCTGCTCGTCGGCTGTGTCTTCGCCGGGCCCGCCCTGATGGTCGCCGCCGACGTGGGCGCCCGGCTCGGAATGCAGGTGCTGCTCGGCTCGTTCGGCCAGATTCCGGTCGGCATCGTCACCGGTCTGGTCGGCGGTCCGTACTTCCTCTACCTGATGCGCAGACAGGACAAGATCGGTGACATCTGATGAGCGAGAACCAACCGTCCGTCGAACAGGAGTCCAGTCGATTCGAGAACGAGCACGCGGAGAATGGCTCGCCCGCCGCAGACGACGCGCCGAGCGAACTCGTCGGCGAGAGTCTGGCTATCGGCTACCCGACGACCGACGAACCGGTCGTCGAGTGTGACACCGTGGTCCTGCCGGCGGGCGAGGTGACGGCGCTGATCGGACCGAACGGCAGCGGCAAGAGTACGCTGCTGAAGGCGCTGGCCGACCAACTCGCGCCCGAGCGCGGACAGGTGCTGCTCGACGGCGAATCGATCCAGAGAGCCGACTCGAAGGAGCTCGCCCGCCGTCTCGGGTTGCTCTCACAGGAGCGCGTGTCGCCCGGCGGACTGACCGTCGAGGAGCTCGCCTACCACGGCCGGTATCCCCACCGCGGATTCTTCGACTCACTCACCGACGAGGACCACGCTGCCGTCGACCGCGCAATCGAGTTAGCCGGGGTCGAACACCTGCGCGAGGAGGGCCTGGACGAGCTCAGCGGCGGGCAGAAACAGCTCGCGTGGATCGCGATGGTGCTCGCCCAGGACACCGACGTTCTCCTCCTGGACGAGCCGACGACGTTCCTCGACCTCTACCACCAGCTGCGAGTGATGGAGGTCATTCGCTCGCTCAACCGCGAGCATGGCGTCACCGTCGGCGTCGTCCTCCACGACATCGGCCAGGCCGCCCGCTTCGCGGACAATCTCGTCGCGATGAGAGACGGGGAACTGTACGACTGGGGACCACCAGGCCACATCGTGACCGAGGAACTGCTAGCCGACGTCTTCCGCGTCGACGCCGACGTCGCCGACGGGGAGACGACCGGACCGCACGTCGTCCCTCACCGGGCCCTCCAAGAGTGACGTGGCCCGGGGGAATCAGTACCGCACTGTGACTGAACGGCATGAGGAAGGGGTCGACGAAAGCGCCGCCGCCTCCTGTCCGGGCCCTGTGCTGGACAGTTCGGCGAAGACGACGGTGGCGGTTCTGGCGACGCAATCGGGACGAGCGACCGGTCCACGCCGAGCGCTCGCTCGGCGTAGACGCCTACTCGTGCTGACGTGTCTGGCGAACAGAGGCCCGACAGGCCCTCTCCAGTGTACTGGAGTACGCGGCGCCCGACTGCTGCACGGTTCGTCTTCGACGAAAATGGAGGGGTTCTGCGTCAGTCGGGGTGACTACGGCGTCAGTCGGGTCAGCACGCGGACCGCGGCCGACGCCTCCTGGCCGACGGCCCCGGCGAGTCCGCCGATTCGCACCTCGACCGGGTCGACGCCCAGGAACTCGGACAGGGCTCCCGGACGTGCGTCGGCGCCGGCGACGGCGACGATTCGGCCGCGGACGCGCACTTCGACGGTCACGCCGGCCGTACGCAACAGCGCGCAGACACGGGTCGACGATTCCGGCGACTGACCGCGGAGGACGCGGAACGCGTCGGGGAGCGAGGGGACGTCGAGTAGCAGTCGCTCCCCGGTCGATTCGACGTCTACCGGCGTCCCGTCGACGGTGACCGAGATGTCGGTGGCAACCGAAAGCGGAGCGATGCCACGGGCATCCGGGGAGTTACTCACGCTCTCGGGTCGTGATGCGGAGTTCGCCGTCGAGTTCCCACTCCGCGTGTTCGGCGTCCTCGCCGGTCCCGCTGGGGATTTTGACGTGCAGGTCGGCGAATTCGTATACGATTTCGGCCCCGCGCCCGGTCAGCCTGTCGTACAGACCGATGGCCAGTTCGGGCCAGGTCGTCGTTTCCTCGATTCGGTGGTCGGATGCTTGTGACATTGGTTCCACGGCAGTACGCACGCCCCCCTGGGTAGTATCGATGATACCCAACTAGTGTGGGTGGCGTCTCGACGCCCGGTTCGCACCCGCTGCCGGTGCGACGAGTCACGCACCCCGTCGCCGCGTCACCGCGGTAGGAGGGTCACAGTATGCCGGGGTGGTGGTGCGAGAGAACCGCACTGCGACGCGTCTAAAATCGTGGTGATGCCGCTCTCGTGCCTGCTATTCGAGGCCGAGTTCCTCGGACGAGTGCGTGTGATACCACGCGCCGGAAACCTCGTCGACATCGAACGTGACGACGCCGTCGGTGAGCTGGAGGCGTACGAGGTTCTCCTCTATCTCCGTGTCGTGGAGGTGGAGTTCGAGCGGTTGCTCGAACTCGGAGACAGCCACCATGAGTTCGCCGTACTGTTCGAGTTGCCTTCGGAGTTCGTCTGCGTTCATGTGCCACTCACAACGTGCTTCGAAACAGGAATATACGTTCTCGCGTCATTGCTGGGTGTTTTATCAGTGGCGCGGTCGAGACTGTTCGAGGCCGACCGGGCGGCAGTCAGAACGAACCGTATCCTTTTTGTTTTAGGTACGCCTAAATCGAACCGATGGCTGCTGGTACTCGGTCAGAGTCGGGGGCGAAATCGGAGCCAGAAGCGCGCCACGTACCCGAGATTGCGGTCTGTGAGAGCTGTCCCGGGAAGTCAGTGTTCCTCGAATCGGGCAACACGGACGGGTGGATTGCGAGTGACGTGACCGTCGAAGTCAGGCGATGACCCTGACGGCGGTCGCCGCACCGCTCACCTGTCTTCGGCGACGAGGGTGTCGTCCTGGAGGTAGTGGTCGATGACGTGTGCGTGCTCCTCGAGAACTTCGATGTGTTCGCGGAGCATCTGCGACGTGGCGTAGTCGCCGAGACCTTCGGCGAGTTCGATGTGGTCGCGGTAGCTCTCGATGATGTCGCCGTACATCTCGAGGTCGTTCTCGAAGGAGGTTCTGATGTCGTAGACGTCTTCGTCCTCGGGTTCGACGGTCGCGACCTCCGAGAGCGTCGTCATATTCGCGTGGGGAACGCCGCCGATAGCCTGGACGCGCTCTGCGAGTTCGTCGGCCGCCTCTTCGACTTCTTCGTAGGCCTCCTGGAGGAAGACGTGGATGTCGAGGTGCTCTGCCCCTTCGACGTTCCAGTGGTGCTTGTGAAGCTGGTGGTAGAGGACGTACGCGTCTGCGAGGTCCGTGTTCAGCGCGTCGATGACCTGTTCGGCCTTCTCTTTCTCGAGTCGGACGGGGTTGTCTTCGACCGTGCCGGCTTCCTGGCGAACAATTTTCTGGGTACTCATCGCATCGGGAAGTGGGCCGGAAACGGCTTATAATTTTTGCAAAATGGTAAATTATTTTTGGTAGGTCTAAAAACAAACAATCGGGAGGCCCGTTTTAATACGAATATTGCAAAGATGCATTGTGTCGTCAGTTCGGGTAACGCGAGTTACGCCGTCGAAGTTGCACGTTCACTGGTACTGCAGGCCGGGTGGGTTCCACACCGGACGTACGCGAATGTACTGACGAAACTGCGCTGTCCGTTTTCGGTTCGATAGCACCGCTGACGAACCACGGCTCGTCGCTCGTGGCGTGGCGGTCGGAGGGAGATTCCCGGGTGAAACCCGAGCAGTCACCGTGAGGGCTCGGGGGCCCGGGTGGCCAGCAGAATCCCGAACAGCGCCACCACGAAGGCGGCGACGAACGTCATCTGGTACCCCGCCCGGGCGATGAGCTCGCCGGCGACGATAGGGGCGAGGAAGGCGCCGAACAGGCCCACGCTCGTCATCATCGAAACCGCCGTCGTGGTCACCTCGCGCGAGACCACCTCAGTGACGTAGGAGAAGAGGAGGCCGATTGCGAGCTGAATCGTGAACCCCGAGACGACGACGAGGACGACCACCACTCCAACCCGGGTGAACAGGACGAACCCGCCGATTGCGGGCGCAGCGCCGAGAAACGAGAGGAGGGCGACGGGACGGCGTCGGCCCTGGAACACCCGGTCCGAGAGCACGCCGCCCGAAGTTCGGGAGACGAAGCCGACGGCCGGAAACAGCGCGGTCAGCGCGCCGGCCAGCGCGAGGGGAACGTCGAGTTCGGCGGTCAGGTAGCTGGGGAGCCAGCTGTTGAGGAAGAGGTAGAGCGAGAACGCCAGGAAGCACAGCGTGGACAGAATCCAGACGGCGGGGCTGGAGAACACGCTCAGGACCTGTGACCGGTCGGGTACCGACGCCCCGGCGGCCGGACCGAACGACCGACCCGCAGTGGCGACGAGGAACACAGCGACTCCCAGAACCGCGATGGCGGCGAACACCGGGAAGATAGCCGGCCAGCCGAGACTCCCGGCCACCAGCGGACTGCCGAACTGGCCGAGGGCGAACCCTACCGGAGCGCTCGCCGTGAAGAGGCTCACGGCGCTCGCACGGACCGTCGGGTCGACCGCCTGCCCGACCAGGTCCGCGCCCGCGTTCCAGAAGACGACGTAGGCGAACCCGCCGAGGATGCGCGAACCGAACAGCCACCAGTACGACCCCGCGGTGGCGGCGACCCATCCCCAGACGCCGGCAACCAGCAGACTGACCGCCGCGACGGTGACGGCCCGCCGAACGTTCACCCGGTTGAGGACGACCCCGACGGGGACGCTCGCGACGACCGCAGTGGCGTACATGACGCTCACCAGCCAGCCCGCGGCGGTCGGCCCGATGTCCAGGCCCGCTCGCACCAGCGGGATGACGCTGGCCGGCGCAATCTCGTAGGCGCCCCCCGCCGTCGACAGCAGGAAGACGCCGGCGACCAGGGCAGCCGTCCGCGAGTCGACGTCACCGAACCGGCGCGTATCTATCACGTCGTACACAATCTCCGAACCGACCCTTATAACTCGCCTGAACGCGGCACGATTGGTCCGCCGGGAACCGGGAACGGTGACGCGTTACGCCGACAGCGCCTCGTCCAGGCGCGCCTCGAGACTCCGGAGGTCCTCGCGCAGTTCCGCTCGCTCTGCGCCGTCGAGTTCCTCGATTCGGTCTGCGAGCCCGCGTAATCGGGCGTACTTCTCGTCCTCTTCGACGGCGGTCTTCTGCACGTAGACCTGCTCCTCCCGGTCGTACACCTCGTCCTCCTGGAGGTCCGTCACGGCGAGCACCATGTCGAGTTTGTCGGGGTCCACGCCGACGACCCACTCGCGCGGGATGCCGTGGTCGTCCAGGGCGTCGAAGACCGTCTCGTCGTTCTTCGGCCGCCGGCGCTCGCGCACCGTCCGACGAACCGTCCCGAACCGACCGTGTAGCTCCTGGTCCGGCCCGAGACGACCGAGAAGCGTGTCCCGCACCGTCTGTCGGAGGCTGTCCGCTTCGTGCTGGACGTCCGAGAGGAGGACGTAGAGGTCGGTCAGCGTGTCCGTGTCGATGGTCTCGGGGTCCGACGACGCTCGCCTGTCGAGTACGTCCGCCAGCAGCAGCGCGTCGTCGTGAATGCGCTCCGGGCGCGTTCGGGCGTCGGCCGGGGAGACGAGGTAGGGGCTCTCCCCGTCGCCCCCCGAGTCGTGCGTCGCGACGATTTCGCCGTCCGCCACGCCGAATTCCGCCAGCAGCGTCAGGACCGTCACGTACGGTTCGACGCCGGGAGCGAGGTCAGAGACCGCGATACCGTGCTGCTCGATGCGGCCGGCGAGCAGTTCGAACTGCCCGGACCAGAGCGTGCGCGTCTCGTGGCTGTCGACGAATCGAACCTGGAGGCGGTCGGCATCGGTCTCGCCGACGCGAAACGGGCGCTCCGAGAGCGGCGTCACCAGTTCGCTTCCCGGTTCGAGGGCAGCACACCGTTCCCGGATGGCATCCCAGAGTTCGTCGGAGGTGGCACTCATGCGCTCTGTACCAACGGTCTGCGGGCGAAAAAGCGGTGCGGCCGATGCGACGACGCTGGCCGTTCGGTGGACCAATACCCGGTTCACGACGGGCACGGAGTCCCCCGGGAACACTCGAATCAGACTGCATTGGCTCCGTTGAACCCCTCGCGTCGTGCCAGAAATCGCGCACTGCAGACGGTGGATGCGACGGCTCACCACCGAACCGAGGACGGGGCGTCACACCCGTCCTCCGCCCCTGTTGATGCACAACGCTATCTCGGTTGCGAGCGATAGTGACGTATGTACTCCAGGAGACGACGCCGCGACGAATTCACGGTCGGACACCGACGGGTCGGACAGGTAACGGCACTGACCGTGTTCGTACTCGGGGTGGCGTACGTCGTCGTCACGACGCTCGGATTTCTCTCGATAGCGTCCCCGGACAACCCCATCGGATACCCGTACGTCACGATTATGGAACTGCTCATCATTCCCCTGGCCGCGCTGTATCTCGTCACCATGGTCGCGGTTCACGCGTACGCTCGCCCCGAACGACGGGTCTACAGTCTGATCGCGCTCGTACTCATGGCCGTCGCGGCGGCGATTACGACCAGCGTCCACTTCGTCATCCTCACCGTCGGCCCCGGGCTCGAGGCGACCGGCGAGTCGTGGGTCCCCCTGCTCGTTTCGTTCACCTGGCCCTCGGTCGGCTACGCGCTCGACATTCTCGCGTGGGACTGGTTCTTCGCCCTCTCGCTTCTCGCTGCAGCAGCGGTGTTCCGTGACGGGCGACTGGAGAGAGCGGTTCGGACGCTCCTCGTCGTGGCCGGCGTCCTGAGCCTCCTGGGCCTGCTGGGCGTGCCGCTGGCGGACATGCAGGTCAGGAACGTGGGCGTCGTGGGGTACGCCGTCGTGGCACCGGTGGCGTTTCTCCTGATCGGTGTCCTCTTCGGACGGACCCGCCCCGACCTGGTGCGCGAGGACCAGGACCGAGAGTCGCCCTCGGCGGTGTGACACGCGCATCAGCCCGGACAGTCCTGATTCAGTGACGACGTATCCTGAGTAAGCGGTGGGTCGATGGCTCGCACGACCACGACCCCGTCAGCCAGCAGGCCGGTGACGAGACCGACCAAGACGCCGAGGATGCTGATTCCGGGTGCCTCTCCGGCGTCCAGGAACTGGACCGTTGTGGCACCGACCACCAGGAATGTTGTGACAGCGGTGCCCACGCCGAGAGCGAGCGTACGAACGTTCACACCGAGATATTCCGCGTTCTCGGTGGAGATAGTCGGTGGCCGATTGTCAGCGGTCGAGACCGTCGGTCGTCGAGACAGCCGACCCGGCGTCGAGCACAGAGTCGACGTCTCGAACGAGTACTCGGTCGCAATCGAGAATCCCGGACCGCGGCCCGTTCCAAAACGGACGCGGCAGGTGGTATCTGTGACGGTCCTCGCAGTTCCCCGAACGAGGTTCTCGTCGTCGGTTACGGAGAGAGCCGTCCGCGACCACGTGACGACCCCAAATTATAAAGAGTCTGTTATAGTAAAAATACATATGTGAAAGCAATTTGCTACAATATGGAACGTTACACGTTGGGATATCGTAGTACGCGCGAGAGGGTATCACGGGTGCGCCGAGAGAGTTTCGAATCGTCGTACTCCGTCGTCTTCGAGGGGCTGCCGACCGGAGTTACGAACGCCACCCGCTCAGCGCGCAGGATCCGACAGATAACGCGAACGAGAGCGCAAGACCCTCAATTTCGACGATATCGCTACAGAAATGGAGTGGGGAGCACGCGACGGCGAAATAGATAACAAGATTATTATATAAATACCGAATTTTGTTGAAAGCTTTCTGTGAATTATTCTATTACGTAAATATTCGTATTCGGTTGCGCTCGAGCGGGTCGTCGATTGGTCCCCTTTCCGAACGAGGGGGCGGTGCGTCGAGAGTCGTCTGGCTGTCACCGAAAACTGACCAGCACCGTTGGAAGTCCGACCGGCGGTTTCGGAAGCCGACTACTCTGAACTCGACACGCCGTCCCGCTACGGGCCGTCTGTATCGACCTCACGCAGCGCCGCAGCCGCTTCCTCGGCGAGTTTGTTGTTGATGAACGCGCCGGCGCCCAGTTCGCTCCCGGCCAGGTACTTCAGTTTGTCCTCCGTCCGGTACGGCGGGTAGAACTCCATGTGGAAGTGGGCGTACTCCGACCCCGTCCCGTTCGTCGGCTGCTGGTGCATCGCCATCACGTACGGCATCTCGAAATCGAACAGCGAATCGTAGCGCTGGAGCAGGTCTTTCAACAGGTGGCCCAGGTCCCGGGCTTCCCGTTCGCCGAACTCCGCGAGCGACGCCAGGTGGTCGTTCGCGTAAACGTGTACCTCGTACGTCCACTGGGCGAAAAACGGTACCACGGCCGTGAACGAGTCGTTCTGTGCGACGATTCGCCGGCCGTCCTCGCGTTCGGCCCCCAGTACGTCGCAGTAGAGACACCGTCCCGTCTCCTCGTGGTGCTCCCGGCTCGACTCCAACTCGGTCTCTATCCGCGGCGGCACGAACGGATAGGCGTAAATCTGACCGTGCGGGTGGTGGAGCGTCACCCCCATCTCCTCGCCCTTGTTCTCGAAGATGTAGACGTACTCGTGCCGGTCTACCGCACCCAGTTCCTCGTAGCGGTCCTGCCAGACCCGAACGAGTTTGACGAACTGCTCGACGGGTTTCTCGGACATCACGCCCTCGTGGTCCGAGGTGAACAGGACGACTTCGCACGTTCCCTCGGCCGCGTCGACCGGATACAGAGCAGAGCCGTCGACGGCAGGCTCGGGTGGGTTCGGCTGGAGCGAGGGGAAGCCGTTTTCGACTACCGCGACGTCGTACTCGGCTTCGGGTATGGCCGTCGGGAACTCCGCGCCGTCGGCCGTCGGGCAGAACGGGCAGTAGTCGTCCGGCGGTCTGAACGTCCGCTCCTGTCGATGCGTGGCCGTAACGACCCACTCACGTAACAGCGGGTTCCACCTGAGTTCGGTCATCGCTGCGCACTCACCTCGTCCGTCTCGTCGTCCGACTCGCCGAACTCGTAGAACAGGACGTACTTGTCGTTGTGGTTGGTCACGCGTCGCTTCTGCATGGGTGTACGATGATATCTCACAGCCACCAGTTTAGTTCTACCGACAGTCGAGAACGACCCGACGAACCCGCCCGTACAGCGACGCCGCGCCACGGTTCTCACGCGCGAAGGGAATTGTTTATGACGGTGGTTGGTGAGGGTTCACGTGCGAACAACGAATCCGATAGCCATGTACGAAGTACGTTCGCCGGGGCGGGTGAATCTGATCGGAGAGCACACGGACTACACCGGGGGGTTCGTCATGCCGATGGCGACTGACCTCCACACCAGCCTCGTCGCCGAACCCGCTCGGGACGTCTCGGTCTACTCCGCCACGTTGGACGAGCGCGGCCGGTTCGACCCCGCCGACTTCGAGCCGGACGGCTCGTGGCTGGACTACGTCGAAGGCGTCTACCACGTTCTTCGGGAGGAAGGCTACGACCCTGGCGGATTCCACGGCGAGTTGAGCGGCGACCTCCCCCTCGGGTCGGGACTGAGTTCCTCTGCCAGTCTCGAACTCGCCGTGCTCGCACTCCTCGACGAAGCCTACGACCTCGGCCTCTCGCGCGAGGAGATGGCCCTGTTCGGGCAGCGCGTCGAGAACGACTTCGTCGGCGTCTCCTGTGGCATCATGGACCAGTTCGCCGTCGCGCTCTGTGAAGCGCACAGCGCCCTCCACATCGACACCGAGACGCTGGCGTACGACCCCGTACCGCTCCCCGACGACGTCCAGATCGTCGTCTTTCACACCGGCGTCGAGCGCGAACTCACAGACTCCGCCTACAACGAGCGGCGCGAAACCGTCGTACGCGCTCTCGACCGACTCGGCCGCGAGACGTCCAAAGATCTCACCGAAGCAGACCTCCACGACCTGCCCGCGAAAGAGCGCAAGCGACTCGGCTACCTGCGCCGAGAGAATCAGCGCGTCCTCGACGCGAGGGACGCCCTCGCCGACGGCGACCTCGGGACGTTCGGTGACGTCCTGGTCGATGCCCACCGCGACATCGCCGAGAACTACGAGGCGAGTTGCCCCGAACTGGATTTCGTCGTCGAGACGGCGACCGACCTCGGCGCGTACGGGGCGCGCCTCACCGGTGCCGGGTGGGGCGGCGCCGCCATCGCCGTCGTCGACCGGCGCGACGCCGAGTCGCTCGCCGACCAGCTCCACGCCGCCTACGGCGAACAGTACTCCGACCTCGACCCGGCGTATTATCTGGTCGAGCCCTCGGCGGGTGTCCGGGTCGAAGCCCGAGAGTAGACCGCTTACGTGCTGAGGTGGGGGTCGTTCGCCGGATTCTCCAGAATTTCTCGCACGCCCTGGCGGACTGTCTCGTCGCTGGAGAGCGTCGGGTCCCACCCCAGCGCGTGCAACTTCTCGATTGAGAGGCGCATCTTCGGAACGTCCCCGGTCCACCCGCGGTCCCCGCCGGTGTACTCGTACTCTGGCTCGACGCCCATCTCGTCGCTGACGACGTCCGCTATCCGGGTCACCGACGTCGTCGTGCGCGTCCCGAGGTTGTAGGTGTTGACGGGGCTGTCGGTGTGCTCGACGACGTGGCACATCGCGTCGACGCAGTCGTCGACGTGCATGTACGATTTCTCCTGGCGGCCGTCGCCCAGAATCGTGAGCGTCTCGGGGTCCTGCTGGAGTTTGTAGACGAAGTCCGGGATGACGCCCGCACCGTAGCGGGGCCCGACGATGTTGGCGAACCGGAAGTTCCACACGGTGAATCCGTGGGAGTGACCGTACACCGACAGCAGGGCCTCTTCGGCGAGTTTTGCCGCGCCGTAGATGCTGATCGGCTCCAGCGGGGCGTAATCCTCCGGCGTCGGGCGCGGCGCTTCACCGTACACCGTCGACGAGGACGTGAAGGCGACCCTGTCGACGCCGACCTCGTCCATCCGCTCGAGAACGTTGTAGGTCAACTCCTCGTTGACCTCGAACTGGTGGCGGGGGCGGTCGGCGTTGACGTACTTGTCCGCCGCGAGGTGGAACACCAGGTCGACGTCCGCCGTGATGGCGTCGGCGACGACGGCCGGGTCGGTGAGGTCGTCCTCGACGAACTCGGCTGCGTCGGGGACCGACTCCCGGATGCCGTTCGAGAGGTCGTCGACGACGACGACGTCGTTGTGCTCGACGAGGCGATGCGAGAGCGGCGCGCCGATCAATCCCGCGCCGCCGGTAATCACGATACGTTCGTCTTTCAGGGTCATGCGTTCTCACGTCCGTCACTGCTCGATTTCCGCGCTCGTCCAGCGGCAGCACGGCGGTTTCCCGCTCCGGCCGGCGTCGCCTGCCGTGTAGTCGCTTCGCCGTCCGAGTCAGTCATCGGCAACTCCCGGCAGGGACGCCACCGTGCCTCGGCCAGTGTACTCGGAGATCAGGTCGACTTCCTCTCGCCGGTAGGGAGTCCCGTCAGTGTGGAGGACGTCGTGGAACCACGTGTCGGTATTCTCGTCCTCGATGGCTTCTGCGATGGACGTCTGTGCCGTACTCCACGGGAGGTGCGTCTGTATCTTCCCCTTGACGAACCCCCACGTGTAACAGCCGACGTTCTTTTCTTTGAAGTACGGCAGGTGCGTCCGGACGTGGTTGTCCCGCGTTCGCGCGAGCCACTCCGTACAGAGCAACGGACGGTCGTACGCTTCCAGCTCCGCTAACCGCTCCTTCGTGAACGACAACTCACTGTAGTCGTGGAACGAGATGACGTCCGCACGTTCGCTCCCGATGCGGTTCTGTTTCGTCCGATTGGGGTCCCAGTTGATGCCTGCGGTGACCGGCTGTTTCGGGTTCGCCTCGCGGACCCACTCGAAGGACTCACGAAGGAGCGGGAGCGTCTGTTGCCCCATGTCGCTGTTGCCAGGTTCGTTGTACACGTCCCACATCAGGACGCGGTCGTCGTCACGGAACGTGCCGACGATGTCTCGGACGTACTCGGCGAGTCGTGGCCACGCCGAGCGATCGACCGCCCGTTCGTGCCCGGGACTGGGCGTCCACTGGCTGTTGTGCGTGTTCGGGAGGGGGTCTTTCTGCGGTCCGAGATACGGTTCGTCTCCCGAGAACCCGACGTCGTCGAAGAACACGAACATCGTCGAGATGTCGTGACCGTCTGCGATGTCGAGATACGCGTCCATGCGCTCTTTGAGCCCGTCCGGGTCGTCCTCCCAGACCAGATACTGCAGGAACACCCGCGCGGTGTTCATGCCTATCGAGCTCGCCCAGCCGAGTTCGCGGTCCATCGTGTCGGGGTCGAACGACTCTGCGAGCCACATTTCGGTCGGATTGACCGCCGAACTCGGCAGGAAGTTGCATCCGACGAGCCAGTCCCGTTCGTCGTACCAGTTCCACGCTCTCTGTTCGCTCCAGCGTTCCGTTGTCATAGTGTGAATACGTCTGATGAATCGCGCCGTAGTTCAGTTGCAGACGATACGTCGTTGGGTGACCGACGGGCGAACGTCTCCCGCCGCCACGTCACCGTCGTGGCGTCGTTCCACGGAGGCGTTCCACGAGACGCCGAGTCCTGCACGCGCGACCCGATGGCGAGGGGCGACCTCCGCGGCGAGTCGTCGGACAGTCCGTCGGTGATTCGCGTCATGTGGATGGTGATTTCGTCGTGGTGTGTGCGATGGTTAGTCTCGGGCGAATCGGTCGACGAGGCGGTCCAGGACGATGGTCGCAACCGGATGCTGGCCGTACCACTCCCCGAGCGGGAACGTCGAGGTGCATACGCGACCATCTCCGACGACGCGAGTCACGAGCGGGCTGCCTCTGTTGGCAATCCAGCCCTCGACGTATTCCACGTGGATGTCGTCCTGGTCCGTGTCGAGGTCCGTCGCCAGTGCGTTCGGATAGAGTCCCTCGAAGGCCCAGTCGAGTCGCTTGCTCCCGGTCAGGTCCGAGATGAGCGGGCTGTCGTGTGAATACAGCGCAGAGCAGAGGTTCCAGTTCTCGCCGCGGGGGAGTTCGCGGTACTGGAACAGGTCGTCTGTAGGGGTCCTCTCGTGAGCCGGCGGTAGCAGCAGGGCCGTTCCGCCGGCCTCGGCGAACTGTCGTACTGGTGCGTCGAACGTCGAGACTACGGCGAGGTCGACGTCGGCGGTCAGTTCCCGCGTGACCTCGTGGCGAGACCCGATGAGGCGGTCGGCGACGTCGTTCTCCTGGACGAACACGGTGACGTCGCGGTTCGGTGCACGCGTCGGCGGCACGACGGTCAGCGGTTCCTCGTTGGTTGCGGTGTCCGTCTCGGACGCAAACGCGACCGCCAGCGTGTAGCGTCCGGGGTCGTCGACGCGTGGCGTCGTCACTGTGGTTGTTCTCGTCCGCGACGTGGCGTGCGCGTCGACGCCGACGTCGAACGTACCACTGTCGACGACGTCTCCCGACGCGTCGTCGACGAGCGTCAGCTCGACGGTCCCGCTGTGTGACTCGCGGGCGTCGTTGACGACAGTGATTTCGACGGCGATGTCGTCGCCACTCCAGGCGACGTGTGATTCGGGGACGGCCGTGACCAGCAGGTCGTCGTTGATGGTGGCGAACTCGTCGTGGAACGCTTTCTCCTCGCGGCGGTAGTCGAGGATGCCGTTGAACTCCCACTCGATGTCGGTGAACTCCGTGATGATGTACCCCGAGATGCCGTCGTGGAGTCGCATCTGTTCGATGAGGTCTTTCACCGAGAGGTACTCCCGCCACTGCCAGGCCTCTGCCAGGGCCGACAGGTCGTCGAACGTGTCCGAGAGCGCCGTCGCCTCGAACCGCTCTTTGAACCCGGCGGGCGAACGCAGATTCGACTCCAGGTGTACCTGCCTGTCGCTCACCGATTCGTCGGTACCGGTCAAGTACGGATGGAAGTACCAGTCCGGTTCACCCCCGTAGAACTCCTCCAGCGCCTCGGTGTCGGAGAGTCCCCAGGTCCCGAACTCGGAGACGACGATGGGACTCGATTCCGGGTCGGTGTACGTCGCGGCGTAGTTCGCCTCCGGGTTCGACGTCATCGCCTCGAGGTCGGCGCCCCACTCCGCCGAGCAGTCTGGACTGGCGAAGTAGCGGTGATAGTCGTTGATGTCCGTGGCGACGTGTGCCCACCCGGAGTTGTCGCAAACGAGCCGAGTGGGGTCCCAGCTTCTGGCGGTCTCGTACAGTTCACCGAGATACGCCTGTTTCTCCTCGTCCTCCCAGACGAACGGTTCGTCTTCCTGGTGACCGATTCCCCACTCCTCGTTGTAGATGCTCCAGATGACGACGCTCGGACGATTGTAGTCCCGTGCGACGAGGTCGCGCAACTGGTCGCGGACCTCGCGTTTCGAGCGGTCGGTGTACCGAGATGGGTTCGCCGGTTCCTCCCAGACGAGGACTCCCAGCCTGTCGGCGAGTTCGAGGAAGTCGGGGTGTGCGGGTTTGATGTGCTTCCGTATGAGGTTGAACCCGAGTTCCTTCGCGATTCGAATCTCTCGTTCGAAGAGGTCCTCCTCGAACGGTCGGTACAGTGTCTTCGGATAGTATCCCTGGTCGAGCGCACCGCGAATGTAGAGCGGTTCGCCGTTGAGATAGAACGTCCCGTTCTGGACGTCGATGCTCCGCATCCCGAAGTAATCCTGGTAGCCGTCGAGCGTCTCTGACGCGTGCACCAACTCGATTTCGAAGTCGTACAGCACGGGGTCGTCTGGCGTCCAGTACTCCGCGTCGGGAAGCGGAACAGACACCGTATTCGAGACCTCTGGGTCGACGTCGCGCGAGACGCTGGTAATCTCGTCCCCGTCTCGCTCGACCCGAATCGTCGCCGTCAGTGACGGCGGGACTGTCGCGCTATCCGCCGCAATCGTGAATTCGACGTGCGCGACGTCGTCGTCGAGGTCCGGCGAGACGGTCGCGTCGTCGACACGGATTTCGGGACGCGTTTCGATGGTCACGTCCTGCCAGATGCCGCTGACGCGCCTGTACCACGGATCTCCCTGTTTACCGTGAGGGATTTCCTCGAGGTCCTCGGGGTCTTCGACGCGGACCGTGACCACGTTCTCCCCGACGTCGAACGCCTCCGTCGCGTCGACCTCGAAGGGGAGAAAGCCGCCGCGGTGTGTCCCACACTCGACGCCGTTCACGTAGACGGTCGCGTGGTAGTCGACGGCGCCGAACCGGAGGAACACTCGCCGTCCGTCGGGGAGTGAGTCGACGGTGACCGTTCGTCGGTACCAGGCGACGCCGGTGTAGTCAGCTAGTTCCTCGTTCTCCTGCCAGGCGTGCGGAACCGACACCGAGATTCGCTCGTCGGCTGGCCACCTGGTACTCCGATGCCACTCCTCGTCGATGCCGACGTCGTCCGCATCGGTGCGAAGGTTCCATCGGCCGTTCAGGGATCGAGACGTGCGTGCTACCGGCGCGTCTTGTGCGTTGTCGAGTTCCATTTGATGAGTTGTGACCTGTGAGTGCGAGCGTATTCTGGCTCGTTGATGTTTCGATATCGATACCAACCACGCATCACTGCGAATCGCTCCCGTCCAGATTCACGCGGCACGCTCCCGGTGGTCGGTTGAGGGGTCGGACGACGGTACGCTCGGGGCGTCGCTCTCCAGCACGATGACGTGATACGAGAACGCCAGTGCCGGGAAAATTATCACGAATCCGATGGTGAGCAGCGTCGTAGCGACGAACAGTGCGCCGGTGACGAGCGCCAGCGTGACCGCCGACACCGGTCGCGTCGCCACCCAGACGTATCCCTCTTTGAGCGCATCGACGGGCGTCTCGCCGTCGGCGAGGGCGACGAACGTCGGAATCAGCGCGATACCGAGGTATCCTCCGACGTAGAATCCGATAACAGCGACGAGTTTTCCGGTGCTGTCCAGGGAGAACCCGCCACGGAGATAGAGAACACCCCCCGCGACGAACAGCCCGGGGAGGAAGCTCAAGAGTGCAGCGTGAACGCCGTTCAGTCGGAGCGCCCGGAGGACGTACGTGCGGTCGACCTGTCCGGTCTCGCGTATCGACCGCACAGCGGCGTAGGCACCGAGCGTTGTCGGACCGAGTGTCACCAGCGGGAGCGACGCAAAAAACCACGCCACGCTGACGGCGACGAGCGCCGTACTGTGCTGGTACACGAACACGAGGGTTCGCTTGTAGGCAGGCGTCTCTCCGTCGTCGTCGGAATCCTGTGTCGTCATTATCCGGTGGTCCCCTGCATCTGGACTGCGTTCACCAGGTGTTCCTGCAGGATCAGGAAGACGATGAACAGCGGCGCGGCGGCCAGGAGCGTCCCCGCCATCTCGGCCCCGGGCTGGAAGACCTGCGTCGGTTGCATCGTCACGATACCCACGGGGAGCGTGAACGACGACTCGCCTTGCAACACGATGAGCGGCCAGAGGAACTGGTTCCACGTGTACACGAAGGTGTACAGAGAGAGGGCCGCGATGGCGGGTTTCATCAGCGGAAGCACGATTCGCGAGTATATCTGGAACGTGCTGAATCCGTCCAGTTTCGCCGCTTCGATGACCGAATCGGGGAGGTCCTTGAAGAACTGCGTGAACAGGAACACACCGATCGGTATCGCGCTGAACGGCAGGATGACCGCTAGCGGACTGTCGACCAGGCCGAAATCCGAGATGATAGTGTACAGCGGCACCATGTTCGCGTAGATCGGCACCATGAAGCTAGCGATGATAATGGAGAAGACCACGCGCTTACCGGGCCAGTCGAGTTTGGTCAGCGAGAACGCGATCATCGAATCCAGGATGACGACGAGAACCGTCGTGCTTGCCGCGATGACGAACGTATTGACGAGCCACTGGATCATCGGAGCTTCTCGCAGGACGATCAGATACCAGTCGATCGAGATTTCGGGCGGTATCCAGTACGGTTTCTGCGAGAACGCGAACTGTTCGGGCTTGAGGGACGTCGAGAGCATGTAGATGTACGGGACGAGAAAGAGGAACGCGGCCCCGTACAGCGCCACGTACAGCCCGATAGTCCTGAGGCGTTCCGTGCCGAACTGTGTCGTCGAACTCGTGCTCATTGGGTATCACCACCGATGAATCTGTAGTTGATCAGCGAAACCGCCACGAGGACGAAGAACAGGAAGTACCCGATAGCGGCGCCGTATCCGAACTCCTGCTCGCGGAACGCCATACGGAACAGGTACATGACCAGCGTCTGCGTCGAGTTCCCGGGCCCACCGTTCGTCATGATGAACACCTGGCCGAAAATCTGGAACGACGCGATGAACTGGACCGTGGTCACGAACATTATCGCCGGGCGCATCTGCGGGAGCGTGATGTCCCTGAACGCCCGCCAGGTACTCGCTCCGTCGATTCGAGCAGCCTCGTACAGTCGCTCCGGCACGCCCTGTCGGGCGGCAAGGAGGATGACGAAGTTGAATCCCACGGTCCACCATATCGTCGCGAGTGCGACAGCCGGCATCGCGAAGGTGAAGCTGTTGAGCCACGACGGCGGGTTGCTCACGAGGAACTCCAGGTAGTAGTTTATCGGCCCGTAGTCGGGGGCGTACAACTCGGCCCAGATGAGCGAGACGACGGACACGGTCAGGACGTACGGGCTGAAAAACACGGTCCGCAGGACGCGCTTTCCTTTGACGTCCCGGTTGACACCCAGCGCAATCGCGAGTCCGAGAATGACCAGCGTCGGCACGGTCAGCACCACGAAGACGACCGTGGCGCGGAGTGCTTTCCAGAAGGTCGGGTCCTGGAACATCCGGACGTAGTTGTCAAGCAGGATGAACTCGGACTGTGAGGGTGCGAAGGCGTTCCAGTCGAAGAGGCTCATGTACAGCCCCTTCAGCAGCGGGTACAGGAGGAACACCGAGAAAACCAGGAGGTACGGGAGGGCGAACAGTACGCCGTCACGGGTCTCCGGGTCCGCGAAGTCGACCCGTCTGAGTCGGTCGAAGACGGATTTCGTATCGGTTGCCATTCTTGCTACCCGATTCCTACCCCTGCAGGTTCTTCGTCACTTCGTCGGCCGCTTGCTTGATTCCCTTCTCGGGGGTGGTCTGACCCGAATAGATCTGGGAGATTGCCTGGTTGACGGGACGCTTGTAGTTCTCGTTGTTCGACGTGCTCGGCATGTACGCGAGCTGCCCGTCCTGTGCCATCTCGGAGAACGTCGAGAGGGTCTTGTTCCAGACGGTGGCGTCCTGCAGGTCGCTCGCGTTGAGTACGCTCTTCGCGGCGGGGAGGTGGCCGGCGTCCGTCCCCCAGACGAGACTGTTCTGGGTGAGCCACTCGGCAGCTTCCACGGCGGCTTCCGTGTTCTTGCCGCTGTTCGGGACGCCGAGCGTGTGACTGTTCGCCCAGGTCAGTTTCTGCTGTTGCCCCGGTGCGACGAACGGCTTCGTCATTCCCCAGTCGTACTTTTGCTCCTGGAGGACCCCGAAGTACCACGTTCCGTTGATGGTCATCGCCAGGTCTCCGGCACGGAACGCTTTCGTCCCGCGGTCGGCGGTCGCGTCGGGGTTGTCCCAGCCCCACTCCGTGGTGACGTCGTGATAGAACTGCCCCAGTGAGACGCCGTCTTTGCCGCCGAACATCGCCTTCGTCTTATCCTCGTTGAGGAAATTGCCCCCCCGGCCCCGCTGCCAGGCGATGAACTGCCGGACCCAGAATCGAAGGTACGGGTCCGGAGAGAAGGCCAGTTTGTCGGTCTCCGAGTGTATCGTGTTCGCCGCCTGTTTCAGCTCCTGAAAGTTCGTCGGCGGACTCTCCGAGTCCAGTCCGGCTTCCTCGAAGATGTCCTTGTTGTAGTACAGGCCGTTGGGGTGCGTGTCGAGGGGGAGTGCGAGACGGTCCCCATCGAACTCCGTTTCCTTCCAGATGGAATCGACGTACGCGCTACCGGTCCCGTCGCTGAGGAGGTCACCGAGCGGCTGGAGGGCGTCGATGAACCGCTGTATCTCGGTGGTGTGGAACACCGCGAGGTCCGGCGCGTTTCCGCCGGTCATCGACGTGAACAGTTTGTCGTAGTACTCGTCGAACGGCTGGCGCTGACGCGTTATCTGGATGCTGTCGTGTTCCTCGTTGAACTGGTTCACGAGCTTCTTCATCGCTTCGCCGTCGCCGCCGGCGAAGAGCGTCCAGTACTGTAGCGTGGTGGACCCGCCCGAACTGCCGCCAGCCGTGGCTCCATTTCCGGAGCCACCGCCAGAACCATCGCCACCACCACCGCTACCGGTGCATCCCGCGAGTCCAGCTATTCCTGCTGCTCCTGCTGCCTTTATGAAACTACGTCTGCTCGACGCAGTTGGTGCTTGCCGCTTGCGAGACATCAAGCGAAATATCTACGAACCACATACTTAATGGTTTTTATTGGGTTTTGAGACTATGTTTCATACCAGGTGCGCTCCGGGCGCATTCGTCGCTCCAGACCTGGCGACACATCTATCACGATTTTTGGGAAAAACATATATGTGACTTCGTAGATATTCGACACGGTAGTCCATGAGCAAAGTCACATTTAGCGATGTAAAGAAAATGTACGGCGACGTCGTCGCTGTCGAGGACATCAACCTCGAAATTGAAGACGGTGAGTTCGTCGCGCTCCTCGGTCCATCGGGGTCCGGGAAGTCCACCGCTCTACGGATGGTGGCTGGACTCGAAGACATCACGAGCGGCGAAATCAGTATCGGAGGTCGCATCATCAACGACGTTCAACCGCAGAACCGCGGTATCGCGATGGTGTTTCAGAACTACGCGCTCTACCCGCACATGACGGTCCGCGACAACCTGTCGTACGGGCTCCGACTCGCGAAGAATCTCTCCGACGACGAAATCGAACAGCGCGTCGAAGAGGCCGCAGCCATGCTCGGCATCGAGGACCACCTCGACAAGAAACCGGGGAACCTCTCCGGGGGCCAG
Organism: Salinigranum sp.; assembly: GCA_041641795.1. Classification (GTDB taxonomy): domain Archaea; phylum Halobacteriota; class Halobacteria; order Halobacteriales; family Haloferacaceae; genus JBEPXT01. The sequence continues at coordinate 53,983 of JBEPXT010000001.1, forward strand.
CAGCAACGCGTCGCCACGGGCCGAGCCATCGTTCGTGAACCCGAGGTGTTCCTGATGGACGAACCGCTGTCGAATCTCGACGCGAAGCTGAAGATGCACATGCGGACGGAACTCCAGCGGATTCACGAGGAACTGGGGACGACGACAGTCTACGTCACCCACGACCAGGAGGAGGCGATGACGATGTCCGACCGCATCGTCATCCTCGCCGAGGGACACATCCAGCAGGTGGGAACGCCCGACGAGATCTACAACGAGCCCGCGAATCTGTTCGTCGCAGATTTCATCGGCAGTCCAGCGATGAACTTCTTCGACGTGGCGCTCGACGGGTCCTCACTCGAGGGGAGCGGTTTCACGTACGCGCTCTCGAAGAGTCGCGCAGACGACGTGCGGGAATCGACGACGACGTCGGACCTCGTACTCGGCATCCGGCCCGAAGACATCGACCTCGCGGACACGCCGAGCGAGCGCTCCATCGAAGCGACGGTCGACGTCGTCGAACCGGTGGGTAGCGACAACTACATCTACGCGACCGTCGCGGAGGAGGACGTCAGGGTTCGAGTTCCCGCGAATACGAAGCCCAGCGTGGGCGACACCGTGTATCTCTCCTTCGACGAAATCGACCTGCACCTGTTCGACGCCGAAACCGAGCTGAACGTGTTCGGACAGATGGGCCGTGCGAGGAGTCGTGCAATCGGGTCGACTTCGTAGGTCCGCGGCGAGACGGTAGCGCGTCTACTCGATGTATATCGAGTTGAGTTCGATGACGTTCGCCGCACCCTTGACGAGCTCTGGCATCTCGTGTTCGAAATGCTCGCCCTGCATTCGGTTCTTCGGCGCTGCGATACTCACCGCACCGTAGAGGGACGTCTTCTCGCTGGTGACGGACGCGGCCACACAGCGCATCCCCGGCTTGGCCTCCTCCCTGTCGACGGAGTACCCTCGTTCCCGCGTCTCCTCTAGTTCGGCGACGAGTTGGTCCACATCGGTTATCGTGTTCTGGGTGAACGCTTCGAGTCCCCGCTGGTCGGCGATAGCTCGAACACGCTCGTTCGGAAGTTCGGCGAGGATGGCTTTCCCGAGAGCGCTACAGTGCAGCGGTTCGCGGAGCCCAATCTCGTGTGCCGACCGTATCGCGTCTTCACCTTCGGCTTTGTAGAGGAGCACGTTCTGCCCGTGTTCCATCACGCTGAACAACGCCAGTTCCCCACTTTCCTCCGCGATTGTGTCCACCTCTTCGGCGACGATGTCGAATATTCCCGTACTGTACTTGACTCGCTCGCCGATGTCGAGGAACTTTAGTCCGTTCTGGTACTCCTCACCTTGCTTGTTGACGACGAACTCGGCCTCCTCCAGCTGGTGGAGATAGGAGTACACCGTCTCCTCTGAACGACCAGTCTCCGCCGCAATTTCCTCGGGAGTTGCGCCATTCATCTCTTTCAACGCCTCGATAATCTCGACCGTCGGCTCGACGCCGTGGGCCTCCCGTGAAGCCGGCCGATAGTGGCCGTCGACGTTCACGACGCGGCCGCGGTCGACGAGCGTCGCGAGATGGCGGTGGACCGCGCTCTTGGAGATGCCCACCATCTCCGCCAGTTCGGTGACGCCCGCCTCGCCTCGCTCCTCGAGACAGTCCAGAACCTCGAAGTTGGTTTCGACTGTTTGGACCGTCCGAGAGGCGTTCCCGTCTTCGGGCTCCGTTGCCATACATTCACAATGCGTGTTCAAATACTAAACCATTCCCCTCATGGAGAACACAATTCGAAGGAGTTCTCGAGGGCGGAACGCACAATCACGAAAATTAACTGCAGATTGCGTCTCCCGACAACGTCGTCCGTTCAACGGAATGGCCACTTGTTTACAATGATATCCTTGTAAAGGAATCCCGCCGCGGCGTTATTCGCCGAGCGAGTCGAGGGCAGACAGGGCATCCGCAACGTCCTCCGGCGAGAATTCGGTAGGTTCGTTCTCCATGGGCCCGGGGGCCCCACACGCGATACGGCCGACCTGTAACAACTCCTCCCGGGGTGGGGTACCACCGTCGAACGCTTCGAGCGAGACGGGGAGCCCGACCGTATTCGCGAACGAGACGAGGTCGAGAATCGTCTCCTCTGGTTTCCCTTCGAGAACCAGCTGTGCAAGGAGACCAATCATCACTTTCTCTCCGTGTGTTGCTTCCGACGCGGTGGGAAGACCCGTCAACCCGTCGTGGATTGCGTGCGCCGCCGCGAGCCCCCCGTTCTCGAATCCGAGACCGCTCAGCAGGACGATAGATTCGGTTACTGCTTCCACGCTTTCGGTGACGACGCCCCTCTCGACACCCTCGACCGCCGCTTCGGCGTGCTCCCGAAGCAGCCGATGACACTCCCGTGCGAGCGCTCGACCCGCATACGTCGGACGACCGCCGAAGACGGTCGTCCCGCCACTCTCCCAGACAGTCCTGGCCTCGTACCAGGTTGCGAGGGCGTCGCCGATGCCCGAGACGAACCACCGGGTCGGTGCTCGCGCGATGACATGGGTGTCCACCAGAACGAACTCGGGATGAAATTCGTGCATTTCGGCTCTTTCGAACGCCCCGCCCGCCCCGTAGACGATGGAGAGGCTGCTCGTCGGTGAATCCGTAGAGGCGACGGTCGGCACCGACCCGAGCGGCGTGCCGACGCGTCTGGAGACTGATTTCGCCGTGTCAATCGATTTCCCGCCGCCGACGCCGACGACCACGTCGACGCCGGACTCCGTTGCGACGTCAGTGAGCCGGTCAATCTCGTCCATCGTACACTCGCCTCCGAACAGCGCGTGCCGGAACGTCCCCGAGACGTCGTCGAAACTGGAGCGAATCGAATCACCGACGACAGCCCACACGTCGGCGTCTGCGACGACGAGCGCCGAATTTCCCTGTCGGGTCGTCAACCGACCGAGTGCGTCCATCGCTCCCGACTCCTGGATGTATCGAGCGGGTGAGGCGAAGATTCGGGGCATGCGTGAACGTATCAGGAGCAGCGTGAATAACCTTTCCAACGCCGGAACACGTTCTGTCGTCGCCGCTGCCCCGAACAGCCCTCGAACCTGTGCGACGTCTCGGCGCACCCGAGACGATACCCGTTCGAGAAGCGGTTCGTGACGACCGTCGAACCGAAGGCCATTACAATGATAGTTGTGTAATGTCAGTTCGTCTTCAGCGGCACAATCCAGCGTCTTCCCTGAACGACCGACTGTCTGATAGCGGACCGCTCCCCGAACGACGCAGGGTCGGGTCAGACGTCCAGTGAGTATTCCAGACCCCCCGACCGCGTTAATACAATTTATTATGTATCCAAATGCGTTCGTCTAGCCGGTGATTGAAACGTCTTTGGTACGATTGTCGAAGGGCGTATGAGTGTCAGTCGTTGCCGATTCTTCTCAGGCAGGGGTGGTACGGGTACCGACGACGTACATCGTACAATCGGCACGGAGCGACTACAACCGGCGTGGGCTGCACAACCGCTACCGAACGAAAATCTGCTTAGCAGTTCGCGGACGGGGTCGAACTTCATGCCGTCAGTCTTCGCCTGTAGAGGCAGGTGTAGTTCGGGTTTGTGCTTCGATACGGTGTCTGAATTTCCACAGCGAGAACGAATGGTGCTTCAGTTATCGTATAGCGGAAACGTTGATTCGTCACGTCCGAGAACCGACCCGAACTTCTACAAAATTAATTGTACTACCATCGGCCAGTTATCAATATCCGATTACTTCTCTGCGGACGTGATACGAAGCAATCATGACCGAACTACGTCACGCTGGCCACAGAAGTCAGAACGGCGGGGTCAATCAACGGACGAGTCCTCGCTCAGACCGAGGAGTGACGGGACGGATTGTACCGACGGAGTTCGGGAGCGCCGACACGAGCAGCGAACCGGGGTAGTTGCGAGAAACCGCCATTGTCGAGGGGAGGACTGAACCGAATGCGTCGCCCCGTCAGGGTTCGAGGCGTCCTCGTGATGTCCAGTGGAGGGCTTCGACGAAACCTGGACGTGGTGGAGCCTCGCGCAAGTAACAGGTCACTGGTCGTCGCCTTCAGGTTCGGACCCTGGGCGCCACTGGAAGGGTCCTACCGCGCGGGTTCGGTCTTCAACGTGGGGTGGGGAATGTTCTCGTTTCTCGTCAGCGTGTCCGCCCCCCGAAGGACGACGACGAGGACGACGAAGGCCCAAAGGACGATAGCGTAGAAGAATACGTCCGTCCGGAGCGTCCCCTCGAACGTCTGGAGCGTGAAGTTCGTCCACGAGTGCAGCATGATGCTGGCGAGGATGGTACCGCCGGTACCGTTGTGTATCCAGGTGAACGCCACCGAGAGCGCGACGACGCCGATCATGAACAGCCAGAACCGGGTCGTGAGGAACCCGACGGCGTCGTGCTGGTTCGTCCCGCCGATGAAGAACAGCGGGAGGTGCCAGACGGCCCAGACGGCGCCGAGGACGATGCCTGCGGCCAGCGCCGACCGGGTGCGCTGCAACTGGTCGAGCGCGTAGCCGCGCCAGCCGAGTTCCTCGAGAATGGGCGGGAGCGACGAGAACAGCAGCGTCGGCAAGAACGCGGCGGGGTTCGTCGTTATCTGTGGCACCCACCCGCCCACGAAGTAGCCCCGCCCGCCCAGGATGATGTCCATGACGGCCGCGACGGCGAACGTGAGGGGCGGGTAGAGGAGGACGGCGAGGTACCACCGACCGCGTATTCTGCGAGGGTTGGTCACGCGGTCCCAGAAGTCCTTCCGACTGCCGTCGTCGTACAGGAGGTACATGAGCCCGACGCCGGCGATTCCGGGACCCGTGAGTCCGAGCAACAGGAAGGCGAGTCCGAGCGCGGAGTCGAATCGCAGGCCGAGGAGCATCGCCGGAATCCAGAAGCCCCACGTGATAGCGAAGGTGATTCCGAAGAAAACCCACGGACTCGACAGCGAAACCGACGTCTTGCCCAGCGTCCGACCTACCGTTCGGTGCATACTGCCTCCGCTATCGTAACTACTGACATACTGTGTCTCTTCTCGTAATCCCGGGACAACGAGGTTGCGTCGTATATTGGAGCGGAAATCCCATAACAGGAGATGCTGGCTCTCATCCGGTGGAAACGAGGGGATTCGACCGGGTTGGAGAGACGCACCCGCGGGCCTTCGGAGAGCGTCACGGCGAATCTCTCCGCCGAATTCAGTCCGGGGTTCCGCACCGGTCCCAGCGAGGACAGCCACACGGCCGACCGTCCTCGATGCCCCGCAACCACGGAACACCCGCGGGGGGCGCGAGAGACGGTGGCTCGCGACGACATGTCAGGAGGTCGGGAGAGTGGGCGGCCCCGTTACGGGAGCGGAATCTCGACCAGGGTCATCTCGTCCGACGGAACGACCTCGTGCAGTACCGTTTCGACGTCGTCCCACGTCTCCGGTCGGTGTGCCTCGATGCCGAAGCTCTCGGCGAACTGCACGAAGTCCGGATTCGTCAGCTCGGTCCCGAAATGCTCGCCGGTGTGGGCCTCCTGATTCTCCGAGATGAGGCCGTAGTCGTCGTCGTTGAACACGACGATAGTGTACCCGAGGTCGAGCCGCGTCGCGGTCTCGATTTCGGCCGCGTTCATGAGAAAGCCGCCGTCGCCGGTGCCAACCACGACGTTGGCGTCGACCGCGAGATCGGCGGCGACGCCGCCGGGGACCGCGATACCCATGCTCGCGAGACCGTTCGAGATGATGCACGTGTTCGGCTCGTAGGTCAGGAAGTTCTGGGCGATGGCCATCTTGTGGCTCCCGACGTCGGAGATGAGCACGTCCTCGTCGGCCATCGCCTCCCGCAGGTACGGGAGCGTGCGCCGCACCGAGAACGGCTCGTCGGGGTCGGGCTTCCGTTCGACGTCCGCCACGATTCGCTCGCGCAGGTCCTGGCACCACGACGGCTCGTCGGACGCGTCGAGCCGCGTTCGGATTTCGCGCAGCACAGTCGAGATGTCCGCTATCAGCTCGACGTCCGGGTTGTAGTGCTCGTACACCTCCGCCGGCTCGTGGTCGACGTGAACGATGGTGGTGTCGAGTTCGGGATTCCACGACTTCGGGTCGTGTTCGGCGATGTCGTATCCGACGGCGAGCACGCAGTCTGCCCGCTGTATCGCCGTCGACGCCTCGCGGTTCGGCCCGGAGTCGAGGGTCATCAGCGAGCTTTCGAGCCGGTCCGACACCGCGCCCTTCCCCATGTACGTCGCGACGGTCGGCATCCCGGCGTGGTCGACCAGTTCGTGCAGGCGAGTCGCGGCGGGGGTTCGAACGGCGCCGTTCCCCGCCAGTACCACTGGCGCGTCGGCCGATTCGACGAGGTCGACCGCCCGCTTAAGCGACTGCTGGTCCGGGTCGGGCCGCCGGACCCGTTCGCGCTCGGGGAGGGGAGCCGCGTCGAGTTGTTCGACGGCGACGTCCTCGGGGAACTCGAGGTGGGTTGCGCCCGGCTTCTCGTACTCGGCGAGTTTGAACGCCTTGCGGACCGACTCGGGGATGATTTCCGCCTCCGTAATCTGCGTGTTCCACTTCACGACCGGCTCGAACGCGTGGACGACGTCCAGCGCCTGGTGGCTCTCCTTGTGCAGGCGTTCGCGGCCGCCCTGGCCCGTAATCGCGACCAGGGGCGACTTGTCCAGGTGGGCGTCCGCGACCCCGGTGACGAGATTCGTCGCGCCCGGTCCCAGGGTCGCGAGACAGACGCCCGCTTCGCCCGTTAGCCGACCGTGGACGTCGGCCATGAACGCCGCCCCCTGCTCGTGACGGACCGGGATGAACTCGATGTCGGAGCCTCGCAGCGAGAACAGCAGGTCTTCGAGTTCCTCGCCCGGAAGACCGAAGACGTGGTCGACGCCCTCGACCTCCAGACAGGCGACGAGGAGGTCAGAAGCCTTCATCGGTCACTCCACCGGGACGTCGGTGTCGGGTTCGTCCGTGAGCCAGACGGTCTTGCGGTTGACGAACTCCGTGATTCCGGCGGCGGCGAGTTCGCGGCCGTAGCCGGACTCCTTGATTCCGCCGAAGGGCACCCGGGGGTCCGACTTCACGAGTTCGTTCACGTAGACGCAGCCCGCTTCTATCTCGGAGGTGAGCCGCCCGGCTCTGTCGAGGTCGTCCGTCCAGAGGCTCGCCCCCAGCCCGTACCGCGTGTCGTTGGCCTTCGCTATCGCCGCTGACTCGTCGTCGACGCGGAAGACGGCCGCCACGGGGCCGAATATCTCGTCGGTGTCGGCTGGACACCCCGCCGGGACGTCCGTCAGGACCGTCGGCGGGTAGTATGCGCCCTCGCGGTCCAGCGGTTCGCCGCCCGTCACGGCAGTCGCTCCCGCGTCGACGCTCGCCTGGACCTGCTCGTGGAGGTCCTCGAGGAGGTCTTGCCGGGCCTGGGGACCGACGTCCGTGTCCTCGTCCGTCGGGTCGCCGACCGTGAGCGACTCGACGGCGTCGACGAACCGGTCGACGAACTCGTCGTACACGTCGTCGACGACGACGAATCGTTTCGCGGCGATGCACGACTGCCCGCCGTTCAGGTTGCGCGCCCACACGCCGGTGGTCGCGGCGGCCTCGACGTCGGCGTCGTCGAGAACGACGAACGGGTCGCTCCCGCCGAGTTCCAGCACCGTCTTCTTGAGGTGTTCGCCCGCCGTGGACGCTATCGACCGGCCGGCCCGACTGCTGCCGGTGAGCGTCGCGGCCGTCACCCGGTCGTCCGCGAGCACGTCGTCGATCTGGTCGGACGAAACCAGCAGCGACTGGAAGACGCCCTCCGGATAGCCTGCCTCGCGGAACACCTCCTCGATGGCGAGGGCGCACCCGGGGACGTTCGACGCGTGCTTGAGGAGGCCGACGTTGCCCGCCGTGAGATACGGGGCCGCGAACCGGAACACCTGCCAGAAGGGGAAGTTCCAGGGCATCACTGCCAGCACCGGGCCGAGCGGTTCGTAGACGGTCTTGACCGTCGTCCCGGGTGGGCTCTGGTGAACGTCGGGGTCGAGGTAGGAACTCGCGTGCTCGGCGTAGTGGTCACAGGCCCACGCGCACTTCTCGACTTCCGCGACGGCCTGGGTTATCGGCTTCCCCATCTCCCGGGTTATCGTCTCCGCGTAGTCGCGCTTGTTCTCGCGGAGGACCGTCCCGGCCGCTTCGAGGAGCGTTTCGCGCTCCCGGAGCGGTCGCTCCCGCCAGTCCTGGAACGCCGCCGTCGACTGGTCGAGGGCCGACTCGACGTCTGATTGGGTGTGGTCGTCGTACGAGGCGACGCGGTCGCCTGTCGCCGGATTGACTGAATCCATACCGCCCCCGCTTGGGTTTCCAGGCGGTTTAGGACCACGGCCGTCCTGCCGGACGAAATACCCTGCCGGCCGGGCGCCTCCTCAGGTTTCGCAGTCGTACGACCGCCTCGCTTCCGCGACGGTGACCGCTCGGCTCGCGGAAGCGACGACGGTTCCCGACTTTCGGAGGCGAACGCGGACCTCGGCCGTTTCGCCGACCGAGAGCGCCTCGTCGTCGCGGACGACCCAGAAGACGTTCACTCGCTCCCTGCCCGTTCGCCGAACGGGTTCGGTCGTGGTCGCGGAACCACCGCCGAGGCTCACCTCGACGTCGTATTCGGGTTCGTCGCCCTCTAGCGGCGTTTCGACGACGACGTGGGCGCGAACGGCGAGGTGGTCCCCGGGCGTTCCGCTCGACGTACACGTCACGACGGTATCGCTCTCCACGTCCGGCATCTCGATTTCGTCGTTGAGGTGGACGGAGACGTTTGCGACTTCGACGGTGGACTCGTCGGGGCTCATCTGGTCGGTGAGCGGAGCGAACAGCACGAGGGTGCCGACGCTGAAGGCTGTCACGACGAGGAACGCGAGAACCGACCTCGGACGGGGTGGCCAGTCGAGCAACCACGGCAGCAGTATCACAGTTCTACTTCCAGAATGAGGGTGATAACTATTGAGGTGTGCCGAATACGGAGCGCGTGCCCCGCGGCGGTCCGTTCTCAGCCACGGAGTCGCCTGCACGACCGACGCTGCCTGACCGTCTCCGAGCCCCAGGCGGTGCCAGCGTGGCGTGCTGACGCCCGAAGTCTCTTCAGTGAAACGGTCCGAAGTCGAACGTGAAAGAGACGAACCGTCGGTGGCACCTGGCGGCGCGGCCGACTGGAGAACCGGACGCGGATAGCTTCGAACTCCGGGACGCGGAGGTCCCGGAGCCGACTGCCGGCGAACTCCTCGTACGTGTCACGCATCTCTCCGTAGACCCGTACATGCGCGGCCGGATGCGCGACAGCGACTCGTACGCGGAGCCGTGGGACGTCGGCGACGTACTGAAAGGCGGAGTCGTCGGCGAAGTCGTCGAGAGCAAACACCAGCAGTACGGGGAGGGAGACCTCGTAACCGGCGACGGAACCTGGTCCGAGTACAGCGTTCTCGATGCGGACGACGTCGCCCCGGTCGACCCCGCAGTCGCCGACCCGGCAGCCTACCTCGGCGTCCTCGGAATGCCGGGCCGGACAGCGTACTTCGGGATGCTGGAGGTAGGCGAACCGACGCCCGGAGACACGGTCGTCGTCTCCGGGGCGGCAGGTGCGGTCGGGTCGGTCGCCGGGCAGATTGCGAAGCTGAACGGCTGTCGCGTCGTCGGGTTCACGGGCACGGACGAAAAAGCGCGCTGGCTCACCGAGGACCTCGGGTTCGACGCCGCGGTCAACTACGCCGACACCGACGACTACAGCGCCGCGCTGGACGACGTCGCGCCAGCGGGTGTCGACGTCTACTTCGACAACGTCGGCGGGCCGATTACGGACGCAGTGTTCACGAAGCTGAATCTCGACGCCCGCGTGGCGGTCTGCGGGCAGATAGCGCACTACAACGACGAAACCGTCCCGACGGGACCCCGGAAGTTGCCCCTGCTCATCGCGCCGCGCGCGAGCGTCCGAGGGTTCCTCGTGAGTGACTTCGCAACCCGATTCGGAGCGGCGAACGAACGACTCGCAACGTGGGTTGCGAACGGAGCGCTCGACCACCGTGAGACGGTCGTCGACGGGCTAGAGAACGCGCCGGACGCGTTCCTCGGACTGTTCTCCGGCGACAACGTCGGGAAGCAGGTCGTCAGCGTCGCCGAGTAAGCGGCGCCCACTGGGCGGTGGGAACGCGGTGTCCACGAATCGTCTCCAGCGACGCGGGGCGCGTCGAGCCGACGGCGTCTCGATTACTCCTCCTCGGGGTCCCCGAACCGGGAGTACGGTCGGCGGTGCGTGCTCCGAATCAGGTCCTCGTCGGAGACGCGGAGACCGAGTTCGTCCAGTTCCTCTCCGATGCGGGTGAGGTCGTCGCCGTCGACGCCGATTGCCTGGACGAGAACGTTCGCTTCGCCGGTCATCACCTCCTGGACCTCCACGACGCCCGGAACCTCGGCGGCGGCCGCGGCGAGTTCCTCGCGCTCCGGTATCGGCGCAGTGCACACGATGAGCGTGGACATGTTGTAGCCCGCCGCCTCGTAGTCGACGTCGGCGTGGTACCCCCGAATCACGCCGTCGGATTCGAGCGCCCGGATGCGGTTTCTGACCGTACTCGCCGAGACGTCGAGCGACGAGGCGATGTCGTTCGAGGAGGTGTGGCGTGCGTCGGTCTGGAGCCTGTAGATGACCCGCTTGTCCAGCGAGTCGAGTTCTCGGGTCGCCATTGGAGGGCACGTTCTGCGGCCACCCAATTAATTCTGTTCGCGCGAGGTGTCGAATCCAGAGTTGAGAGCGACGTCTCTGTTGAACTGACAGACCGGTACATATAGTCGAGGACGGCCACCGCTTTCTAACGGCTGGAGCGAGAACCAGGTCACACCAACAATTCAATGACTCCACTCGAGATTTCCCTCCGTCTCGTCGCCGGCCTCCTACTCATCCTCACGAACGGCTTTTTCGTCGCAATCGAGTTCGCGCTGACCCGGGCCCGGCAGTTCACGGAAGACGAGTTCGTCGACGGGAACCCCCGGCTCGAACGCGCCTGGGCGATGACCCAGGACCTGGAACTGTACCTGACGACCTGCCAGGTGGGAATCACGGCGTCGAGTATCGCGGTCGGAATCGTCGCCGAACCCGCGCTGGCGGCGCTGTTCGAGCCGCTGTTCGCCGGCACGACGTTCGCCGCCATCGGCGTCGGCGCGCTGTTCGCCTACCTGATCATCAACCTCGTCCACCTGACCCACGGCGAGCAGACCCCCACCTACCTCGGTGTCGAGCGCTCGCGGATGGTCTGTCGCTACGGGGCGGCCCCGCTGTACTGGTTCTACGTGGCCGTCTCGCCGCTCATCAAACTCGGCGACTGGGTCGCCAAGTGGACCCTCCGGCTGTTCGGCATCGAAATGAGCGGGGCGTGGCTGGAAGCCGAAGAGGACGCCATCGAGTCCCGCGCACAGCTACGGAACCGCCTGGGGTCGCTGCTGGAGCAGGGCGACCTCTCCAGCGAGCGCCACGACGAGGTCCTGAGCGCGTTGACCGCCGGGACGACCGAGGTCGAAGACGTGATGGTTCCGAAATCCGACGTCGTCTTCCTCTCGACGGAGGCGTCGGTCGAGGAGAACCTGCGGCGCGTCTCGGAGACGCCGCACACCCGGTACCCGCTCGTGGGCGCGGACCTCGACGACGTAGAGGGAATCGTCTACGTCCCGAGCGTGATCGATGCGATAGAGGAGCTGAAGGCCGGCGACTCGACGTTCACGGACATCGCGGCCCCGCCGATGACGATTACGGCCGACACCTCCGTCAGCGACGCTATCGACCGGTTCCAGGCCGAGCAACAGGAACTCGCCCTGATACTCTCCGACGGCGACGTGGTCGGGCTCCTCACCGCGACTGACGCGTTCGAGTCGGTGATGGGCGAACTGGAGGACCCGCTCGACGCAGACAGCGGCGCGGGCGCCCACAGCACCACCGCCTGAGATGCGCCAGGAATCAGTTCTCCTCCTCCTGCTGGTCGGGTTCCTGCTGCTCATCTTCCTCGTCTCGGTCGCTGTCGACGCGGGCGCTCTGTGAGCGTCCGTCGGGAGCCGGGGAGTCAGTTCGGTAGCCGAGGAGCCAGTTCGCCGCCGGCAGGAAGAGCGGTAGACCGCGTCTCAGTTTCGACCCTGCAGCCGCCCCGCGAACCGGCAGGGGAGGCCTCCTCATCCAGAACGTTTCGAATATCGAGCCGACAGGGCGGGTGACGCGGCGGTCGGCCGCCCAAAGGGAGTTCACTCGTCGGACTCTACGCCTGTCCGACTACCAATGAGGGTCGACCAATGACGTCCGGGTCCGACGACGGTCCGACCGGCGCGACGCTCTCGTACCGGAATATCCTCGAACGGGAGATGGAGAACGCGCTCAGGGAGATAAACCGACCGGCGAAAGGGGTGTTCCTCTCGGGGTTCGCGGCGGGGCTCAGTCTGAGCTTCGGGGCGCTCTTCATGGCGATGGCCCTGACGTTCTCCGCCGGGTTCGACTCGGTGCTCACGAAACAGGTCACGCTGGCCGGCAGCTCCGCTATCGCGTTCCTGTTCGTGGTCGTCGGGCAGACGGAACTGTTCACGGCGCACACGACGATGGCGATACTCCCGCTGCTCGACGGCCGTGCGTCGCTGGCGGAGGTGCTCCGTCTCTGGAGCGTGGTGTACGCCTCGAATCTCCTGGGATGTGTCGCGTTCGTGGGGCTGATCGTTGCGCTCGGCCCGTCGATGGGAATCGCAGAACCGGCGTCGTTCGGCTCGCTCGCCGACGCGCTTCTCGGATTTCCCTGGTGGGTGATACTCCTCTCCGGCGTCGTCGCGGGGTGGTTGATGGGCCTCGCGACGTGGCTGTCGGCCGCGAGCCGAGACACCATCGGTCGGATCGCGTTCGTGTTGCTCGTGACGGCAGCCATCGGTTTCGGGCCGTTTCACCACTCGATTCTCGGAACGACGGAGGTGCTCTCCGCGATGGTGCTCACGGGCACCGTCTCCGCAACCGAGTTCGCGTCGTTCCTGCTTTTCACCACGCTCGGAAACGTCGTCGGAGGCGGCGTCTTCGTCGGCCTGCTCAACTACGGTCACGTCGCACTGGCCGGCGAAGAACAGGACGTCGACTTCGAATCCAGAAGTGGGGAGGAGCGGTAGCACCCGTCGAAGAGCCACTCCCCGTCGAGCCACCGCTATCCAGTCACGTTCCTTCGAACCCCGAGGTCCGCGACGCGGGGCCGAGCAGCCCGCCCCGCCACGGTCACCGAGAGCCACAGACGCTACATTCATTGACCGCTATCGACGACAGGAGGAAGAGTCCCACGATGGTTTCGCTACCACGGACGGTCCGCAGGCTGGAGCCGAGCCGCCGAGTCCGGCACATCCTCTACTACGTCACCGGTCTCGTGCTCCTCGTGCTCCTGTACACGGTCGGCTACAACTACCTGCTGGCGCGGCTGGAGGGCGTCGACCAGTCGATTTTCGCCTCGTTCGAGTTCGTCGTCCAGACGATGACCACGACCGGGTACGGCCAGGACTCGGACATCTGGAGCCACCCACTGATGTTCGTCTTCGTCTCCACGCTGCAGCTTTCGGGCATCGCAATCGGCTTCTTCACGCTCCGCCTCGTCATCATCCCCCTGTTCACCGGGGCCGAGGTCAACCTCGACGACCGGCTCAGTCCCAAGACGGACCACGTCGTCATCTGCGAGTACCGCCGGGACTCCGCGGTCCTCCTGGACGAACTCAGGGCTCTCGACATCGAGTACGTGCTCATCTCCTCCTCGCGGGAGAACGCAGAGGCGCTCTCGAACCAGGGGTACGCCGCCATCCACGGGTCGCCACAGGACGCGGAGACGTTCGAGCGAGCCAGCATCGACACCGCGCAGGCCGTCATCACCGACGCCGGCGACGCGAACGTCGACACGATACTCACCGTGCGGTCCGTGCGCCCGGACGTCGACGTCATCGCGCTGACCGACGACAGCGACATGGAGGGGATACTGCTCGAAACCGGCGCGGACAGCGTGCTGTCCCCGCACGGCGTCCTCGGCCACCGCCTCGCGGAGAAGGCAGTCGCCTCGTTCAGTTCGGAGCTCAGAGACGCCGTGGAACTCGGCGGCGACATGAAACTGATGGAGCTCCCGGTCTCAGACTCCAGCGAACTGGTCGACCGGAGAATCCGGGACACGAACGTGAGGGAGCGAACGGGAGCGACCATCGTGGGAGCCTGGGTCGACGGCGAGTTGCAGTTACCGCCGAGTCCGGACGCCGTCGTCCGCACGAACACCGTCCTCCTCGTGCTGGGGGAGGAGAGCGCGCTCATGGAGTTGAGCGAGTTCACCCGCCCGCCGCGCTCGTTCACCGAACACGAGCGATTCGTCCTCGTCGGTCTGGGCGAGGTGGGTCGGGCCGCCAGGTCGGTCATCGAGGAGTCGGGTGCGGACGTCGTGACGGTCGACGTAGAAGACAGGAGCGGGGTGGACGTCGTCGGCGACGGCGGCTCGCGGGAGGTCCTGGAGGCGGCGGGAGTCCGGGACGCCGGCGCGATAATCGTCGGCGTCCCCGACGATTCGAAGGCGCTCCTCGCGACGGTGCTGGCGCAGTCGCTCAACCCGGAGATCGAGGTCCTGGTTCGGGTGAGCGACGCGGACACGACGCAGAAGGCGTACGCCGCCGGCGCCGACTACGTGCTGTCGGTCCCGCGGGTGAGCGCCAGGATGGTCGCCAGGGAACTGCGGGGCGAGGACGTGCTGGCGCCGGCGAGCCAGGTTCGGGTCGTTCGCGTGCCGGCCAGACCGTTCGCCGGATCGACGCTCGCGGCCTCGGGTATCTACGAGCGGACCGGGTGTCGCGTCATCGCCATCGAGGACGACGACGGGCGGACGAGTGCGGTCGACCCGCAGTGGCGGTTCAACGGCGACGAACGGATTACTATCGTCGGGTCCGACGGGGCCGTGCAGGAGTATCTCAAGCGGTTCGACGTCACCCCGGCTGACCTGAACCGCTAGCGGCCGCTGCCGGCGACAGGAGGCTGTCGAGAGGCGGTCACGAGCGCGGGTTCGTGGACGGGGGAGTCCTGTAGAACAGTTCGTCAGGGCGCCCGGGACGGGAGTAGTCGTACTCACACTGTCGGGTGCGTTTTCGAGCGAACGCGTCCGGAGAGTCCCGCCTGAAACCGTCTCGGCGAGTCTCGAGGTTCGTGACGCGCATCTCGCGTGGCCAGGACCTCTCGAACGAGTCGATGCCCGTCCGGCATCCACCCACCTTTCGAAAGCGAGCTTTAGTATAGTAAATTAAACTTTATTAATTAACGGTGAGGGTTAATGCTGCCAACCCCCAACGGTGAGAGTAGAATGGGAACATCTGACACACTCTCCGCCGACGACTACGCGTTCGACTCGGTCCAGAGTCTCCTGGCGAAGGCAAACGAGCCCAAGACCGGGGACGAGCTCGCGGGCCTCGCCGCGGAGTCAGCCGCCGAGCGCGTCGCAGCGAAGCGCGCGCTGAGCGAGACGACTCTCGAAACGCTGCGCGAGAATCCGGTTGTCCCGTACGAGGAAGACGAGGTGACGAGGGTCATCCAGGACGCGGTCCGGGAACCGGTCTACGAGCGTATCCGGGACTGGACAGTCGCCGACCTGCGCGAGTTCCTCGTCGACTCCTCGACGACCGACCGGGAGATTCGCGCGATTCGGCCCGGACTCACGAGCGAGATGGTCGCCGCCGTCACGAAGGTCATGTCGAACATGGACCTCGTGCTGGTGACCTCGAAGATGGAGGTGACCGCGCGCTGTAACAACACAATCGGCACCGAGGGGTCGCTGTCGTTCAGGCTGCAACCGAACGACCCGGCCGACGACGTCGACCGAATTCTCGATTCGACGCGGGAAGGGCTGTCGTACGGCGTCGGCGACGCGGTCGTCGGCATCAACCCCGTCGAAGACAGCGTCGGCACGACGACGCGGATTCTGGAGGGGACACACGAGTTCATCGAGGAGTGGGGGATTCCGACCCAGAACTGCTGTCTCGCCCACGTCACGACGCAGATGGACGCAATCCGCGACGGAGCGCCCGCGGACATGATATTCCAGAGCCTCGCGGGCACCGAGGTCGGCAACGACGAGTTCGGCATCGACGTCGGACTGCTGGACGAGGCCCACGACCTCGCCAAGCGCCGCTGTACGTCCAGCGGACCGAACGTGATGTACTTCGAGACCGGACAGGGCGCGGAACTCTCCGGCGACGCACACGAGGGCGTCGACCAGCTCACGCTGGAGGCGCGCTGTTACGGGCTGGCGAAACGCTACGACCCGTTCCTCGTCAACACCGTCGTCGGCTTCATCGGTCCCGAGTACCTCTACGACGGTCGCCAGGTGATCCGGGCCGGACTCGAGGACGTGTTCATGGGACAGCTCCACGGCATCTCGATGGGCATCGACGCCTGCTACACCAACCACATCGACGCCGACCAGAACGACATCGAGAACCTCGCCGTCCTGCTGAGTGCTGCCGGAGCGAACTACTTCATCACGGTCCCGATGGGCGACGACGTCATGCTGAACTACCAGTCCAACAGTTACCACGACGCCGCAGCGCTGTGGGAGATCTTCGACCTCGGTCCGGCACCCGAGTTCCGAACCTGGCTCGACGACATGGATATCTGGCGTGACGGCACGCTGACCGACCGTGCGGGCGACCCGACCATCTTCACCGAATCATGACCCGAACCGACGACACCCCCACGACGCGCGACGACACGGTGGCCACCCCCGAGGACGAGAGCGAACTCGAACGGATCGTCTCGCGCAATCCGTCTCGGCTCGGCGTCGGGAGGGCCGGCACGCGCCCGCGAACGGAGACGTTGCTCACGTTCCAGGCGGATCACGGCCGCGCTCGCGACGCGGTCTTGACGACCGTCGACGACGCCCTCGTCGAGGAACTCGGGCTCGTGAAGATCCGGACGCTCGTCGAGGACAAAGACCAGTACCTCGCTCGTCCGGACCTCGGTGCGGAGATCTCCGAAGAGACTGCCGAGTACCTCCGCACGCACTGTCAGCAGCACCCGCACATCCAGGTCATCGTCAGCGACGGACTGAGTTCGACGGCGATCGAGGCGAACGTCTCCGACCTGCTGCCGGCGCTCCTGGACGAGCTCGACGAGCGCGGGCTGTCGGTCGGGACGCCAGTGTTCGTCGAGTTCGGCCGTGTCGACGTGATGGACGCTATCGGCGAAGAACTGGACGCCGACTGCTGTGTCAACCTGATCGGCGAACGGCCCGGCCTGCGAACCGCCGAGAGCCTCAGCGCGTACATGGTGTACGACCCGACGCGCGGCGCGCCCACGGCGAAGAAGTCGGTCATCTCGAACATCCACTCCGGTGGGCTGCCACCGGTCGAGGCCGGCGCGAAAATCGCGGACATGCTGGCGGAGATGGTCGAACAGGAGGCCAGCGGACTGGACCTCACCGAGGGCGACCGGGAGTTCCAGAAGGGTTGACTCACGACGACGTCGTCCCGTCCCGATCGGACACTGGCGTCAGTCGGACGAGGAGTGCGGCTAAGGCGAACGCTCTCGACGTCGGTCCGGGCGTAGCGGTCCCATCGGTCCGGGACCCCGGGCACCGAACGCTTACGTCTCACAGCCC
Organism: Salinigranum sp.; assembly: GCA_041641795.1. GTDB lineage: Archaea > Halobacteriota > Halobacteria > Halobacteriales > Haloferacaceae > JBEPXT01. The sequence goes on from JBEPXT010000001.1 coordinate 71,596, forward strand.
GATTAGAAGCGCATGAGCGAGGGGCCGCTGACGAGCGTCGGAATCGACGTCGGGACCACGACGACGCAGGTGATTCTGAGCCGCCTCCGGATCGCCTCGACCGGCGCGACCGATGCCGGGAAGCTGGTAATCACCGACCGGGAGATCCTCTACCGCGGCGAGATTCACGAGACGCCACTGGTCGACGCGGAGACGATCGATGGCGCCGGGGTGGCGGCGATCGTCGAGGGGGAACTCGAACGCGCTGGCGTCTCCCGAACGGAGATCGACACCGGTGCAGTGATCGTCACGGGCGAGACCGCCCGGCGGTCCAATGCCGCCGCGGTGGTCAGCGAACTGGCCCTCGAGACGGGCCAGTTCGTCGTCGAGACCGCGGGCGCACACCTGGAGGCGGTTCTCGCCGGCCAGGGGTCCGGGGCGGCGGCCTACGCCACCCGTGAGAACGCGACGGTCGCCAACGTCGATGTCGGCGGCGGCACGACCAACGTCGCGATCTTCGAGGGCGACACCGTCCGGGAGACGCGGTGCTGTCGGATCGGCGGCCGCCTCGTCGAACTCGAGGACGGAACCGTGCGGGCGGTCGCCGAGAGCATCCGACCGCTGCTCGACCATCTCGGCGTGACGCTTACCGTCGGCGACGATCTGGCGACGGAGGAACTCGACCGCCTCGGAGAAGCAATGGCCGACTGTCTCGCGGATCTGCTCACGGGTCCTCCGTACCCCGACCCGCTCGGCGAGCTGGCGATCGGCGACCTGCCCGACGAACGGGTCGACCTCGACGCAGTGGTGTTCACCGGCGGCGTCGGTTCGCTCGTCTCGACCCCGGCCGACGCCACCGTCGACCGTGGCGCGTACGGCGACATCGGTGTCACGCTCGCGAGAGCGATCCGGGGCCACGACCGCCTCGGCGCCTGGCCGCGACTCGATCCGTCGGAAGATATCCGGGCGACGGTCGTCGGAGCAGGGACCGCGACCACGCGCCTCAGCGGGCGGACGATCGGCCTCGACGCGCAGTTGCTCCCGCTCCGGAACGTCCCGGTCCTCTCTGTCCCACCGCTCCCGCCCGTCGACGAGGCGTCGGGTCGGACGGGCGAAGAGAACGAGGACGAGGGCGGCCCGAGCCGGGAGCGCGAGACGCTCACCGCACGGATACGCGACCACGTCGAGCAGGGGGTCGCCCTCTACGGGGACGATGCTGATCCGAAGTCCTCGGAGGGGTGGTTCTTCCTCGCGTTCGAGGACATCGGGGGACTGACCTACGATCGCATCGAAGCCCTCGCCGACGGAATCGTCACCGCGTACGACGACGCCTCGTACGCGGGTCCGATCTTGCTCGTGCTCGCTCAGAACTGCGGGAAAGCGCTCGCTCAGTCGATCAGGCGCACACAGGAGTCCGCTCGACCCGTGGTCGTTCTCGACGAACTGTCCGTCGAACGGGGCACGTACGTCGACGTCGGCGAGCCCATCACCGATGACGACACGGTGCCCGTCGTGCTGAAGACGCTGGTTTTCGAGGAGTGACGGTAGTAATCAGAACTCGAACGGATTTCGATCGAAGCATCGTCTGGATGTCCGGGATGAACCTCTTCAATAGCCTGAACGGATCCGACGACAGTTACGTCGATCGTCCTATCTTGGTTGTAGCGGACCGGTGGAATCACGACTGCAGTGCCACCGACGAACGCGTCGGCGTACGATCGGTCCCGGTCTGTCAGTCGCTCACAGACTCCACAGTAGAACACCTCGTCTCCGACCGAAGTGATGGTGTGGGTGGGGGTCTCATCACGCCGTTCAAGAAAATCGCGGTAGCTGTCTGGGTCTCCTCGGAATGACGAATGCGAAGTTCCAGACACTTCATGACAGGTGCTCTTGACGAACAGGGTTAAAAACCAGCCCCACTGATGAGCCAGTACTCCAAGGGGGGAGGAGGGTGTCCAAACTCATCGAAGATGTTATCGCCACCCTGGACCCTCGCGGCTGTCGGAATCGGTCTCGCTTCAGCGACCGGAATCTATCTTCTCGTTCTCGTATCGCTCGTGACGACTCGTCGGTGGTGGCCGCCAGGCGACAAAACGTGGAGCTACTATCTCCACTGGATGTTCGTCGGCGTCTTCAACGTTTCAACACTGTTCGTCGCAGTCACCGACTGGCACCAGTGGATACTGCCGTCCGTGGTGTCGTTCACCGTCGGGGGAGCCCTTACGATAGTCGGCGCAGCGATATTCGTGCGGAGTGCCGGGGTGATGCAATCCGACGAAGTGGCGGGTGTTACTGGCGAGCTGTACACCGATGGTCCCTACGCTTACAGTCGAAATCCCCAGTACCTCGGGATGATCATCGGTCTGGTTGGCTTTCTCCTGCTGACAAACTCACTCTACGTGACCATCCTAGCCATCGCACACATCGGCTGGGTACTGCTACTGCCACGTGCTGAAGAGGCTCATCTCCGGGACGTGTACGGACACGAATACGAGAAGTATTTGGCCCGTGTCCCGCGGTTCGCCGGCCGAACGACGATCGACCGGCTCCGAATGAATCGGCAGATTCACAACGAGAACGGAGGTGAATCCTCCTGATTCTGGACATCGTCGAACGAACGCCACCTAGTGAGAGGTGACGTCCCGTGAACGGACGTCGTCAGCGATTACCGTGCCAAAGACCTGTACTACTCTACAGCGCGGTCTGAGATAGGACAGACCCCGCCGATTCCGGAGTATTCGACGATGTCAACGAGGCGGTCGGCGACGAATGGGAGGCCGAGACGACACCGTATGAACGTGTCCGTGAGGTCATCAGCCGCGAGTATACCCCATGCTCGGCTGAGACGGTCGCAGCGGATGCACGGACGTCACCGAAGACTGCTCGGAAACATCTCACGGCACTCACAGAGGGGGTATTCGTCGCCACGTCGACGGGAGACCATGGCGGGAGGTACTATCGTCGGTCGCCGGAGTCGCTCGTCATGGAGCAGGCGGCGGACATTCTCTCTCACGTCTCTGTCGATGAACTCGTGAACCGCATCGCTGCCATGCGTGAGACGATCACTGAGTTCCAAACGGAGTACGGCGTTGAATCCCCGGAGACGCTGATGGTCGAGCAGGCGAACCACACACTCGCTGAAGCATCAGAGAACGAACGCGAGATTGACCCGGACACACTCCAAGAATGGCAGACAACACGTCGAAATCTCGCGTTCGCTACTGCAGCGCTCTCTATCGCGAACGCAGAACGATTCGTCGGCGGAGACTCGTCGCGTCTCGAAGAGAGCACCTCTCCACCGTAGCGCATGAACGAAACCCGTGGATCGGGTGAGCGCCACTCGCTTAGGGGTGCTATTGACCGGCCCGCACTCTTAGCCATCCGTGACGTCTTCACCGACGAAGAACCCCTTGCAACGGCGACAGTAGACCATTTTCTCGATCCCACCGCACTCGAAGTGCGGTTCGATGACGGCCTTTGTGGTGCCGACTCCTGTCGTCTCGATATCCAGTGGACGGTCGAAGACGACTACAAATTCCACTACACGAATACGCTGAACGTCAACCTCCGCCGGGGGAAACACCCTCACGGTGGCGACTACATTCACGTCACCGGACTGGAGCACTATCACCCCCCACCGGATGCGTCGTCCGACCCAAGCGACGTTGAGGAGTCCTGTATACAACAGCCACCCGAACTACTGGTAGCTCGTGTAGTGCTCAAATTATGGC
>JBEPXT010000002.1:0-65350 GCA_041641795.1 Salinigranum sp.
GGGCCGCCCGAGGCGGGCATCGCCGTCGCGAGTTCGCTCGCCGACAGGGCAGTGAGTGCGGCGATGAGGCCGGCGGCGATGAACGCGATGGACGACGCCGGCCCCGCGAGCGCCGCGGCGGACCCCGGCAACACGAAGATGCCGGCGCCGACCATCGTTCCGACGCCGATCATCAGCGCCTCTTTCAGCCCGAGGGTCCGCTCGAGTTGCGTCTCTGTCTCACTGGCCATGGATTCCCACAACGAGATGACAAAACAAAACCCTGTTCGCCGTCAGTCGGACGCCGACACAGTCGGTATCCGGCGTCCTTCTCTGCGCTACGAAGCTCCGGCGAGACCCACCATCGCACGCGGAACGGCGACGCGACGAAGCCGTCCACCACCTCGGGTCGCACGCCGCCGGCCGGGGACCGCGCATCGACCCCGGACCCGTCGAATGCGGGCACAGAACGTAACTGGTGGGACTGCCACTAGTGTCAGGGAATGAGCGACCGCTCGCTGCGGGACGAGGCCGAGTCCGAGACCATCGTCGACCAGGAGGCCGAGGTGACCGAGGTGGCGGCGATGGACCACAACCGGGGTCACGAGATCGACGAGGTGGTGGACGGACACCGCGAGCGAATCTGCGAACTGCTGGACAGAGAGAAACTGGGGTCGATTGCGGACGACGACGCCTGGGATACGGTGGTGGCCGAACTCTCGGAACAGGGCGAACAGGAACTGGGCGACAAGATGAGCGCGCTCGCCCAGCGAGTCGAACGGCCGTACCCCTCTCTGGTTCGTCTCCGGTTCGCCCCGGAGCAGGGCCTCGACTTCGTCCCCGGACAGTACGTCAGAATCAGCTACGAACACGAGGAACCGCGGGTCTACTCCGTCGCGAGTTCGCCGAACGCGGAGGAGGTCGAACTCTGCATCCGGCGGGTGCCCGGCGGCCACCTGACGCCGACGCTGTGCGACGAAACCTCGCCCGGCGACGACCTGTTCGTCCGCGGGCCGTACGGCGACGAGTTCACCCTGTTGCCCCCGTCCTCGCGGGACCTCGTGTTCGTCGCCACCGGAACCGGGGTCGCACCGTTCAAGAGCATGATCGACTACACCTTCGAGGAGGGGCGCGACCGGGTCGACGGCGAGACGCGGGACGTCTGGCTGTTCCTCGGGTCGTCGTGGGAGGACCACCTCCCGTACCGCGAGGCGTTCTCCGAACTCGACGCCCGCCGGGAGAACTTCCACTACGTCCCGACGCTGAGCCGCGAGCAGTACCTGACCGACTGGGAGGGGGAGACAGACTACGTCCAGCAGACCCTCCCGAAGTACGTGGACGCCGAGGCGGCCGACGACCTTCCGGAGGCGACCCGCGGGTGGGTCGAGGAGGCGCCGGCGACCGACGTGGACGCGCGTATCGACCCGGCGTCGATGGAGGTGTACGTCTGTGGGATCGGCGCGATGACGAACAGCGTCACCGACGTCGTCCGCCAGTTCGACCTCCCCGACGAGCACCTCCGCGTCGAGAGCTACGGGTGAGAGAGCGTCGCCGAGAGGTTTTCCGGCGGTCGGCCCGTGGTACTGTCGATGGTCAACGCGTTCTGGCTCGACCGCGACCCGGAGACGGCGGCGGCATGGCTCGTCGACCGGCACGTGACGAGCAGCGTCTTCGAGTGCTCGATGGTGCTCACGACGGCCGTGCAGCGAAACGGACTCCGGGGCGAGGACCTCTATTTCACCCACGCTGACCACCCGCTCACCGTCTGGGCGGCCGACGCGTACGACAACTGGCGTCGGCTGCGGGAGTACGTCGAGGCGGCCCACCGCAAGTGGCAGTATCGCTGGGACCACGACCACGAGGAGCGCCACGCGTGCTGGGCGACGGTCGAATCGCTCGATTCCGGGGCCGTCCGCGACGTGGCGTGGCCGACACAGACGGCCAGCGACCCGCCACAGGTAACGGGCGACTGGACGGCGCCGGACTACGTCGACGCCTACCGGTACTACTACGCCAACGAGAAGCGCCACCTCTTCGAGTGGTCGAAAGACCGCGGCGAACCGCCGTGGGTCTAGCAGTACACCGTCGACGCCGACGCCGAACGAGACGACTGACGGCCCGACGAGGGGAGTTACGAATCGTCCGGCAGCGACTGGCCCTGGTGTGACTCCTCGCCGGGCGGCGCCCCGACGCCGGGCGGCGCCGGTTCGTCCCGGTCGAGCCAGCCTTTCCGGCGGTGAATCGCCCGGTAGGCCGAGCGGACGAGGTTCTGGGCGGGGCTGTGGTCGACGGACGCGGTCACCCGACCGTCCCGAATCGCGCCGACGATTTTCTCGGGCGTCGCCGCCGGGGCGTCGACGCTGGTGACGGCGCGACCGACTTCGACGGGGTAGTGGGCGTCGCTCCCGCCGACGAGCGGCAGGTCGCGCTCGCGGGCGAACTCGCGCACCTCGTCGACGGACTCGGTGCCCTTGCCGTTTATCTCCACGGCGTCGAAGTCGGCGTCCGCCTCCCGGACCGTGCTGTTCCGGAACGGGTGTGCGATGATGGCCGCACACCCCCGGTCGTGCGCGACGTCCGCGACCTGTTCTGGCGTGAGTTCGCCGGCCGCCGTGAGTTTCGGCGGCGACGGCCCGACGACGAGGGCGTGGCCCCGCGTGGTCGTCACCTCGATGCCCGGGACGACCGTGAGAGGCCCGTCGCCGATGCCCAGTTCGCGGTAGTAGTCGTGGTTCGTCGTGGCGATGGCGTCCAGTCCGCGCCGCCGGGCCATCCAGGCCAGGGCGCGTGCGCCGATGGGGTCGAACGCACGCGCGAGGCGGGGGAACCCGTGGAAGAACCGGGTGTGCGTGTGAAGGTCGACGGTGAATGTCACATCCGGTTCACGGGACGGGCACGTTTGTACCTTGGCCGGGCATACTCCGTTCGGAGGCCCGTTCGGACTGTCTCCCGTCACTGTAGCGAACGGCGGCCAGGCGGCCCGGAGACCAGGCGGCCCGGCGGAACGGGGAACCCGCCGCCCCGGACATCGCAGGCAGTCGGTTTTTTCGCCCCGGTCGGCTAGCGCGACCATGTCGAAGGAGTTTCTCGACCGTGCGCGCGACGAACTCGAGAAAGCGGGCGACGCCGCGACCGACGAGGACGTCGAGGAGCAACTGCGCGACCGGGCCGAACAGATAGAGCGGATGGCCCAGCGAATGGGCTCGTCCGACTCGGACCGCGGGACGATCGACCACGAGCAGGACGCCCTCCAGTCCGTCTCGGTCGACGCCGGCGACGCCGCCCAGGGCCACATCACGGAAGCGAACAAGCAACTGGGCAAGTTCCGCGACTCCATCAGCTACTGACGGGTTACCCGGCCGCTCGGTCGCTCCGGCGCACCTGATGGCCGAGGCGGTCACTCGATTCGGGCGGGGCGTTCCCCCCGGAGACGACAGGCTATTAGGCCGCCCCTGTCAGTGGTCGGTATGATACTCCGCCTCTGGGCGCTCGCGTGGGTCGCCCGCTATCTGAAGTACGTTCCTATCCTGGGCTGGCGATTCTCGGACACCATCGGGGAGAAGATAGAGACGCGCATGGACCGCGACATCGACGTGAGCGAGGTGGCCGTCTCGTTCGAGGGCGAACCGCCGCCGACGGACCTCACCGTCGAGATGTCCATCACGAACGAACTCCCCGTCGACCTGACCATCTCCGCGGTGAATCTCCGCGTCGGGTACGAGTCGGACGCGGCGACGGCCGTCAATCTCCTCTGGTCCGAGGACGCCCACGGGCCGCCGCCGAAGAACCTCTCCCGGTCGCTCGTCGAGAGCGAGACGTCGGAGATTCTGCGCTTCGAGCGCCGACTCCCCGCAGAGCCCCCCGACGACACGCTCCACCTGGACGGGTCGATAACGACGAAGGGACTGCTGGACGTCCCGTCGACGAAGCGTCTGCCCCTCGGGACGCTGGTTCGAGAGGTCCCCGAGACGACCGTCGAGGTGCCGACCTGACGCTCAGCCGTCGTAGATGAGGTAGCCGCCGACGACTATGGCGACGCTCAGGACCGCCCAGTGGGGGTCGAAGTACCCCGGTCCGTGTGTGGCGTGGTGGAGTCCCAGCAGCCAGTGGTCCACGAGGACGTCGAACAGGTCGAAGCCGCCGAGGCCGACGACCAGCGCCCCGAGGTGGGGCCGAACGGACAGCGGGTTCGCGGTCCGACGCTCGGCCCGAAACAGCCAGAGGACGCCGGCGACGGCGACGACGAGGTTCGCCAACGTGAACAGGCCGTCCGCGAGGATGTTCGTCCGGAGTCCCGAGACGGTGTTCGGCGAGTAGACGTTCGAGACGAGGTGGTGCAACTGGAGGATGTGGTGGAGGACGACGACGTCGAGGACGGCGCTCAGGCCGAACCCGACGACGCCGGCCGCGAGCAGCGACCGCTGGTCGACGTGGCCACGGGTCACGGTCGTCATCGGCGGGCGGCGGGCAAACGGACGCTGCCTGCCGACGCAAGTCCCCCGCCGTGAACTGGGCCGGGCGCTCTCAGCCGTCGTTCGGGTGCGTGAACGACGCTTTTCGGTTACGGGAGCGACGCTCTCCTGTGCCGGGAGTGACGCCCGCCTGTGCCGGGGACGACATCCTGGCCGTTCCGGACCGGTCCTCCCGGTGTGCATCGATTCGGCCTGCCTCGGCCTGCCCAGCACGTAAACGTGCGAGCGGCGAACGCCCCGGAGATGGACCAACTGCTACAGACGCTTCCGAGTGCTCGCGGCGGGACTGCGAACACGTCCGGTCGCGTCGGCGTCATCGGCGGCAGCGTGGGATTCCCGGGCCAGCCCTCACTCAGCGCGCTGGCCGCGCTTCGTGCGGGCGGCGACGTCGCGAAGACGCTCGTCTCCGAGGAGATATACCCCGTCGTCGCCAGCCACTCGCCGAATCTCGTGGTGGACCGGTACGAGGGCGAACAGTACGACGACGAGGCCGTCGAGCAGGCGCTCGACATGGCAGACTGGGTCGAGTCGCTCGTCGTCGGGCCGGGGCTGGTCGACGCCGACCCCGACGCAATCAGGCGAACGGTCGCCGAGGTGGACGTCCCCGTCGTCGTCGACGCCGACGCCATCGACCCCCTGCTCGGAGCGGACCTCTCGGGGACGGTGGTCACGCCGGACGACAACGAACTCGACCACATCGAGGACGAGTACGGCACCGTCGAAGAGTTCACGACCGCGACCGACGCAGTGGCGGTGGTCAAAAGCGACGTCGACACCATCGTCGCGGACGGCGAACGGACGACGAACGAGACGGGGTCCCCGGTGATGACCGTCGTCGGAACCGGCGACACGATGGCGGGCGTCGTCGCCGCGCTGCTGGTTCAGGGGCTCGACCGGCGCGACGCCGCCGAACTTGGCGCGTGGGTCGTCGGACAGGCCGGCGAGTTCGCGACGGCCGACCGGGGCAACGGCATCGTCACCACGGACATCATCGAGGAGATTCCCCGGGCGATACGGTGACCGGCTTCGAGGCGTCGCCGACGCCCGTGGCGAACGCAAGGTTGTGAGAGTCCAGTTCGGAGCGCAGCGTCGAGTGGTCGTCGGGTCCCCCGTTCACGGTCGGGGCGTCGTCACCGGCCATGACACAGGCGTACTCGCCCGGCGACATTCGGGGTTTCGGCCGACGTGGGAGCCCGACGCGGACGACCGACGCGTCCGGGCGCCCACTCTCGACGCCGGCCGTCTTCGCTCACTCGGTCCGGCGTGCGTACCCCTATGCACCTTCGTCCCCTCGGTGGAGAGCGTGCATGAGTGAGGAGATTTCCACCGCGAGTTCGGTCCGGAGCATCGAGGGATTGGGCGATCGGGCGATTCACTGGCTCGTCCTCGGGGGCAACCGAATCGCGGTGACCGGCGCCATCGTCGCCGCCGTCGTGGCGTTCTTCTTCGTCCTGACGCGGCTGGGTCTCCTCGCCATCGGCCCCGGGAGCTCCGCGGCGTCGGCGTTCGCCAGCGGATTCATCTCGGGGACTGTGACGCTCGTCACCATCGCGCTGTCTATCAACCAGCTGATTCTCTCCCGGGTCTTCGGGTCGCCGAACGAACTGTTCGACCAGCTGGACGGGACGCGCGAGCTTCGACGTCGCGTCCGCGAGCGTGCCGGCGAACCGGCCGTGCCGAACGACCCCGCAGAGTTTCTCGGGGTGGTCGCCGCGACGCTCGCAGACCGGGCACGGCGGCTCGGGTCGGCCGTCGAGGACGCGAACGAGGACCCCGAGAACGAACTCGAGGCATACGTCGCGGGAATCACTTCCTACGGCGAGAACATCTCCGAGCAAATCGAGAGTCAGACGGCCATCGTGAACGTCCTGGAGGTCATCCTCGGGACCGAGTACGCCCAGAACATGACCGCCACCGAGCACCTCCGGAACAGGTACGACGACCGGCTCACAGAGGAGGCGGTGGCCGAACTCGACGCCATCGAGGACCTTCTCGAGGCTATCGCCGTCACGCGGCAGTTCTTCAAGACGCTCTCGCTCCAGCAGGACTTCGCACGCCTCTCCCGCGTCGTCGCCTACTCGGGGCTGGTCGCACTCGTCGTCAGCGTCTCCATGGCGCTGGTCTACCGGACCGATTCGGTCACCGTGCCGGCGGGGTCGCTCCCCGTCGTCTTCAGCGTCGGAATCGGATTCATCGTCACTCCCCTGATTCTGTTCATCGCGTACGTGTTCCGGTCGGCGACCATCGCTCGCCACACCGTCTCGGTCGGTCCGTTCGTCCCGCCCGAGGAGCGCTCGGACGACGGGTGACCCGATGTCTGCGTCGGAACCCGCGACTCCGCTCCCGCAGATGTCATCCTGAATACTCTTAGCACACCCGAACAATCGTTATACGTCTCCGGATTCATTTTGTGGGTTACAAAGAGTCACATTCTTCGATTCAGCGTCCGGGTTCGCTGAACCCAATCTTCCAATGTCACACCAACAATCGGCAGACACGATACTCGAAGGAACGTCCCTCGACGCGTCGGCGGAGGTCGACCAGTTGCTGGACTGCCTCGCCGGGACAGAGCGACTCGCCATCGTCTGTCACGACAACCCCGACCCAGACTGCCTGGCAAGCGGCCTCGCACTCGAACTGATAGCGAACGAAGCGGACGTGACGGACGTCACGTTCCTGTACTGCGGCGAGATTTCCCACCAGCAGAACCGCGTGTTCGTCAACAGCCTGGACGTCGACCTCGACTCCTGCGACGACGTCGACATGGACGCGTACGACACGATTGCGATGGTCGACTGCTCGAATCCGGGCGAGAACAACGGACTCCCGTCCGACGGCGACGTCGACATCGTCATCGACCATCATCCGGGCGAGGAACCGGACGCCGAGTTCGTGGCGCTGCACGAGGAGGCCAGCAGCACGACGGTCATCCTGGTGGAGTACCTCTACACGCTCGACCTGGACCTGGAGAGCGACCTCGCGACGGCCCTCCTGTTCGCCATCCGTCGGGAGACGCTCGATTTCATCCGGGACGTCACCGAGAAGGAGTACCTCGCCGGATTCTACCTGCACTCCTCGGTGGATTCGGAGCTCCTGCGGAAGATGGACAGTCCGCCTCTCTCCGAGATTACGGTCGACGCCATCGGCACGTCGATTCAGACCCGGACGGTGCAGTCGGCGTATCTCGTCGCCAACGTCGGCCGGACGACCGAACGGGACGCTCTCCCGCAGGCCGCCGACTTCCTGCTCGACCTGGAGGGCGTCGAAACCGTCCTGGTGTTCGGCATCAGCGGCGACAAGATAGAGGTCAGCGCTCGCTCGACGGACTCCCGCCACTCCCTCGGGTCGCTCCTGGAGGACGTGTTCGGCGACGTCGGTGAGGCGGGCGGGCACGACCACATGGCCGCGGCGAAGATTCCGATGGGCCTGTTCGCCGACGCCCGCGGCAGCGCCACGGAGGAGGACCTCATCGACATCGCCGCCGACCTCATCGAGCGCCGGTTCTTCGAGTACGCGGGGTACGAAGACGGCGACATCTAGGACGACGTGCGAACGTGTTCGCCAGCGAACCGGCCGCCGTTTCGAGCGAGTACGTCGCTGGGTCCGAGACGTCAGCCGTCAACAGCGTCGGTTTCCGGGACGACCGTCTGGTGGTGCGACTCGTTCGCTGTCAATCTCGCAGGGGACGAACCGGTTCGACTGGCCGCTCTCACGTCGCGTTCCTCCCCACGAGCCACCGTTTTTATATCAGCGTCCGTGAAACTACGTCTATCTCCGATGGAACGCCGACGCGACGTCGACCGATTGTACCAGTTGCTCGAAACGCTCGAAGACCGGGTCGGCGGGAAACAGCGGCTCGACGACTGCACCGGCTACATGGACTGGCCCGACAGGGGCGTCTACTTCTTCTTCGCTGCCGACGAGCGTCGGGATTCGGGCGACCACCGCCGCCTCACACGCATCGGGACGCACGCCGTCTCCGAGGGGAGCAGCACGTCGCTCTGGGATCGCCTCCGGACGCACCGGGGTGCGACGCGGGGGACCTACGAGGGCGGGGGAAACCATCGCGGCTCGGTGTTCCGAAAGCGGGTCGGCGAGGCGCTCGTAGAGCGCGACGGATTGCACGACGAGTACCCACACTGGGGGCGGGGGTCGAGTGCGGACCGGGACCGGCGCCTGGCGGAACTCGACCTGGAACGGCGCGTGAGCGACTACCTCCGGGACCTGCCGTTCCTCTGGCTGAACGTCGACGACGAGCCGGGCGCCGACAGCCTGCGGGCGTACGTCGAACGGAACGCGATTGCGCTCCTCAGCAACTACCAGCGAGACGCCATCGACCAGCGCGCGGACGAGTGGCTCGGGACTCACAGCCGAAGCGAGAAAATCCGCACTTCGGGTCTCTGGAACGTGGACCACGTCGACGAAACGTACGACCCCGCTTTTCTCGACGCGGTGAGCGACGCCGTCGACGACACGGAACCGGTGTGAGCACGCCGGAACCGGACTCGACCAGCCATCGTCCGGAACGCTCTCTGCCACGCACGACCCGGATTGGCCCGCAGCGTTAAGGGCGCCCGAGGGCAACCACCTCTGCCCGTGTCGAACGAGTTCGGGCCCGACCTGACCGACGGAGGTGTTACCCTATGGGAAAAATCCGCAAGGCGATGAGAGCCTGGCGACGGCTTCCACGCCGCGTCCGGCGACGCATCGTTCGCAAAGGACGGCGCCTGCTTCGACGGCGCTGACCCGTCGGAACCGCTCGTTTCGCTGCGGCGTCGCCTCTCGTTATTTGCCGTGTGAACGCTCCCGGACTCTCTTCTGACGGTAGTTCAACGCTCCTCGAAGGCGTATGGATAGAGCGCTGGAGTTCTCGCATACGGGATGCCGCATCGTCTCTGTCGAGCAATCCGCGGCCGTAACCGAGCGCAAGTATGCCGATGGAACCGTGTACTTCGACGCCCGCGTCGGACGCTGCCTGCCGGGCGGCGAGGTCGTCAGTTAGAAGAACGATGCCCTGCTGTTCAGCGACCGCAACCGCGGCGCGTTCTCCGGCGTCTAGTTCTTCAGTTCTGCCTCGGCTTTCATCGGCTTCGACGAGTTCGAACGAGAGGTCGGCCACTCTGTCCGGACCACCACCGGTCTCGACTTCCTTGTAAACCGTCTCTGGAACAAGTAGTGTGTCAAACGCCGAGAGCAGTTCGAGCGAATCGATTTCGGCGAGGTGACTGAGCGGTCCTGCGTCCGGAACAGCCGCAAGCGTCACGCCTTCAGGCCCCAGTCGACGTCGTCCTCGACGACTTCCCGCTCTCGGTCCGCTCGTTCGACTTTCGTCCGACCGACGCGCTCGACGGCCTCTTCACGGTCGAGTTTGCCCTCGAGGTACTGTGCGAGTACCAGGTCCTCCCACAGTTCTTCGAGTCCGCGTTCGAGTGCCCGTTCGAACACTTCGGACTCTGGAAGGCCGCGAGCCTCCGCGATTTCTCGAACCCGGTCGGAAATTTCGGCGGCCATACAGTGGATTACTCGGCAACGTTCAGAAAGCCGTGTCTGGTCGCCCGATGGGAATCTGACCGGGGTCCACGTCTACTGTGGTCACACCCAGACGCCCTCAGAGAAGCCTTCCACCATCAAAAATGGCGGCCTCGGCACTCATAGGGCTCGTCGTCGCCCGGGTGCCACCCCGGACTCGGAGCGGTGCGTTCGTCATCGGCCGGCCGGGCGTACGCTCTCGGGTGCCCTAAGCCCTCCCATCCCCACATCTCTCCGTCTCCGCGTCCGGGCCACTGGTGCCCGACCCGCCGGCGACCGACCCGCTACTCGTCGACGAACTCGCGCGCGCCGGCGACCAGCAGGGGGAACGTGATGGTCGCATCGCCGACGACAGTCACGTTCCGTGCCGACTTCTCCAGTTTCCCCCACGACCGGGCTTCGTCGAGCGTCGCTCCCGAGAGACCGCCCGTGTGGTCCGGGTCCGTGGTCAACTGGACCGCGTAGTCGTAGGCGTCGGGAATCGTCAGCATCGTCTGGAGGACGTAGTTCTTCGGCACCCCGCCGCCGACGACGAGTGCGCCGGCCTTCTCGGCGTCGAACGCCAGGTCCGAAATGTGGCTCATGTCGCCCAGTGCGTCCAGGGCGAACTCCGAAATCTGGGAGTACATCCACGCCTGGATGCCGAGAACCGAGTCCTGAATCGCCGGCACGTACACCGGCACGTCCTGCTCGTAGGCGGCCGCCGCGACGCCGGCGTCCTCCTCGATTTCGTCCGCCCGGTTCCGTTCCAGGTTCGCCCGCCCCAGTTCGGCCGTGAACTCCTGGATCGAGACGGTTCGCTCTATCTCGGGGAACACGTTCGTGCGCAGGTGGTCCTCGAACAGCGCGAAGTACTCCTGGGGGAGGTAGACGTTGTAGATGCGGTCGACCTGCTCGTCGCGGAGTCGCTCGTCGTGTTCGCGGAGGGACTCGCCGGTCAGTTCGTCCGAGCGGTGGTCGTGGGGTCCGGCGCTGCCGTGGTGGTGTTTCCCCCCGATGGCCTCGATGGCGTCGTGGGTCAGGTTCGCGCCGGTCGTCACCAGCGCGTCGACGTGGCCGTCCCGAATCAGGTCCGCCACTACCTGCCGCATCCCGGCTGGGACCATCGCTCCGGCGAGGCCGAGGAACGTCGTCACGTCGTCGCGGCCGAACATCTCCGCGGTCACGTCCACCGCGCTGTGGAGGTCGGCCGCGCCGATGCCCGCCTTGCCGTACTCTCCGACGAGGTCACCCACGGTCATGCCGCCCCAGACGTCGGTGTGCCCGATGGGGTCGCTGTCGAACCGCTCTCGCGGCGGCGTGGCGTGGTCCTCGTCGCTCCAGTCGCTCCCGTCGCTCATGTGTTCCCACTCCGTCGGTCGAGCGTTTGAACCTCCCGATTTCGCTGACCGGCGGCCGGGACCCCGGCCGCGTCACAGCCCGGTCGGGTGGTCTAAGAAGACGGTCTCCGGACCGCGCTCGGAGACGTACTCCGCGAGGGACCGGACGCCGAACGTCTCCGTGGCGTAGTGCCCCGCGAGCAGGACGTTGATGCCCGCCTCGCGGGCCTCGTGGAACACCTTCTGCTTCCCCTCGCCGGTCACGAGGACGTCCGCGCCGACGTCGACCGCTTCACCCAGCCAGTCGCTCCCGCTGCCGGTGACGACGGCGACGGACCGGACGTCGTCCGGCCCGTGGTCCAGAACGCGAGTCGACCGGGCGCCCTGGTCGAGTTCGTCGAGGCTGTGGACGAGGTCGCCCAGCGGCGTCGGTTCGGGGAGCAAGCCCCGCTGGCCGACGTACTCGGGCCCCATCTCGCCGAACGGTTCGCGCGCCTCCAGGCCGAGGTGGTCGGCGAGGCCGGCCGCGTTCCCGAGTCGCTGGTGGCCGTCGAGCGGGAGGTGCGAGACGTACAGCGCGAGGTCGGCGTCGAGCAGCGCCTCGATGCGACGGTAGTGGCTGCCGGTGACGCGGTCGATGCCGCCCCAGGAGATGCCGTGGTGGGTCACCAGCAGGTCGGCGCCCGCGGACGCGGCCGCCTCGATCGTCGCGACGGCGGCGTCGACGGCGAACGCGACGCTGGACACGTCCTTCTCGTCGGGGCCGACCTGCAACCCGTTCGCGCTGGCGTCCAGGTCGGCGTAGTCCGTGGTTCGCAGTTCCTCGTCGAGAGACGTCACCAGGTCGGTGAGTTGCATGTTCGGACGCAGTCCCCCAGGCGGCTTGTAACCTCGTACTCGCTATCGAGCCGGCCGGTCAGTCGTCTGCCGTCGGCCCGTCGACCGACGCGTGCGCGTAGACGAACTCGCGGAGCAACTTCCCGCCGAGGGCCGCGGCCTGGCCGTCGTCCCGGTCGTTGACCTCGACCACGTCGAACCCGACCGTCCACGGGGCCACGTCCCGAATCACGTCCCGCATCTCTCGGGGGGTGAGACCGAACGGTTCCATCGTCCCCGTCCCGGGTGCGAACCCCGGGTCCGCGCCGTCGATGTCCACGCTCAGGTAGACCGACTCGTCGTCGAACGGCGGCGTCCAGTCCGCCACCTCCTCGGGCGGGACGACGGTCACGTCCGGTTCGTCGGCCCGGGTCCACTCCTCCGGGCTCCCGGTCCGCGCCCCCAGAACGACGGCCCGGTCGACCGTGTGGAGGACGCGCCTGGTGACGGTCGCGTGACTCCACACGTTGCCGTCGTACTCGCTCCTGAGGTCGAGGTGGGCGTCCAGGCAGACGAACACGTCGGGGGCGAGGGCCTCGACCCCGGCGGCCGAGACGGTGTGTTCGCCCCCCAGAATCAGCGGGACGGCGTCGTCCCAGGCGACGTCGCGGAGGGTGCCCGACAGGTACTCGAGGTACTCGGGGGCGTCGTCCCAGGCGCGAACGTCGCCGGCGTCGTGGACGCCGCACTCGGAGAAGAACTGGTCCGTCCGGCGGTCGTAGTCGTCGTAAGTCCTCGCGAATCGCCTGATTCGTTCCGGACCGAACCGGGTACCCGGCTGGAACGTCGTGGAGACGTCCAGCGGCGCGCCGACGACGACGTAGTCGGCCGCGTCGCGGTCGGCGCCGGCCCCCGGGAACGTCATCTACGACCGGACGATCTTCCGCTGACCCTCGTACTGGAGGTACTCGATTTCGTCGTCGGGAGAGAGGGAGATGTCGTCGGGGATGCGCATCGTGAACGTCTCGTAGGTGTCGAGGTCCATCACCTGGGCGTCGTCGCCCTGGACGGAGACGACCTGGCCCTGCTTGCGGTCGATGATGGGCACCCACACCTTCGCGTCGACCGGTTGCGAGAGACTTCGCTTCTTGCTGTCGAAGACGCCCTTGCCCTCCACGCGAGCCTTGGCGCTCCCGTGCTTGCCGGGCTTGGCCGTGCTGTAGTGGTTGATCTTGCACGCCGACCCGTCCATCATCACGTAGCTTCCTTCCTGCAGTTCCCGGACCTGCTTCTGCTCTTTCGCCATGCTGGCGAGTTGTGTGGACGGCGGTATAAACGGTTTGGAAACGGCCGCGTGGGACCACTGCGAGCGACGCTGAACCGCATCTGGCGTGCCGGCCCCCGGCGGTAGTCTACCGGGCGCGGTTCAGGACCCGGCTCACCCGGTCCAGTCCCTCGCGCAACTCCTCGGTCGACAACCCGAACCCGATTCGGAAGTAGTCGTCGTACCCGAAGACGGCTCCGGGCGCGAGGACTACGCTCGCCTCCTCGACCACCCGCCGGCAGAACTGTTCGCTCCCGTCGAACCCGTCCGGGACAGTGACGAAGCCGTTCACGCCGACCGGTTCGTACCACTCCAGTCCGTGCTCCTCGACCCAGTCGCCCACGATACCGCGGTTCTCGCGGGCGAGTTCGCGGTTCTCGTCGAGGATGTTCGCTTCCCGCCGCCCGAGGGCCTGTCTCGCGACGTGCTGTCCGAATATCGACGGCGAGATGGTGGTGTAATCTTTCCACTCCCAGGCGCGTTCGACTACCGACTCGTCGCCGACCAGCCAGCCGAACCGCGTGCCCGCCAGCCCGTAGGCCTTCGTCAGCGACGTGGTCGAGAGGCCGCGCGGCCCGAGCGACGCGACCGGCGGAAGCGGGTCCTCAGCGAGCAGTCGGTAGACCTCGTCACAGAGGAGGTACACGTCCTCGTCCTCGACCAGGTCGTACAGCGCCGCGACCGTCTCGTCCGCGTGGTACCGACCGGTCGGATTGTTCGGGTTGTTGAGCACGACCAGTCGCGTCTCCGGCCGAATCGCCTCGCGGACGGCGTCGAGGTCCAGCGTCCACCGCGGCGGTTCGAGGGAGACGCGGGTCACGTCGCCGAACGCGTCCGGGACAGCGTGAAGCGCCTGGTACGTCGGCGTGACGACGACGGCGTGGGCGTCGTCGTCCATCAGGGCCAGAAAGGCGAGAAAGTTCGCCTCCTGGGTCCCGCAGGTGAACAGCACCTCGTCGGCGCTCCGGTCGTACCTGTCTGCCACCTCGGCCCGGAGTTCCGGGTCGCCGTTCGTCGGGATGACGTACCCCAGTTCCCCGGGGTTCGTGTCGAACCGCGAGGCGTCGAGCGACCGGATGCCGCTCTCGGCGAGCATGATGTCGGCCTCGTGTTCGTACTCGGCGAACCACCGCTCCAGGGCGAACGATTCGATGTCCATACCCCACCCACCGCTCCCGGTCGCATAACTGACCGGGTCGGGGACGCACCGCCGGTCCGCCGGTGGGCAGTCAGGGAGTGGCGACCGGCCGAACGCTTTCCGGAACCGGAGAGACGCTACATCCCGTCGGGGAGGCGACGTCGCAGTTTGCTCCCCGCGACGCCGGTGAGTACGTTCGGGAGCGTCACCCCGAGGACGAGAACCGTCGTCGCCTCGCCGGCGGACTCTGCCGTCCGGAGGACGAACTCGAACGGGAACGGCAGCGTCGCCGTTCCGGACAGCGTCACCACGACGACGGCGGGAATGAGGACGGTCCCCCAGGCCAGTGCCGTCAGCAAGCCGTGCCAGGCGCCGTCGGAGGCGGTGTCGCCCGCGAGGTAGCCGGCGAAGGCACTCCCCCCGAGACCGCCGACGACCGTCACGTGGCCGGTCGAAAGCCAGACCAGTCCCTCCGCGAGGCAGGCCAGGACGACGCCGACCAGAACCGCGTCCCACCGCGTCATCGTCCGCTCTCGTCGCCCCCGGGTATTAAATTCGGCTCCGCAAATTCGAATCCTGATAATTGGCGGCGAGCGGCTCGCCGTCCGTTGGGTGACTGGCGGACGCGCTCTGCCGGGACCGCTCCGGCAGCCCCGGCAGCCGTCGACCGAGCGTATATTCGCGATGACGGGACCAGACCCCCTCGTGACGTGACCCTCGCCGCGACGGGGTTCGCGGACGCGCGGCGCCCGGTGACGGGCACACCGCGCTCCGGACGAGGCACGCTGGGCCTCGACGACGGCACTCCCCGGCGCGGACAGCCTCCGTGCCGTCAGTTCGCAACGCAGCGTCGGGTGTGCGCGTTCCCTCGGTCGTCCCCGACTACTCCTGCTCTCTCCGCTCGCGCATCGCCTGCCTGGTGAACTGCGGCTTGGCCTGGAGGCCCTTCCGCTTGCGGAACGACCGGTAGAGACCGAACAGGACGGGGAGCGTGAGCACGCCGCCGACGAGCGCCGGTTCGACCCCCTCGAACGCGTAGAGGAGTGCCACCGCCAGAATACCCACCGAGGAGAGGACGCCGTAGACGATGCGGCGCGCGAGGCGCGCGAGGACGTCGTTCCGGTCCTCCAGGCGGACGTTGACCGACAGGTTGTCGCGCTCCGCCCGGTCGAGAAACCGCTCCAGTTTCGGCGGAACCGTGACGAGCGACCGGCCCGTCCGCTGGAACTGCTCGCCGGTCGCCTCGACGAACCGCTGGATGCTCTCCTCGCGGTAGCCCTGCTCGGTCAGGTAGTCCGTCGCGACGGCGATGAAATCGAAATCGGGGTCGAGCGTCACGCAGACGCCCTCGACGACAGTCGCCACCCGCAGCACGAGCGCCAGGTTCCGCGGGAGTCGAAGCGGGAACTCGTAGATGGTGTCCTCGACGCGGCCGATTATCTGCTGGACGCGGTACTGCTCGATGTCCTCGCCGCGCGCGTCCGCGATGGCCAGTTCCATCACGTCTCCCATCACCTCCCGGTCCGCCTCGGGGGAGAGTGTCCCCATCTCGATGAGCGAGTCGAGAATCCCGTCGATGTCCTGGTTCGCCACCGAGATGTAGAACTCGACTATCTTGTCCTGGATGAACGGCTCGACCCGGCCGTTCATCCCGAAGTCGTAGAAGATGATGCGCCCCTCCTCGGTGACTGCGAGGTTTCCGGGGTGGGG
Organism: Salinigranum sp.; assembly: GCA_041641795.1. GTDB lineage: Archaea > Halobacteriota > Halobacteria > Halobacteriales > Haloferacaceae > JBEPXT01. The sequence continues at coordinate 16,288 of JBEPXT010000002.1, forward strand.
GTCCGCGTGGAACACGCCGTCCTCGATGACCATCTGGAGGTAGATGCGCTCCAGCTGTCTGGCCACCTCGTAGCGGTCGACACCCATCTCCTCTATCGCCTGGATGTCGTTGATTTTCGTCCCCGGGACGTACTCCATCGTGAGCACCCGCGGGCCCGACACCTCGGCTATCGTGTTCGGGATGATGATGCGGTCGTTGTTCTGGAAGTTGCTCCGAATCTCCTCCAGCATCGACCGCTCGCGGGTGTAATCCATCTCCTGGCGGATGGTCTTGGCGAACTCGTCGGCGAGGTTCTCCAGCGAGAACGCCCGCGTCTCGCCGAGGAAGAACATGATGGCCGGGAGCGACCAGCGGATGACCCGGAGGTCCGCCTCGACCAGGTCCTCGATGTTCGGCCGCCGAACTTTCACCGCCACGCGCTCCCCCTGGTACGTCCCCACGTACACCTGCCCGAGGCTCGCACCGCTGATGGCCTCCGTCTCGAAGTCGTCGAACACCTCCATCGGCGGCCCGAGTTCGGCGGCAATCACCTCCCGCGCTTCCTCCCAGGGTGCGGGCGGAACGTCGTCCTGCAGACTCGACAGGACCTCCAGGTACTCCGGGGGCAGCACGTCCGGGCGCGACGACAGCAACTGGCCCAGCTTGATGAACGTGGGGCCGAGCGTCAGCAGCGAGTCCAGCAGTATCTGCGCCCGTCTCGTGCGCGTCGCGGAGTCGACCTGACGGCTCCCGCCGAACAGGAAAAACCGGCGACGGTCCCGCGCGTACGCCACGATGAGCGGAAAGAACTGGTAGACGACGAGCAAGAACCGCCAGTAGGCGCGGAGGTTTACCAGCGTGACCACCTCGTCTGCGTCAGGCGTCCTCGTCTGTTACCGGAATCGTCTGCCCGGGGGCCGCATCGCGCTTCGGCAACCGCAGTTTCAGCACGCCGCGTTTCGTCGTCGCTTCTCCCCCGGCCCCGGTGGCGTCCGGCGGGAGCGGAATCTCGGCGTCGAGGAACAGCGACCGGTCCTCGCGGACGTACCGGTACTCGGCCGGGAGGTCCTTCTCGCGACGCGCTTCGATGACGAGTCGCCCCATGTCGATTCTGATGTCGACCGTCTCGGCGGTCACGCCGGGGAGGTCGAGCACCAGGAGATACTCGGAATCGGACTCCAGCAGGTCCGCGAAGACCGGTTCCGGCAACTCGCGAAGGGCGTCACGAAATGCTGACATGGGCAGGATTAGGGGACGGGGGTCGAAAAAGGCCGCGGTACGCGGTGTGGTGGCCGCAACCAGTCGCAGGCGTCCTCGCCGGTCGCGTCTCGCCCTCGTCCGGGTACGTCTCGTCCCGGTCGGTTGCGCATCGTCCTCGTCGGTCGAACCGACCCACGGATGCGGGGGTGCTTTTGTCTCCGCACCTGCAAGGGCGGGGTATGACGCAGGACGATAGACGGCGCGCGGGGTTCAAGGAGCGAACTCGCGTCGCCGACGCTCTCGAACGCCTCCTCGGCGCCGTGACGCCCCACGACCGAACTGAACGGGTGTCGCTCGGGTCGGCCGACGGTCGCGTCGTCGCCGAGACGGTGACCGCTCCCAACCCGGTACCCACCTACGACCGGGCGGCGATGGACGGGTACGCGGTGCGCGCGGAGGACACGTTCGGCGCGACCGGTCGGTCGCCGTCGGTGCTCGCGGCCGACCAGGACGACGTCGCGCCGGGCGAGGCCGTCCGAGTTCACACCGGGAGTGCGATTCCCCCCGGCGCCGACGCCGTCGTGATGATAGAACAGGTCGAGGAGGTCGGCGACGAACTGGAGGTGTTCGACGCCGTCGCCCGCGGCGAGAACGTCGGGCCGGTGGGCGAGGACGTCGAGGAGGGGCAGGTCCTCTTCGAACCGGGTCACCAGCTCCGCCCCTCGGACCTCGGCCTCCTGAAGTCCGTGGGCACCGACCGGGTCGAGGTGTACGAACCGCCGACGGTGAGCGTCGTGCCGACTGGCGAGGAACTCGTCCAGCGCGACCCCGGCCCCGGGCAGGTCATCGAGACCAACGGGCTGACCGTCTCGATGCTGGCCGACCGGTGGGGGGCGACGGCGACGTACCGGAACATCGTCACCGACGACCGGGCCGCGTTGCGGGCGGCCGTCCAGCGCGACCTGACGCACGACGTCGTCGTCACCACCGGCGGGTCCTCGGTCGGGGAACGAGACCTGATTCCGGAGGTGGTCTCCGAACTGGGCGAGGTGCTCGTCCACGGGGTGGCGCTCAAACCGGGACACCCGGTCGCACTCGGTCTGGTCGAGGAGACGCCGGTGGTGATGCTCCCGGGGTACCCCGTCGCCTGCATCGTCAACGCCGTGCAGTTCCTCCGCCCGGCGCTCAAAGCGGCCGGCCACCTCCCCGAGCGACCGCTCCCGACGCAGGAGGCGACGCTGACCCGCAAGATTTCGAGCGCCCCGGGTGAGCGAACGTTCGTCAGGGTCCAGGTCGGCGAAGAAGCGGGAGAGAGAGTGGCGACTCCGACGCGCGCCTCGGGGTCCGGCATCCTCTCCAGCGTCGCACTGGCCGACGGGTGGGTCGTCGTCCCCGAGTCGACGGAGGGGTTCGAGGAGGGTGCGACCGTCACCGTCCAGGACTGGGAGTGGTCGCCGTGACCCGCCGGGAAACCGTTGCCGCGGCCCGCCGACCGGCCCGCCGGGGGGTGGTCGCGTGACCGACCGCAAGGAGTTCCGGGACCTGGCGACGCCGGAGGAGGCCCGCGAGGCAGTCGGCTCGCTCGACCTCTCGCCGGGCACCGAACGAGTGCCTCTCGCGGAAGCCCGCGGCCGGGTGCTCGCGGAGCGAATCGACGCCGAACTCGACGTTCCCGGGTTCGACCGGGCGGCGATGGACGGGTACGCGGTCCGGGCGGAGGACACGTTCGACGCCGGCGAGGCGAACCCGGTCGAACTCGAACTGACGGGGTCGGTCCACGCGGGCGTCTCTCCCGACGCTGTGGTCAGCGAGGAGGCGTGCGTCGAGGTGTCGACGGGGGCGGTGATGCCCCCCGGGAGCGACGCCGTCGTCGTCGTCGAGCGAACCGACGAAACCGACGAGGGCTCCGTGCTGGTCCGCAAGGCCGTCGCCCCCGGCGACAACGTGATGTTCGCCGGCGCCGACATCGCCGCCGGCGCCCGGGCGCTCGGGCCGGGGACCCGACTCACCGCCAGGGAAATCGGGTTGCTGTCGGCGCTCGGTCTCGACGAGGTGCCCGTCAGGGGTCGCCCCCGGGTCGGCATCGTCTCGACTGGCGACGAACTCGTCCGCCCGGGGGGGTCGCTGGACCACGACGCCGGACAGATTTTCGACGTGAACTCCAACACCATCGCCGCCGGCGTCGAGGAGGCTGGCGGCGAGGCCCGCCTCTACCCGCACGCCGGGGACGACTACGAGGAGATGGAGCGACTGCTCCTCCAGGCGGCAGACGAGTGCGACCTGGTGCTGTCCTCCGGATCGACCAGCGCGAGCGCCGTCGACGTCATCTACCGGGTCATCGAGGACCGGGGCGAACTCCTCCTGCACGGCGTCGCCGTCAAACCGGGCAAGCCGATGCTCGTCGGGCGTCTCGACGCCGCGGACCCCGACGCCGCGGAGGCGGGAGACCAGTCGGCGTACGTCGGTCTCCCCGGATACCCCGTCTCGGCGCTGTCTATCTTCCGGACGTTCGTCGCGCCGGCGATTCGAACGGCCGCCGGCCTCCCGGAACCGCAGGCGGCGACCGTCGAGGGACGGATGGGCGTCCAGGAGCGCTACGGCGAGGGGCGAATGCGCCTCCTGCCGGTCGGCCTGGTGGAAGACGGGGACGGCGAGACTGTCGTGTACCCCGTCGACAAGGGGAGCGGAGCGACGACGAGTCTGGTCGAGGCGGACGGCGTCGTCGAGGTACACCCGGACACGGAGTACCTCGCCGAGGGCGAACGCGTCGAGGTCACGCTGTTCTCGGCGGACGTGCGGCCGCCGACGCTGCTCGGCGTCGGCGAGGACGACCCGGTGCTCTCGCGGGTGCTCGACCGGGTCGAACGCCCGCGGTACCTGGCTCTCGGGAGCAGGGAGGGGCTTCGTCGCCTCCGCGACGGACTGCCCGACCTGGCGGTCACCGCCGGCCCCGTCCAGCGCGAAGTGCCGGCGACCGAACTCGGCGGGTGGACCCGCGAGTGGGGCCTGATCGTCCCCGCCGGCAATCCTGACGACGTGTCGGGTCTCGCGGACCTGGTGGACAGGGACCTCCGGTTCGTCAACCGGGACACCAACTCGGGCCTCCGTACCAGCCTCGGGAACGCCCTGGCGGACCTGGCGGAGACCCGCGAGACGACCCGACGTGACCTGGTCGAGTCGATTTCCGGCTTCGACCTCTCGGTCAAGGCCCACGAGAGCCCCGCACGGAAGGTCGACGCCGGCAAAGCGGACGTCGGTCTCGGCCTGCGGGCGACCGCCGAGAAACTCGACGTGGGGTTCGTCTCCCTGGGCCACCAGGACGTCGTGGTCCGCGCGAACCCCGACCGGGAGGCGAAACCCGGCGTCGCCGACTTCTCGGACGCGCTGGGGGACCTGGAGGCGATTCTCTCGGCCGTTCCGGGGTACGGGCCGCGCTGACCTGCCCGTCCGCACCCTCGGCGTCGACACGGGGACGTCGTCCTTCGGACGCGGGGGTGTTTTTTCTTTTATACGACATCGAGTCAGATTTATCTACTTTCATGACTTTATTCGAAGCATGACGGATAGCATCTCGGTCCTCCACGTGGAAGACGACCCCCTGGTCCGGGAACTCGTTGCCGAACGGTTCGCCGGCGTCGACGACGTCGACGCGACGCTCGCGCCGACTCCCGAGGAGGGACTATCGATGCTGTCGACCCACGACTTCGACTGTCTCGTCAGCGACTCGCTGACTCTCCCGTCGGGGGAGCCGTTCGTTCTCGCCGCCCGAGAACGCCGTCGGACTCTGCCAATCCTCCTCTACACGGCCAAATCCTGGGACGACGTCGAGTCGGTCGCCGACGCCGCCGCCGTGTCGGACCACGTCCAGAAGAGCGGTGGTGGCGACTTCGGCCGAGTGCTGGAGGGGATCCGGACGTACGCTCGCCGTGACGACGGCGACGGGTTCGTCGCGGCCCTCCAGTCGGAGGACGAGGCGCCCTCGGCGTTCGAAGAGAGCGAGAGTGCCGACTCGGAGTGGACCCGAATCGGCGACCACGACTGGGAGGACGACGACGAACTCGGCCTGTCCATCGTCGAGGCCGTCGAGCGGTTCGTCGGCCCAGACTCCGTCGACCGGGACCTCCTGTTCGACAACGTCGATGCCGATTCGCTGGAAGACGTGCTTGACCCCACGGGGAGGGACACCCGGCGCGTCAACGTGCAGGTGCGGCTCCCCTTCGCCGGGTGCGAGGTGGCCCTCCGCGACGACGGAGCCATCGCCGCACGGCGGCTCGCCGAGGACTGACCCGCTCCCTGCGACGACCGACTCCGCCGTCTCCGCCCTCGTCGAGTCTTCTCGCCCGGTCGCTGGCGGACGTGTTTTGCCGCCCACCTGGCTCGTTCTCTCACCAGGTCACCTGCCCCACGTGCCTAATCGCTCGCGCGGTCGGGGAGGGCGCGTTCGTACAGGTCGTCGAACGTGTTCACGCGGACGTCCCCCACGACGCAGTGCCCGCGGCGCGCCGGGTCGTGGCGCTCGACGTGGACGCCGTCGAGGCCCGCGTTCCACGCCGCGCCGATGTCGCTGGCGCCGTCACCCGCCAGGACGCCCGCCCCACCGTCGGCGTCGACGCCGAGTCCGCGCATGGCGTGTTCCACCGGGGCGGGGTCGGGTTTCCACCCGAGGTCCTCGGTGCAACAGACGACGACGTCGAACCAGTCTCTGACGTCGAGGTGGTCGAGCACGGGGTCTGTGAGGAACTGCTGGCAGTGGGTGACGAGGCCGACGGGACCGTCGATGTCGGACACCAGTCGCTCGGCGTCGGGGTAGAGGAAGGTCGCCTCGGCCCGGGCCTGCGGGTCCTCAACGGCGTGGAAGGCGTTCCAGAACGTCTCCGGTTCGACGCCCCACTCCGTCAGCTGTCGGTCGCGGGACCCGCCCAGGCCGTGCCAGAGGATTTCGGCCTCGCGGTCGGTGAAGGCCCGACCCAGTCGGTCGCCGACGAGGTCGAATCGCTCGCGCGTGTACGCCCAGTCGGTGTCGACCAGCGTTCCGTCCAGGTCGAACAGCCAGAAGTCGTAGGCGTCGGCGACCATCGGGATGCCGTCTAAGCGTGGGGTGGTTATGTGTGTTGCGGGCGCGGGTTCGCGCGCCGGCCGCCCGCGGGAACGACGGCGTCCGCCACTGGACTTCCGCCGCCCGCCGTCAGGTGTCCCGGACGTGTATCGAGCTTCCGAGGTACTTGTGGAGCGCTTCGGAGACGTCGTCGGCGTTGAACGCCGCCAGGTCGCGGCCGATTTCGGCTTTCAGGGCGTCGAGGTACTCCTCGTCGGTCCGCAGTTCGCTGAACGTGACGTGGGTGACGGGGACGCCGAGCCAGTCGGTCGCCAGCCGGCGGAGGTGTCGTTCGTCGCCGACGTTCCCCCGCCAGAGCGCGTTGCGAAAGAACAGCCAGCCGTCGTCTCCGGGCGGAACCGCCGGCCGTTCGAGCACCGTCTCGAACTCGGCCGGCCGGACCGAGGCGCCCTCGGGGTCCAGGCGGAATCGGACCCGGAAGACGTAGGCCGCGTCCATCAGTACTCGGAGTCGAACAGTGAGGCCAGGCGCATGTCCTTCTCGGTGATGCCCCCGGCGTCGTGGGTGGTCAACCGGACCTCGACCTCCTCGTACCGGATGGTGATTTCGGGGTGGTGGAACTCCTCTTCGGCCACCTCGCCGACCGACATGGCGAAGGCGACGCCGTCGAGATAATCGTCGAACTCGTAGACGCGAACGATTTCGTCGCCGTCGCGGTTCCACTCGTCGGGCAGTTTCGATGCTATCTCGTCGTCCGACAGGAGTTCGGCCATGTGCCATCCAACGAATGTAGGCGGATTAACTTTTGTCCCGCCTCGCGGGGACTGTACGCCGAGACGGGAGTCGAATTTCGGGGTGAGAGTCGAACTGTCCCGAGAAGAGCGTCGAACGTTACCGGGAAAGAGTCGACCCTGTCCCGGCAGGGCGGTCAGTCGCCGGAGAGGCTCTCGAGAATCTCCCTGCGAACCTCTTCCGGGATGTCGTCGGCCGACCGCTCGGCCGGGTCCGGCACGTCGCGCTCGCTCGCGTCCGAGGCATCGCCGTCGGGTCGGCCCGTAGCGTCCGTCTCGCGGGCGTCCGACCGCTCCCCGGTCACGAAGTCGTAGTCGAACTCCGGGTCGAACAGGTGCATCGCCGTCTGGATGGTCGTCCAGTCGTCCTCGGCGGCGGCGTCACGGAGGCTCTTGGTCGGCGCCGCGAGCAGCTTCCCGACGAGTGCGTCGGCGAGGGCCTCGACCGTCTCTCGCTGGTCCTGGGTGAACTCGCCCTGGGCCTCGAGTTTCGAGACGGCCGTCTCGAGTTCGCGGTCTTTCATCTTGTTCGCGCTCTCGTACATCTTGCTGATCGCCTCGTCGGCCCGTTTGCGCTTGAACCGCTCCAGCAGGTGCTCCAGTTCCGCGTCTATCATCGCCGAGACGCTGCGGGCCTCGGCCTCGCGGCTCACCCGGGTGTCCCTGGTCACGGCCTCCAGGTCGTCGATGTCGTGGACCGTCACGCCGGGAACCTCGGCCGCCTGCGGGTCGACGTCGCGGGGCTGGGCGATGTCGACGACGACCACGTCCCCCGACCCCGACAGGGCCGTCTCGTCGAGGACGTACTCGTCGCTGCTCGTGGCCGTGATGACCAGGCCCGCCGACTCGATGGCCGCGCGGACGTCGGCCAGCCGAACCGTCTCGGCCGGCACCGGCACCTCCTCGGCGACGCGCCGGGCCCGGTGGGCGGTCCTGTTGGCCACGAGGAGCCGTTCCACGTCGGCGGCCGCCAGCGCCCGGGCGGCCAACTGCCCCATCTGCCCCGCACCGACGACGAGCGCGGTGGTCTCGTCGACGTCGAGGCGCTCCTCGGCGAGTTTCACCGCCGCGCTCCCCAGCGAGACGACGCCCTCGTTGATGGCCGTCTCGTCGCGGGCCCGTTCGCCCACGTGCAGCGCCTTCGTGAGCGCTTCGTCGAAGATGGGGCCGATTCCGCCCTCCTCGCGGGCCAGTTCCACCGCGTCGCGGAACTGCCCCAGAATCTGGTCCTCGCCGAGCACGAGCGACTCCAGGCCGGCGGCGACGCGCATCAGGTGGCGAAGGCTCTCCTCGTGGCCCATCTCGACGACGACGCCGTCCCGCACGTCCGGGGCGAAGTCGGCGAGCGCTCGGCGTCCGGCCCCGACCGAGTCGGTGACCACGTACGCCTCCGACCGGTTACAGGTCTGGAGCACGAACGCCTCGCCGACGTCCTCCCGGGACAGCAGCGTCTGGACGAGTTCCCGGTCGCCGGGACGCGACGCACACTCTATCTCGTCCACGCTGGCGTTCCGGTGCGAGACGCTGACACCCGAGATGACACCCAGCCGCTTCATTGCTCACCTCCCCGATTGTTCCGAATCACGCGCTCGGCCTCTAGGCGAGGGTTAGAATCGCCACTACGTAAAGCCTTCCAAATTTGTGACGACCGAACGACGGAACGAATCGCGTCACGGCGCTCGGTCGGGGGGACGTTCTCGGCCTTCATGTCGGCGCGTAGCTCCGCCGTCAGTTCGGCCATCGCCCCGGTCCCGGCTATCTCCGATTCGATGCGCTCCCGGAGGTACTTCGAGAGCGCGGGACTGCCCCCGCCGGTCGAGATAGACACCGTCACCGGCCCGTCCCTGACCGTCGCCGGGACGACGACTCCGCCCCGCTCCCGGCCGCCGGAACGGTCGGCCCGGTTGACAAGCGCGCCGTACTCTCGCGCCGCGGCGGCCACGGCGTCGTTGACGGCTCGGTCGTCCGTGGCGACGACGACCAGTGCCGGGTCGGTGCGGGCGACCCAGTCGGCCGCCGTCTCGACTGTCGGTTCGCCGCGGACGAGTTCGACGCCCGGGGCCGTGTCGCCGGAGGGCGTTTCGCGGGGGCCGTCGGCGTCGCCGAAATCGCGCGCCCCGAACGCGGGACTGACGACGACCACGTGCGCCTCGCGGCCGAAGTGACGGGCCTTCCGGGCGCCGACGTCGCCCCCGCCGACGACGAGGACGGTCTCTCCGTCGAAGTCGTGGACGAGCGGAATCATGACGTCCGTGACCCCTCCGGCGTCGCGGCGGCGGTAGACGGTCGGCGTTCTCGGGCGACCCCGGGGGCGCCCCTCCTGGTTTCGCGGATGCTCACCGTGACGTATTCCTCCGTGTTTCACAGGTGTTCATGTTGACGTATCCCTCCAGAGTTTGCCGGCATTCCGAATGCCCCATCGCCGGGTGCCCGGCCCTCCGGTCGCGTGTCGTTTCGGTCGCGTGTCGTTTCGGTCGCGTGTCGTTTCGGCGGAGTGTCGTCCCGGTCGCGTATCCGTCCAGTGGCGTGCCGTCGCCGTCGTCTCCTGCCCCCTCACGTCGCGTTCGCGTCCGCTCGTTCCGCGAGCCGTATCCCGGTCTTCTTCAGAATCCGGGTCGAGAACAGCGTGTCCCAGTCGTCGTCGGTCACGTCCCAGTACTCGGCCATCGTCTCCATGACCTGCTGAATGCGCCGCTCGCTCTCGGCCTCCGTCCGCCCGTGTGTCATGGCGAAGAAGTTGTACGGCCAGACCCCCTCGTGGCGCGGCCTGTGGTAACAGTGGGTGACGAACGGGAGCGCGGCCACCGCCTCGCCTACCGCCTGTATCTGGTCGTCCGGGACGTTCCAGACGGTCATCCCGTTCTCGGTGTACCCCAGGGCGTAGTGGTTCGGGATGACGCCGACCCGGCGGAGTTTCCCCTCCGCGAGGAAGCGATTCAGCGTCCCCACCACCCAGTCGGTGTCGCACCCGATGGCCTCGGCCACGTCCCGGTAGGGCGTCGCCGAGACGGGCAGGCCCTCCTGGATTTCGACGACCAGGTCGACCTCCACGGGCGAGAGCGTCTCCCGGTCCGCGTCGACGGTCGGACCCAGGTCCGAGAGGTCGACGTCCCCGTCGGCGACCGGACCGTCGAGCATGAACTTGGCCTCGACGTGGAACTCGTGGAGTTTGGGCATGTTGTACGTTGGCTGCCCGGTCTCGGCCTCGATTTCGGCCAGCACCTCCGCGACGCGGCTCTCGTCGGCCACCGAGACGACGAACCACATGTTGAGGTGCGGGTGTTCGCGCTCGTAGTTGTGCGCCACCTCGATGTGGGCGTTCACCTGCTCTGCCACCTCGTCGAACCGGTCCGGCGGGGCGTGCATCGCGACGAGCGTCGCGGTTCCGCCGATGGCTTCCGCGTCGACCAGCGCCCCGAACCGCGTGAGGACGCCCCGGTCGTCGAGTTCGCGGACTCGCTCGACCAGTTCGTCCTCCGTCACGTCCACGCCGCGGTCTCGCAGCGCCGCCGCCGCCGGCACGAACGGTCGCTCGACCACCGGGAACCCCCCCTGGAACGCGTTGATGATTGCGCGGTCGAGCGTCGTGAGGTCCGCATCGGCCTGCTCCATGCCCCTCACTCGGGGAGGCACCAGAATAAGCGTCTCGAAGAGTGCACGTCGATAGCGTGCCACACGAACGGGTCTCGCATCCGACCGGTCACGCTCCCCGACGAACGGTACGGTCCATCGCAGGTCGGACGCTCCCTCGCAGGTCGGACGTTCGGACTCCCGGGACGTTCGCCTGCCCTCAGGGCACCGGCGTCACGTCGTAGCCCATCTGTTCGATGGCTGCGACGATGGCGTCCTGGTCGGCGTCGGCCTCGTAGTAGAACACCAGGTCGAACGTCCCCTCGCGGATGAGGTGCTGACACTCCCAGACGAACTCGTCGTCCTTGAGGGCCTTTCCCTGGAACTGGTTGGAGGCGAACTCGGGGTTGTCGTTCCCGGCGTAGATGTACGTCTCGCCCTTCCCCGAGTGCTCCGCGATGATTTCGTTGATGTCGACGGTCAACTGGTTCATCTCCAGTTCCTCGTCGCTGGTCATCTCCGTGTGTACGATGAGTCCCTGCAGGTCGATGTCGCCCGGTTCCAGTAACAGTTTCGTCCGTTCGTAGAGTTCCTCGTCGATGACGTCGCTCATGTCACCGGCGAGGCCGCGAGGCGTTAAACTGCTGGCGATTCCCGAGCGACCGGCCGACGCTCGACGGTCGCGAGAATCGCCCCGACCGACGCCTGGCGTCCCTCTCGCTCGCAGATTGTCCGGTTCGATGAACCGCTCTCGCGCCGCTCGGCCAACTCCGTGTCAAAAGACACATACCGTTTCGCGTTGATGCGGCAATCATGGACGGCCGTCTCCCGGACGTTTTTCGCCGGGCCTACGTTCGTTTGCTTCGCCGCGAAGTCGGCGAGGGCCCGACTCACGTCGCCATCATCCAGGACGGCAACCGCCGGTACGCTCGCGAGCACGGAAGCGACGCGCCGGACGGCCACCGGGCCGGCGCGCAGACGACCGAGGAGGTCCTGGAGTGGTGCCGCGAACTGGGTATCGAGGAACTGACGCTGTACGCCTTCTCCACCGAGAACTTCGAACGGCCACAGGAGGAACTCGAACCGCTGTTCGACCTGTTCGAGTCGAAACTGTACGAGTTCGCCGACGCCGACAGGGTCCACGAGAACGAGGTGGCGATACGCGCCATCGGCGACGTCGACCGTTTGCCCGCCCGGGTACAGGAGGCGGTACGGTACGCCGAGTCGCGCACCGCCGACTACGACGAGTTCCAGTTGAACATCGCCCTGGCCTACGGCGGCCGGGCGGAACTCCTCCGGGCGGCACGCGGCGTGGTCGAGGCGGTCGATTCGGGGTCGCTCTCCCCGTCGGACATCGACGTCTCGGAGATCGAGTCGCGCCTCTACCGGCAGCCGGTTCGGGACGTCGACCTCATCATCCGCACCGGGGGCGACGAGCGAACCTCCAACTTCCTCCCCTGGTACGCCAACGGCAACGAGGCGGCGGTGTTCTTCTGTGCCCCCTACTGGCCGGAGTTCTCGAAGGCCGATTTCCTCCGGGGCATCCGCACCTACGAGTCCCGGGAGAAATCCTGGCAGCGGACCCGGACGGAACGCTCTGTGGCTCTGGTTCGAGCCCTCGCCGAGGTGGAACTGTCCGAGGCGCGGACCGTCGCCAGCCGACTGCGCCAGCAGTTGTCGTCCCGGGGCGCTCGCGAGGTGACCGAGGTCCTGGAGAGCCAGGACCCGACGGACTGAACCGGTCCGGAGCGCCGTCGGGACGCGAGAGTCAGTTCCGCGGCTTTCGCCGCCGACTGTCGGTCGGATTCTCGACCATGTCCGGGTGCAGGTCGGTCGCCCGGCGAGTAATCTGCTCTACCATGCTGCTCCCGCAGGAGCGACAGGAGTCTCGCCGCCGGTCGTAGGTCGTCCCGCAGGCGCGACAGAGCGACTGTATCGACTGCTCGGCCGCCGACTTCGACCGCTGATTGTGGGCGCCCTGCGTCCGGTACTCGTCGAGCAGTCTCGTCGCCCGCTGGCACGTCTCTTCGACGGCGTCGAACAGCGAATCGAATCGCCGGGCGAACCGCTCGTCCTTTATCACTGGCGGACTCCTCCGGCGCTGTCGGTCGCGTGCGTGCAGGCGGGGGTGGAGAGAGGAGAGCCGTCTCGATGCGGCGTCGGGCCGGGAACGGCGGTGGGTCGGGGGGGCATCGTCACTGCAGTGAACGCGCCGAACCGGCAAAACCCCCGCAGTCGGTTGATACAGTTTCGTCCCGTTTCGGGAGTTAAACAACAGTTTAGCTATCGCCGAACGAGAGACGAAACTCTCCTGACACGTACCCGCCACCGAATCGCCGGTTACGGGGCCGTCCTGGGTCGTTCGGGTGCCCTAAACGTGACAATAACTATCGAGGTCGACCGTTTCTCACCGTCCGAACCGTCTCTGGCGACGCTGGAAGTCGATGACCGCCCGCAGGTAGTCTCGCTTCCGGAAGTCGCGCCAGTTCACGTCGGTGAAGTACAGTTCGGAGTACACCGACTGCCAGATCATGAAATCCGAGAGCCGCTCGGCCCCCGTCTTCACCACGAGGTCGGGCTCGTCCGGGAACACCAGTCGCTGTTCCACGTCCGCCTCGTCTATGTCTTCGGGGGAGAGGGTTCCCGCCTCGACCTCTTCGGCCATCTGCCTGACCGCCTTCGCGAACTCGTGTTTGCCGCCGAGGCCGATGTTCACCTGCACCGGCGTCTCGGCGCGTTCGGTGTCGTCGGGGCCGCGAACCGCCACGGGCCGCGGCGCGTCTATCTCCTGGAGTTCGCGTTTCAGCGTCGGGACGACGGCCTCGTCGAGGACGCTCACCGAGACGGTCACGCGCTCGGCACCGAACTCGAAGGCCCAGCTCAGGAACTGTTCCAGCGTCTCGTAGGCCCCCTGCTCCAGCAGGTCGCGCTCGGTGGTTATCACCGCCACGTGCTTCGGCGGCTCGGATTCCTCCCTGCGATGACGGAGGGCGAGATAGCGGTCGTAGAGCCCCACGGGAGCCAGTTTTCACCGGAGCCCCAAAACGTTCTCGCAATCCCGACCGGCCGTCTCACCCCGTCCAGGGCCGATGTCGGGAGGGTTAAGTGGTCGTCGGGGATACCGAACGATGTGACTACCACACTCCGGCGAGCGGGCGGATTTGCCGTGGTGGGGACTCTCGCTCTCGCCGCACCTGCCCTCGGACGGGCCGCGGCCGTGCCGTTCGCGGCGGTGGCGCTTCTCGCGGCGTTCGTCGTCACCGACGGCCCCCTGTTCGAGCTGTTCGCCCGACCCGGTGACCGTCGCGACGGTCGCCTGAACGGGCTCGCCGGATTCGCCCTGTCGGCGACTGGCCTCGCACTGCTGGCGACGGTGCCCCGGCCGTCCATGCCGACCGAAGTGTTCGTCGCGACGGTACTCGTCCTGGCCTACGGGAACCTCGGCGCGAAGTTCGTCGAGCAGCGGGGGGCCGATTCGTTCACCGTCGCCGCCGGATTCACCGTCGCCGGGTTCGTCGCGGGACTGGCCGGACAGGTCGCGGTGGCCTACCCGGGCGGCCCCGCCCCGCTCACCGAGTTCGCGTTTCTCGCGGCCAGTGGCTCGCTGACGGCGGCGCTGCTGCGCTCGGTCTTCTACGAGCGCGACGAGCCACTGGTGATGTTCTCCGTCGGCCTCCTGCTGTGGATGCTCCACGTCCTCGCCGGGGACGTTCCGGCGCTCGAAGTCGGCGTTGCCCTCGGGTTCACGGTCCTCCTCGGCTATCTCTCCTACGCCCTGGGGACGGCGTCGGTCCCTGGGATGCTCACCGGCGTCCTCCTCGGGTTGCTGACCATCGTCCTCGGGGGTTTCGGCTGGTTCACGGTGCTCATCTTCTTCTTCGGCATCGGCGGACTCTCGACGAAGTTCCGCTACGCGGACAAGGAACAGCGGGGCGTCGCCGAGGACAACGAGGGCGCACGGGGTACCGGAAACGTCCTCGGGAACGCCGCCGTCGCGCTGGTCTCGGTGGTCGGGTTCGCCGCGAGTCCGATGCTGCCGATTCACGGCGTCGCGTTCCAGTACGCGTTCGCCGGGTCGCTCGCGGCGGCGATGAGCGACACGCTGTCCAGCGAAATTGGGGGGCTCTACGACACGCCGCGGCTCATCACCACTCTCGAACCCGTCCCGCCGGGAACCGACGGCGGCGTGACCTGGCAGGGCGAGGTGGCCGGCGTCGCCGGTGCCGGTCTCGTCGCCGCCGTCGCGGCGGCCCTGATGCCGTTCGACGGCCTCGCCGGGGCGACGTTCGTCGCACTCGGCGGGGTCGCCGGCATGAACGTCGACAGCCTCCTCGGGGCCACACTCGAGGGCGGGCGCATCGGGAATCAGACGGTCAACTTCTTCGGAACTCTCGCGGGGGCGCTCGTGAGTACGGGACTCGCCCTCGGCTTCCTGTGATTCGCCCGGCGCGCCCTGCCGACCGACCCGCCGTCTCGCGTCTCCAGTCGCTGCTACCCGAACCGTCCCCGACGCTGTTAGACCACGCCCTCCGGACCGGCGCGGGCGCCCGGCTGCTCGTGTCGACGAACGAGGACGGCGTCGGGGACGGTTCCGGACGGCCACCCGGTCGCCCGGTCGGCTATCTCCTGGCCGTCGAGGGACCGTCGGTCCACGTGGCGGAACTGGTCGTGGCCCCGACCGTCCGCCGGGCGGGACGGGCCAGCGAACTGCTGGCGTCGCTCGCGGCGTCGCTCGACCGCGGAACCCGTCTCACCGTCGCCGTCGAACCCGACAACGACGCCGCACGCTCGCTCTACCGGTCGTCTGGGTTCCGGCCGGTGGAGACGCTCCCGGACTACTTCGAGCGGGGACCAGCGATTCTGCTGGCCGGCGTCGCGGGCGACGTCTCGGGAGACGACGGCGGCGACGGACGGGTCGACGGCGAATGCGCTGGAGACGACGGCGACAGTGTGGCGACTCACGGTGACGAACCCGTGGACGCTGCCGACGACGCGACGGGCGACGGGTGACCCGGACAGACCGGGTTCGCCCCGGTTACCTCTCGGGGACGACCTGTGCGGCCGTCCGTATCCGAACGTCCACGGGCTTTTTGACGAACTCCCCGGTCTCGCGGACGACCGCGTGTTGGACCCCCCGCTGGGCGGCGACGTCGAGCACTCGCTGCGAGAGCGCGTCGTCGAGGACGACGGTGTACGGGACGGTCTCGGCGTCACGAATCGCGTCGAACGCCTCGTCGGCGTCGACTTCGGTGAGAACGCCCATCTCGTCGTCGAGGAGGCGCGCGCGCCCGGATTCGGCGTCGAGTATCTCGCGGACGTGGTCGCGAATCGTCGCGGCGGTCGCCCCACTCGTCTCTTCGAGCGCCCCGTTCGCGCTCGACGCTGCCGTCTCCACGTCGTCGTCGTGTTCCTGGAGCGACGTCGCGTCGCTCCCGTCACCCGCGTCGGTAGTCTCCGCTCGCGCCTCGCCGGATTCCACCGGCGGTCGTCTCGGGACTGCGCCCGCGCCGTCGGTTTCGGCGGCCTCCGTCCCCTCGGGTTTCTCGGCGGCGTAGCCGTCCTCGACGGACTGCTCGCCGGCAAACTGGTCGTCGACGCCGTCGTCGGTCTCGTCGCCGGTTCGTTCGGCTGCCGGTCCGCCGGCGGCCGCTGACGAACCGGCGGTCTCCGGCGCGTCTGCGGAATCGCTGTCGGCGGTCGCCGCCGGGTCGTCACCCGACGGCTCGTCGGTCGTCGCTCCGCCCGGAGCCACGGCCGCCCGCGCGCTCTCCTCCCCGGACAGCGACTCGAACGGCACTTTCTCCCTGAGGGCTCGCATCACCTCGTGGCGGGCGAGGTCCTCGACGGACCGACCCTCGGGTGCGAACGCGACGAAGTCGACGTCGCCGACCTGTTCCAGTTCCCGGAGGATGAGTTCGCCGCCGCGGTCGCCGTCGAGGAATGCGGTCACGGTCCGCTCCTGGGTCAGTTCGGCGACCGACTCGGGGACGTTCGTCCCCTCGACCGCCACGGCGTTCTTGACGCCGTACCGCAGGAGCGTCAGCACGTCGGCCCGTCCCTCGACGACGATGATGGCGTCGGAGTCCGAGACGCGGGGGCCGGCGGGGAACCCGTGGTACTCGGTGATGTCCTCGACGCGGACGCTCTCGCGGACCTCCTCCAGAATTTCCGCGCTGGTCATGACGCTGTCGTCGAACGACTCGGCGAGGAGTTCCTTCGCGCGTTCGACCACTTCGCGCCGCTTGGCCTCCCGAACGTCTTCGATGTCCGTCACCTCCACGCGGGCCCGACAGGGGCCCACGCGGGTTATCGTCTCGAGCGACGCCGCGAGGATGGCCGTCTCGACCTTGTCGAGGCTCGTCGCGATGGTAATCCGGCCGTCCGACTGACCCTCTTCGCTCGATATCTCTACGTCTATGCGTCCGACCTTCGAGGACTGCTGGAGGTCCCGGAGGTCGAGGTCGTCGCCGAGCAACCCTTCCGTCTGTCCGAAAATCGCACCGACGACGTCGCTCCGCTCGACGACGCCGTCTGCCGTTATCGCCGCGTGAATGAGGTATTTCGAAGTGTCGTCCATTGATAATGCCCCCGTTGTCGGGGAATGATCGTGATGAGGTCATGGGCGAGCCCATGAACACCCCTATATAAGTGTTTCAGGCGGCAAATACCTTCCGAGGTACACTCTCTCCGACGCCGGTGTCTCTCGTTATCCGGGAAATCCCTGACGCGTCCCGGGTCACACGGGCGTTCGCCGCTTCTACCGACGCGGGCGACGCAACCGACGGCACGGGTGGTGTAATCGACGAGGTGGAGTCGACACCCGGCGGGCGCTAGAAGAGCGGCCGGCCCATGGTTTCGCGGCCGAATCCGAGGACCACCAGGCCGCCGACTGCGAACGCCACTGCCAGCGGGACGAGTGCGGCGAGGTACCCCGTTTCGACCAGCACCCCCGCGAGTATCGGTCCCAGTACGGCCGCTATCTTGCCGACGCCTCCGGCGAACCCGTTGCCGGTGGCCCGGGCTTCGGTTGGGAACAGTTCGGGGGTGTACGCGTAGATTGCGCCCCAGGCGCCGAGCGTGAAGAAACTGGCCGCCAGCAGTCCGCCGAGGAACGGCCAGAACCCGGCCACCTCGAGTCCGAACAGGTCGACGCCCGGCATCGACGCGGCGAAGACGAACGTGAACACGCCCGAGAGCAGGAGGTACGACCCGAGCGTCCGCTTGCGGCCGATGGTCTCGACCAGGTACGCCGCGCTGAAGTAGCCCGGAATCTGGACGAGCGCGATGAGGACGAAGTAGAGGTAGATGTTCCCGACGACGCCCGCGGCGCCGACGGTCTGGGGCAGCCAGATGAAGACGCCGTAGTAGCCGAAGTTGATGGCGAACCAGGCCGTCACTATCATCAGCGTCTGGTCGCGCAGGTCCGGCTCGAACAGTCTGGAGAAATCGGCGCTGGGCCTGGCCTCGACGGCGTCGGCGGCTATCGGTTCGAACGGCTGGCCGTTCTCTTCGGCGATGGCGCGGATGCGCTCGTTGGCCCCGTCAACGTCTCCCATCCGCGCGAGGAAGTACGGCGTCTCCTGCAATTGCGACCGGATGACGAACACCAGCAGCGCCGGGAACGACGCCGCGGCGAACAGCAGTCGCCACCCGGCGACGTCTCCGAGGACGGGAACCGCAATCGTCCCCGCCGGCGACACCAGCGCCGAGAGGAACACCCACGCGAGGACCACCGCGAGGATGTTCCCCAGGGGCCAGAACGCGTCGAGGTAGACCAGGTACCGTCCGCGCTTCTCTGTCGGCAGGTGCTCCGAGAGGTACGACGTGTCGACGGCGAGGGCGCCGCCGAGGCCGACGCCGGTCAGGAATCGGAGGGCGAACCCGGAGTAGAACCCGACTGCGAGCGCGGTCAACCCGGCGAACACCGAGTAGGTGAGGACGGTCCACTGGAAGGCGCCCTTGCGCCCGTAGCGGTCGGCGTACCAGCCCCACCCCCAGTTGCCCAGAATCATTCCCATGAGGCTGGCCGCCCCCAGGAGGCCGGCGGTGACGCCAGACAGCCCCCACGCCTGGATGAGAACCGGAAGCGAGAAGCTGATGATGATGACTTCCATCCCGTCGAACGCCCAGGCGCTCCCGCAGATTGCGAGCAACCGCCGGTGGAACGCGCCGACCGGTATGCGGTCCATCATCTCCGAGACGGTTATCGGTCGGTCCTCGACGACAGTCGGCCTCTCCTGTGCCATGGTCGTTGACGAACCGCTAGTCGCTTCACGCACGTAAATGTTACTGATAATAGTTTACGATTGGCGATATCGAAGGAATATTTTCTTCATAGCGGCCTCACGGAGGTCGCGGTCGTCCGAACCGGGCCGGGTCGGTCTCGACTCTCTTCCCGGGCGAGCGCAGTGGTGACCTCGTCGAACGCTGGACGCCTGTGGGGAAGCGGTTCCGCAATCGAACGACGTAAGGTCGCCAGTTCCCGATGGAGCGTATGAACGAACGGGGGCTACAGGCACTGGTCGACCAGGAGACGGTGCAGCGTCGCCTCGCGGCGGGGGCGCTCCCCGCCTGGGCCGAGCGACACTACCGGACGTTCCGGGACTCGCTGCTGGGAACCCGCGAGGGGTCGCCGTTCCCCTGTTACTTCGGCGTCGAGTCAGAGCGCGAGGGGATGGCGCTCTACACGTTCGTCCCCTCGATGACCGACAACGACGCGCTGCTCGGACTGCGCGATACGCTGCTGGAGTACCTGTCGGTCTCCCCCGACCACAGCGAACTCGCGTCGCTGGTCGCGTTCTTCCGACCGCCGTCCCGCGACCTCGACGAGGCGGCCTACCACGAACGACTCTGGCACGTCCTCCAGTTCCTCCACGTCCACGACCCGGCCCCCTGGCCCGACGACGTCCCGACGAACCCCGAGAGCGAGTACTGGGAGTTCTCGTTCGGCGGCGAGCCGATGTTTCCGACCTCCCGGGCGCCCTTCTACGACACCTACCGGAGCCGATACTGTCCGGTCGGCCTGGAGATTACCTTCCAGCCGCGGGCGCTGTTCGACGGCCTCACCGCCGACACCGAGGCCGGCCAGTCCGCCCGGGAGACCATTCAGCGCCGCCTCGAGGAGTACGACGGCGTCTGTCCGCACGCGGACCTGGGCGACTGGGGCGTCGAGGGGGACCGGGAGTGGCCCCAGTACCTGCTGGCCGAGGACCCCTCTCAGGCCCCCGACGAGTGCCCGATTACCGTGACGCGCGACCACCCGAAGGCCGCGGTTCCGGGGGACGACTGAGGACCGTGACGGCGTTCGACGGTCGACCGGCCGCGCTGGTCGTCATCGACCTCCAGCAGGGGTTCGACGATCCGGAGTGGGGGACCCGGAACGACTCCGACGCGGAGAACCGAATCGACGACCTCCTGACGGCGTGGCGCGAGGCGGGGTGGCCGGTGGCGCACGTCAGGCACGATTCGACCGAACCGGACTCACCGCTTCGGGGCGACAGTCCCGGGTTCGCGTGGAAATCGGGGTTCGCCCCGCGGGCGGGCGAGGGGGCGTTCACGAAACGGGTCAACAGCGCGTTCGTCGGCACGGACCTCGAACGGTGGCTCCGGGACCGCGGTATCGAGACTGTCGTCGCGTGCGGCCTCACGACCGACCACTGCGTCTCGACCACCGTCCGGATGGCAGAGAACCTGGGGTTCTCGGTGGTCGTTCCGGCCGATGCCACCGCGACGTTCGACCGCGAGGGGTACGACGGCGCCACCTACTCGGCCGACGAACTGCACCGGACCGCCCTGGTTCACCTCCACGGTGAGTTCGCCACGGTTCTGGACACCGAGACGGTACTGGGTCACATCGAGTGACGACGGTGGCCCCCCGTATGCCTCGTCTCGGCGGCCGGCGACCCAGAACCGCTCGCGGAGCCGCGACCCTCTCGCGACCCCAACTAGTTGGGTATCGTCGATATCGGTATTAGTCACGAAAACAGGATTGCAATGACGTACAATCCAGACCGGCGGACACTCCTGAAGACGCTGGGAAGCGCGGGAACCCTGTTCGCAGTCGGCGGCGTCGGAACTGCCGCCGCGAGAACCGGCGCGAGCGCGGAGCAGAACATCGTCGAGACGGTCCAGGCGCTCAACCAGAGCGGTCCGTTCGCCGGGTCGTTCGACACACTGATTGCCGCGGTCGTGGAGGCGGGTCTGGTCGGTGCGCTCTCTGGGAACCGCCAGTTGACGGTGTTCGCACCCACCGACGGCGCCTTCCACCGGGTACTGGGAATCGGCCCGAACGACGTCGGCGGAGTAGACGACGCCCTCCTGCTCGACGTTCTCACCTACCACGTATCGCCCGGGCGGCGATACGCGGCGTCAGTCCTGAACGCGCCGACCCTCCCGACGCTCAACGGGTCGCGAATCGACGTCGGAACCGAGTTGGACGGCGGGAGTGCCATCGTCGCTACCGACGTCGAAGCCTCGAACGGGGTCGTCCACGCTATCGACACCGTCCTGACCCCGTAGGAGCGCGCACCCCTACGGCCGTTTTCGGTTCGCTTCCGGGGTTTGCTGGCGAGACGACGAGTCCCTCCTTCCAATTCCCAACAGTAATACAAAACTATTCAATAATGCTCGCTAAACATTCCACTCGTGTTCACCGACGTCGACACTCCTGACGAGGCCTTCTGGTTGGAGGTGGGCGGCGAGGGTCGTCTGCATCCATACGCGATGCACCGCCACGTGAACCGTGACGACGTCGAGGTCGTGAGCGTCGTTTCGGACGAGGAGAACCACCCTAAACGGTGGGTAGTCATCCAGGACGGCGAGTACAGGTGTTGGGTGAAAGTGACCTCCCAGGACGAGTACGGCTACGAACTACGGACGGACGAGCAAGTGTCCGACGCCGAACTGGAAGCAATCGCCCTGAAGCACGCCGCGATACGTGACGGGTCGAGCGTCTCGGTCGAAGCGGCGAAGGCGCTCGTCGACAGAGGTGAGCCGGGGCAGGTGAGACACGCCCTCATCGCGCTGTACTACGCCGCCAAGGCAGATTCAGGTGTGCCCGACGAGGACGTGGCCCGGATACGGGAAGTTGTGACCGAATACACCGGCCATGTCGACACGAGCCACCACCCCACCGTGATGGGAATTCTAAGAGATGTGCCGAACAGCGACGAAGCGACCGACACCGCCTGACCGTACTGGCGACTCTCTGCCGGGTCGATTTCAGGGGAAACCCCAGAAAACGCGTCGGCGTCGTCCAGAGTCAGTTACGGACTGGTGAACACCTACGACGGTCGAGTACGCCGATTCGTCTGAAGTCCGTGACGGAGCAGGTGCGCACACCAGCGATATGCAACTGTCGGCCTGACGCGGATGATTGGGCGATAATCCGCGGCGGTTCGGGTCTCGCCCAGCGAGGCTCGGCCGCCCGCCGCGTTCGCTTCACAGACGGCAGGTTCCTTAACCTCCCACCCGGAATGATGGCCTGTATGCAGACCCACATCGTCCCGGTCGGGTTCGACTACGACCGGCTCATCGCGCCGCTCATCCGGGACCAGTTCGACGTGGACCGCGTCATCTTGCTGGAGGGGGCAGTGGGTAGCGAGGCGAACGTCGAGTACTCCCGGAACCTCTCGAGCAAGCTGGAGAAGGACTTCCAGAACCTGCTCGGCGCGCAGACCGAGCGGGTCCTCGTCGACGACGTCTACGACTACGACGCGGCGTTCGAGCAGGCGTACGACCTCATCAACGCCGAACTCGACGCCCCGGCCGAGTCGACGGCGGACGACGCCGAGCAGGCCGCCGGGCGAGAGGTCTGGGTCAACATCAGCGCGATGCCGCGGCCGGTGAGTTTCGCCTTCGCGACGGCGGCCCACTCGATAATGGTCGAGCGACAGGAGGACCGCGAGCGCATCCACACCTACTACACGGCCCCCGAGAAGTATCTCGAATCCGAACTGGCCGAGGAACTCCGCGCGGGGACCGAACTCCTCGAAGACCTCCTGGCGGGCGAGAGCGTCTCGGACGAGCGAATCAGCGAGCGCCTGGCGGCCGCGACCGACCTCATCGAGGAGTTCGACGAGCGCGGAACCACCATCGGAGCCAAGCGAATCGGCGACAATCACATCATCGAACTGCCGGTCGCCTCCTTCTCGAACGTCAAACCCTTCGAGGAGGTCATCCTCTTCGAACTCGGCGAGCACGGGGAGTTCGAATCGGTCTCGGAACTCGCCAGCGCCCTCGCGACCGAACTCGGCGAGGAGTACACCGACAGTTTCCGCTCGAAGGTCATCTACAACGTGGACCGACTCGGCCCCGGCGGCAAGGGCTACATCGAACAGGAGGAACACGGCAAGTCCTACCGGACGCGCCTCTCGCGCATCGGCGAACTCTGGGTCCGCGCGCACGCCGACTCCGAACCGGCGGGCCTCTCCGAGTAGCGACCGTCACGCCCCGGCCGCGACGTCGCGACGACCGGGGCGACTGCAGCCCCTCCGGCAGCCACGCCTCACCAGCACAGGCCCGACGGGGACGGCGAGGGGTCCAGCGGACTCGCCGGCAGGTCCGCCGGCGGGTCGGGGTCGTTGTACCCGCCGGGCGCCACGTCGTTCGGCCCGTCAGGGTAGAACAGCGAGGCGAGCACCTGAATCTGCTCGCGGCCGACTCCCAGCTCGAACTGGCCGCCGCCGTAGAGGGCGATGTCCCGGTCGGCGGCGTACGCGAGCGTCTCGAACAGCGACGCGACGGTCCCGAACCGCGACGGTTTGACGTTCAGCCACCGCGGTTCGAAGGGGAGCGACGCCACGGCCGAGACGCCGTGGACGGGCGCGTCCCAGGACAGGCGGTCGGCGGCGTCGGACAGCAGCGGCCTCGTCTCGTCGGTCACCGCGGGGTCCTCCACGACGGCGTCGGGGAATCCATCCAGGACGCGTTCGTACAGCGCCGGGTCCGGTTCCTGGTCGACTTCAGTGCCCTCGTAGTGTCCCTTCAGGTCGAGAATCCGGACCGCGCCGGTCGCCGCGAGGTCGGCAATCAGGTCGGCCGTCCAGTCGCTCGTCGGGTCGAGTTTGAACTCCAGCGCGGGGTCGCGTTCCCGCAGGCCCGCCACGCGGTCCATCGTCGGGGGGTCGCCCAGTCGCGTGCTAACCACGAACCGGACCGGGTCGTACGACCGGTCGAGGACGTCGCCGAGACTCCGTCCGGCCTGCCGGAGCGCGAGGTCCAGTCCCGCGCTCTCCAGGGCCCACCGCCGGTACTCGCGGGCGGTTTCGCGCTCGGGGTCCTTCGCCGGGAACAGGTCCAGGTCGTCGAGCGCGGCGGAGAACTCCTCGAAGGTGTACTGCCCGGGGTCGAGGCCGTCCGGACCGACGAACGACGGGGCTCCTGCCAGCGCGTCGTGGTCCTCGGTGTCGTAGGTGACGTCCTCGCCCCGCCCCGTCGCGCCGTCGCCCTGCAACGCGACGACGGTCGTCGCGCGGGTGAAGTCGCTGGAGGTCTCGCGTTCGTGGCGAGTCCGGTCGCTCGTCTCGACGACGAGCGAGAGGTCTGCGACGCGGTCGTAGAGGGACATACTCGCCTCTGGGGCGGAGCGGTCTTAACGGCGCTGGCGGCGGCCGAGCGACCGCCGAAGCGGCGTTCGCTCCCCGGCGATTCGGACCACACCCGGCGGTCCGCCACGAACGCGAAACCTCCAGACTCCAGTTACGGCCCCGCAGGCCCGTCGCGGGCTTCCAGTTTCTTCACTCGGGTCGTCAGCGCCAGGAACGTGGCCGCGAGCGTCAGGACGACGGCGCCGGCGGCGGCCAGTTCGTGCGCGGGAGAGACGTGCCTGACGACGCCGTCGACGATTGGCTCCGCCGGGACGAGGGTGTGGTGGGGTCCGCCGACCACCGGAACGAAGTAATCGACCAGGTCGTTCAGGCCGTACCACCCCACCGCGACGGCGACGGCCCGGACCGGGAAGTCGCTGAACCGGTGGAGGAGGAACGCCTCGAGGACCATGGCGAGGTGGCTCCAGAACAGGAAGTTGTACATCGCCCAGTGGAGGTACGAGAAGTCGGCTTTGAACGCCGTCAGAACGTACGGCGTCCACAGGCCGAGTTTGATACACCCGAAGAACGCCAGCGCGCTCAGATACTCGTTCGGTCGCCCCGCCCGCCACGCGAGCAGTGCGAGGGCGATGAACAGCGTCGCCGTGGGACTGTCCGGCACGAGCGGCCACATCACGACCGGTTCCAGCCCGAACTGGGGGACGTAGTACCAGAACCCGAAGGCAGTGCCGACGAGGTTGACGCCCGCGACCAGCAGCGCGAGGTTCAGCCCCAGGTTCTCCAGCCAGGGCGGCATCGGCGCCACGTACCACGGGAGCGCGTCCCGGTCGGGGAGACCCTCGCCGGAGAACAACCGCTCGACGAGCGAGGAGAGAGCCGCAACCCGGGACTGCGTCGCCATGCAGGGTGGGAGGGGTGCGGGTATCAAATGGGTGGCGATTGCGGGTCACGAAGCGCGGCGATTGCGGGCCGCGGGGGGCGAATGCACTCGCCGCCCGGGACCGAACTCCCGGGCGAACGAGACACTCCGGGCGCGGACGAAGTTCCTTAAGTAGGCTCGGTCGTAACCCGCCTCTATGCCCCAGAACACCGACCTCGAGGAACTCCGACGGGGGACGGACCTCGTCAAACGCGGCTTCGCGCAGATGCAGAAGGGCGGCGTCATCATGGACGTGGTGAACGCCGAGCAGGCACAGATAGCCGAGGAAGCCGGCGCGGTGGCCGTGATGGCCCTGGAGGCGGTGCCGGCCGACATCCGGAAGCGCGGCGGCGTCGCGCGGATGGCCGACCCGGCTGACGTCCAGGAGATAATCGACGCGGTTTCCATCCCGGTGATGGGCAAATCGCGCATCGGTCACCACAAGGAGGCCCAGATTCTGGAGGCCGTCGGCGTGGACATGATAGACGAGTCGGAGGTGCTGACGCCCGCCGACGACCAGTACCACATCGACAAGCGAGAGTTCACGGCCCCGTTCGTCTGCGGCGCGCGGGACCTGGGCGAGGCGCTCCGCCGCATCGACGAGGGCGCCGCCATGATCCGAACGAAAGGCGAGGCGGGCACCGGCGACGTGAACCAGGCGGTCCACCACCAGCGAGCCATCAAAGGCTCGATTCGTCGACTCACCGGGATGTCCCACGAGGAACGCGAGCGGTGGGCCCGGAAAAACGAGGCGCCGGCCGACCTGGTCCACGAGACGGCCGAGATGGAGCGCCTCCCCGTCGTCAACTTCGCGGCGGGCGGCATCGCCACCCCGGCGGACGCGGCGCTGATGATGCACCACGGCTGTGACGGCATCTTCGTCGGGTCCGGCATCTTCGGCGCCGAGAACCCCGAGCGCATGGGTCGGGCTATCGTCGAGGCGGTCAACAACTGGGACGACCCCGACCAGCTCGTCGAAATCGCCACGAACCTCGGGCAGGGAATGAAAGGCGAGGCGAACGTCGACCTGCCGGACGAAGAGCGGATGCAGGGTCGCGGCGTCTGACCGCGTTACGCCGCACGGAGCTCTCTCCCCGGCGCCGGGAATTCGGCCGCTGACGGTCGAGCACACGTACTTTCTCGAAACCTCCCCGCGAGACGGGAGCTTTTTGGTTGCGCCGGTGGCAGGTCGGGGCCATGAGTGATTCAGGGGGCCCCGGCGACATCGAGGCCGAACTCGACCGCGACATCGGCATCGTCGGCGCCGTAGCCATCGGCGTCGGCACGATGATTGCGGCCGGCATCTTCGTCCTGTCGGGGCTGGCGGTGAGCAACGTCGGGGCGATGGCCATCGTTTCGTTTCTCATCGCGGCGGTGGTCGCCTCGTTCACGGCGTTCGCCTACGCCGAGTTCTCGGCCATCTACCCCGAGAGCGGCGGCGGCTACGCCTACGTCGCGAACGTCTTCGACACGGACCTGACGTACATCGTCGGCTGGTCGATGATTCTCGGGTACCCCGCGAGCGCGGCGTTCTACCTCGCCAGCTTCTCGGACTGGTTCTTCCGGTTCATCTTCCCGGTGTTGAACATCCCGCAGGCGCTCCCCTACTGGATATCGGGGTTCGGCATCCTCGCGCTCCTGGTCGGCGTCAACCTCAAGGGGACCGAGGAGACGGGCCTGTTCCAGATCGTCGTCACCGCGATGAAGGTGGCGCTCATCGTCCTGTTCCTCTACGGCGGCCTCCAGGCGTTCGACGCCGGAACCATCGCCGGGTCGTTCGCCGAGAACGCCGACCAGTTCCGGCAGATCGGCCTGACGAGCGCGCTGGTGTTCATCACGTTCTTCGGGTTCGAGGCTATCGCGACCAACGCGGAGGAAATCGAGAACCCCGGCACCAACGTCCCCCGTGCTATCTTCTTCAGCATGGGGTTCGTGACGTTCATCTACACGCTCGTCGTCCTCGTCATCGTCCTCGCGGTCAACAATCCCGAGTACCTGAACTTCCTCGCCCAGCAGGCCGACCTCGGCGGTCTGTCGCCGACCGAGTTCATCGCCGAGAGCGGCGAGGTGTCGATGGCGTTCGCCGCGCAGTACTACCTCGGCCCGGTCGGGTTCTACGTCATCATCGTGGGCGCGCTCTTCTCCATGCTCTCGGCGGCGAACGCGACCATCCTCGCGGGGTCCCGGGTGAAACTGGCGATGAGCCGACGCAACCACCTCCCCGAACGGTTCGAGGACCTCCACCCCGAACTCAACACGCCCTACTGGGCCGTCCTGCTGACCGGGTCGCTCATACTGGTGTTCGTCGTCGTGTTCACCGTCGCGTTCGGCACGCCGCCCGGGGCCGAGGGCGAGGCGACCGGCTTCCACCTCGGCATCGAGGCGCTCGCACACTTCGCGGACTTCATGCTCCTGTTCGGACTCATCGCGGTGAACTTCGCCATCATCCGGTCCCGGAACAAGAACCCCGACATCGAACGGCCGTTCGAGGTGCCGGCGGTCCCGGCCGTGCCAATCGTCGCGGTCCTGGCGAACCTCGTATTGCTGGTGAACGTCGAACCCAAGAGCTTCGCGCTCGGGTTGCTCGCGGAGGGCATCGGAATCGCGTTCTGGTTCCTCTGGATGTCCCGGACGCCGCCCGCAGAGGAACTCGAACGAGAGACCCCGACCGTGGTCGCGGAGCGGACGCCGGCCGAACTCGACTACCAGGTGATCGTTCCCATCGCGAATCCGAACCACGCCGAGCAGTTGATGCGGACCGCCTGCGACCTGGCGAGCGAGAACGACGGCGAGGTCGTCGTGGTGTCGGTCGTGACGCTCCCCGACCAGACGCCGCTCTCCGAGGGCCGCGAGTACGTCGACGAGCGCCGGACCGTGCTCCGCGAGGCGATGGCGGTGGCCGAAGACCGGTCGGTCCCGGTCAGCGGCACCATCCGCATCGGGCACCACGCCGGCGTCGCCATCCTGAACACCGTCCGCCAGTACGACGGCGACGCCGTGTTGATGGGCTGGCGGGGGGGTCCGTCCCGCCGCCGGGAGGTGGTCCTCGGGAGCGTCGTGGACATGGTTGTCACGGAGGCGCCCTGTGACGTGTACGTCGAACGCATCGGCGAATCCGACGGGGACGTCGAGTCCATACTGGTGCCGACCGCGGGCGGACCGCACCTGGTCTCGGCCGCGAAAATCGCGCGCGCCGTCGCCGGGGCGAACGACGCCACCGTCGAACTCCTGCAC
This sequence comes from Salinigranum sp., assembly GCA_041641795.1. Classification (GTDB taxonomy): domain Archaea; phylum Halobacteriota; class Halobacteria; order Halobacteriales; family Haloferacaceae; genus JBEPXT01. Next base: position 44,585 of record JBEPXT010000002.1, read on the forward strand.
GTCCTTCCCCCGGACGCGGACCCGACGCGGCGCTCCGACGGCGAGGAAGCGCTCGCACGCGGGATGGACCTCCTGGGGGGGCGGAACGCGACGCGAACGACCGTCGAAGACGCCGACGTGGTCGAGTCCATCGTCGACCGGTCGCGGGACCACGACCTCACTATCGTCGGCGCGACGCAGGAGGGCCTGCTCGAGCAACTCGTGTTCGGGGCCGTCCCGGAGGCAATCGGGCAGCGCGCGAAGGGGACGGTCATCATGGCCAAGCGCAGCCTCGACGTCCGAACCCGCGTCCGCTACTACCTCAACCGGATTCGACCGCGGTAGCGCCGGGAGCGGTGGTGGCGACCGCTGCGGACGCCGTCACTCTCCGGTAGCACAGCGCCGAGCGCCGGCCGGCGACCGGCTCTACGGCGTCGTCCGACGCTCGCCGGCCGCCTCCGCGGCGGATTCCGGGTACGTTCGGTCCCCGAGCAGCACCGTCACGGGACCGTCGAACTGGAGCGTGAGACGCTGGGTGAGGTCACCGAACAGGGCTTTCCCGGTCGGCGACCGCCGGGGCCCGGCGACGAACAGGTGGTCGCAGTCCCGGTCGGACGCCGCGTCGAGTACCGACTCCACTTCCCGGCCGACCATCCCGACTACCTCGTAGTCGAGTTCGAGGTCCGCCAGCAACTCGTGGGCGACAGACATCGCCGACCGGCGGGCGGCCTCCTCGGCCTGCTCCACCGTGTACGTGGCCTCCCCGGTTCCGTTCGCGGTCACCGACTGGCGCCGCTGTTCGTACTCGTCGGTCGGCGTGATCCAGAGGAGCACGAGTTCGGCGTCGCACCCCGCCGCCAGTCGTCCGGCCTCCCGGACGATTCGCTTCGACCCTTCCTCCCGCGTGACGACTGCGAGCGCGCGCTTCATACCCGTACCTTCGCCCGGCGGGGACTAACCTTTTTTCTGAATGATGTAAGCATAAACCATGATGGTTCCTCCCACACCGAAACCGGACGGCGCCGGGGCGGATCGACGGCCGGTCGGGGGGACGAGACGCCAGAGGTAGCTCTGGGTGAATCAACGCCGACCGACACCCACCGGGAACCAGCTCAGAACAGTTCCGTCCCGCGGCCGATTCGCGTCCGGTACGCCCGGGCTTCGACCCCCGCGTCCTCGAAGGCGTCTATCATCGCGCCCGCGACTGCCCGCTGGTCTGACGCCTCGCAGGCGGCCAGGACCGACGGCCCGGCCCCGCTGACGGTGACCCCCGCGGCGCCCGCCTCTTGCGCGGCCGTCTTGACGTCGCTGTAGCCGGTGATGAGTTCCGCACGCGCCGGCGTCACCACGCGCTCGTCCATCCCCGTCCCGACCAGTTCGGGGTCGTTGCGGAACATGCCGACGGTCAGGGTCGCCGCGTGGCCCACTGTGTAGACCAGGTCGTCCATCGTCGTCTGTTCCGGGACGACCCGTCGCGCGTCCCGCGTCGAGACGGCTATCTCCGGCAGCGTCGCCACCAGGGGGATGTCGGCGTCCACCGAGAGCACCTGGTCGTCCGCGGCGACGGTGAACCCGCCCAGGAGCGCCGGGGCGACGTTGTCCTGGTGGGGTTCCCCCGAGACCACCGCCTCGCCCTTGGCGGCCACCTCGACCAGTTCCTCCCTGGAGTACCCCCGGTCGTACAGTTCGTTGAGAGCGACTGCCGCGCCCGCGGCGCTGGCGGCCGACGACCCGAGACCGGACGACGGCCGGACGCCCTTGTCTATCTGGATGTGTGCGGGCGCGTCGAGGGCCTCTGCGACGGCGCCGACGGTGTTCCGGTCGGGGTCCGTCGGAATGTACTGGCTCCCGGTCCCCGTCACCTCTATCGTCGTCTCGCTGGCCTTCTCGACCCGGACGACGTCCGCCGGGCGGTCGAGAGCGACGCCGAACACGTCGAACCCGCTACCGAGGTTCGCACTGGTCGCAGGCGCCCTGACGGTAATCATGGAACCGGCTTGCGTGAGTGACCGTAAAAACCTAGCGAACCCCGTGAATCCCGACGGTGCGAATCGCGGGGCTGCAGCGTCGCCCCGTCACGTTCGGGCGGCATAGCCCTCGGGGGACCGGTCGGAACGTTCCGCCGGGGCACCCGTCCGGATCTGTGGCCGCGGCCGCCCTGCTCGTCGCGGTTTTCGCCGGCGGGGGCGGGTCCGCCCTCGCGTCACCGGGCACGTCACGGAATCGCGGTGGCCCGTCCGTCGGCCGACGACGCGTTCGACGTCCCTCGCGCCCGACGCGCATCGGACGACCACGGCGGTCTCCCTCCGAAACCCCAAGAATTTTCCGGCGAACCCGGCGAATCACAAATTGTTTTCCGGTTCCCGAACAACCACGGGTATGATTGGCGTCGTCGGCGGCGGCATCGCGGGTCTCGCCGCCGCATACCGGCTACAGGAGAGGGGCCACGAGGTCCAGGTGTTCGAGGCGTCGGACCAGGTCGGTGGACTCGCGGCCGTCTACGAGACGGCCGGCGACGACATCGAGAAGTTCTACCACCACCTCTCGAAGAGCGAACAGACCATCGTCGACCTGGCCGAGGACCTGGGCCTCGGGGACGACCTGGAGTGGCGAATCGGGAAGAACGCCTACTACGTGGACGGCGAGGTCCATCCACTGGACACCGCCTGGCAGATTGCGGCCTACCCCCACATGAGCTTCTACGACAAGTTCCGCCTGGGGATGCTCACGCTCGGCGTCGACGTCCGGGGCGGGATTCCGTCGTTCGACACCTACGACGACCTCTCGGACTTCGAGGACGTCCCGGTCATCGACTTCATCCTCGAACACACCTCTCGGGGCGTCTACGAGAACTTCTTCGAACCGCTCCTGGATGCGAAGTTCGGCAGCCGCAAGGACGACGTGAGCGCCGCGTGGCTCCTCGGCCGCATCCAGTTCCGCGGCGAGCGCGACCTGCGACGCGGCGAAATCCTCGGCTACTTCGAGGGCGGATTCCGCCCCCTGCTCGACGCACTCGTCGACGCCGTCGGCGAGGAGAACATCACGACCGGGGCCCCGGTCACGGACGTGGGTCTCGACGAGGGCGCGGTGCGGACGCTCACGGTCGAACGCGACGGCGAGACAGTCGAACACGACGTGAACGGGGCGGTCGTCGCGGCCATGCCGAACGTCCTCGAAGACCTGGTCGGCTACGAGTGCGACATCGACTTCCAGGGGGCGGTGTGCGCCGTCGTCACCATGGACGAACCGCTCACCGACACCTACTGGCTCAACATCCGGGACGAGGCTCCGTTCGGCGCGCTCATCGAGCACACGAACTTCGTTCCCCCCGCGCGGTACGGCGGCCAGCACCTCCTGTACGTCGCCAGCTACATCCAGTCGCCCGAAGAGCGCCTCTGGCAACTGGACGACGAGGAACTGGAGGACCTGTGGCTGTCGGGCATCGAGGACCTCTTCCCCTCGTTCGACCGGTCGTCCGTGTCCCAGTTCCGCGTCGCGCGCAACCCGCGGGCCGCCCCGGTCTACGAGCGCGGGTACCTCGACATGGTGATTCCCTACGACCTTGGCGACGAGGTCGCAGCGGGACTCTACTACGCGGGGATGGCCAGCCGAGCGCAGTATCCCGAGCGGAGCCTCAACGGGGGCATCGTCGCCGGGTTCGAGTGCGCAGACCGCATCCACCGCGAGGGAATCGACGAGCGAGCGACCGCCGTCGCGAACGACGACTGACGACTGAGTACGGGCGTCGAGAAACGGTCACGTCTGCTCCGGCGTGATAGGGACCAGTGACGCTCGTCCCGGCCTCTAGTCGGTTCGGTTCTCGTCGCCGTCGGCGTCGACGTCGACGTGGCCGAGACCAGGCGCGCTGGTCGGGTCGACGTCCTCGGGTTCCGAGACGCCGTCGCCGACGCGCACCTCCCCGTCGTCGCCCTCGACGTAGACGTCGTCGGCGAATCCGCCCTCCGCGTGGGGGTGGGTCGGCTCGTTCAGGAGCCCAGGGGTGGAGGGCGCCGGCGGCACGTCCTCGGTCCGGAACTCGCCCAGCGGACAGTCGATGGTGATGCCGTGTCGCTCGAAGAACTCCTCGTAGCGTTCGTAGTGGTCCTCGAGTTCGTCGACCGGGAACTCCATCATCTCGGTCCAGCCGTGGTTGTAGAAGTCGAAGTTGGCCTGAATGTGGGTGATTTCGCGGGCCCTCGCCTCGGTGTAGCCGGCTTCGAGGGCGGCGACGTACGCGTCGAAGGTACACTCGAAGAACGCTTCGAGGTGCGGTTCCCGCTCCACGCGACGGTCCGGGTCGGCTTTCTGGCCGAAGACCCGCACGTGGAGGTCCACCAGTTTCTCCGTCGCGACGTCGCTGACCACCGGCATCGTCAGAGCCTTCCTCGCGGCGAAGTGGCGGATGTTCTGTCGGAGCTTCATCTCGTTCGCGGTATGGATTCCACGCTCTTGAACCCCCGGTGGTCGCGGTGGCGGACGCGCCGGTTCGACACGGACGTGCGCAGTTCACACCAGGGGGTGCCGGATAGCAATCCACATTAACCCCGGCCCCAAAGCGTAGAGTTATGACCCAGTCGTATGTGATAATCGGCGACGGGATTGCCGGGAGTTCCGCCGCCGAGACTCTTCGGGAGGAAGCTCCCGACGCCGATATCACCGTCATCACTGACGAGGGCGAAGCCCTGTACAACCGGATTCTCATCAAGGAGTTCGCCAAGGGAAAACTCCCGGAAGCGCCGATCTCCATCCACGAACCCAACTGGTACGAGGACCGGAACATCGACCTGCAACTGAACACGCTGATCACGGACGTCCGTCCCGAGGCCCACGAGATAGAGACGCACGACGAGCGCGTGTTCTCCTACGACAAGTTGCTCGTGGCGACCGGCGGGACGCCGATTCAGCTCCCGGTGGGGAACTCCGACGCCGACGGTGTCCACCACTTCTGGACGTTCCAGGACGCCCGCAGCATCCGCGAGCACGTCTCCGAGGCGGACACCGGCGTCGTGGTCGGCGCGGGACTGCTCGGCATCGACCTGGCGGCCATCTGCGGGGCTCAGGACGTCGACGCACACTACCTGATGCGGGGCAAGTGCTGGTGGCGCTACGCGCTCTCCGAGGAGGGCGCGGAGATAATCCACGAGGCGCTTCGAGAGCGCGGGGTCACGCCCGTCTTCGAGAGCGGCGTCGACCACTTCACGGTGGACGACGACGGACACGTGACCGGGGCCGTCGACCCGAACGGCGACTTCTACGAGGGCGAGTTCGTGGGCATCGCCATCGGCCTCAACTTCAACACCGAAATTCTGGAGGACACCGACGTCACCGTGGACGGCGGCATCCACGTCGACGAGTACATGCAGACCGACGTGGAGGACATCTACGCCGCGGGCGACATCACCCAGTTCTACGACACCATCCTCGGTGACCGCGCCCAGAACGGCTCCTGGGGGAGCGCCAAGGAACAGGGGTCCATCGCCGCGAAGAACATGGTCGACCCGGAGTCCGAACCGTTCCGCTGGGTGTCGTCGTACTCGATTACGCACTTCGACTTCCCGTTTCTCTCCTTCGGCCACCCGACCATCGGCGACGACGAGGCCGAACGCAAGTACTCGGACACCGAGTGGCGACGGCTCACCTTCAAGGACGGCAAACTCATCGGCGGCGTCCTCATCGGCGACCTCTCGCCCCAGAGCGCGTACAAGAAACTGATGCGCGAGGAGCGAGTCGTCGCCGACCAGACCGACGTCCTGCTCGAAAAGCAGGTCGACCTGGACGAACTCGCGCCCGCCCAGGAGCAGTAACGCCGACCCGGTCGGATTCGCGCGAGTCGTTCGGACTCGCGCACCCTCGCGTTCTCGGCTGACCCACCCTCGCGTTCTCGCCTCGCGCAATCTCGACACAGCGCGGGACGGCGAACGTCCTCGCGGACCGAAGTACCCAGACCGAAGCCGTTTTGCACGCGTCGAAGGTAGAACCGATATGCAAGCCGGTGGCGAGAACAGTGGCGAGATGACACTGGCCTTCGAACTCGAAGCGCTCAAACGACTCGCTGACCCCAACGCCGTGTTCAACGACGCCCGGCGCTGGACCAAGTACGTGGGGGTCGTCAGCGAGAAACCGACGTACGTCGTCACGAACTTCACGCGGAAACACCGCATCAGGCAGGACTTCTTCTCGGGCCCCCGGGGCGTCGAGGAGAGCCTGGAGAACGTGATGCGGCAGTTCGACACCGACCGCCACGTCTACGTCGGGCAGTCGGACGCAGACCGGGACGTCGCCGAGGCGACCGGCTGGGAGTTCCTGCCCCTGGAGGACGCCGCCGAGAAAGCCGGCTGGGAACTCGGGGACGGCGACGCCGACGGCGACCCCTTCGAGGAGAGTTCGCGGGACGACTGGCCCTGACAGGCCCCGGACGCTCCGGCGCCGACGGAGCGCACTCCGCTCGGACGCCCGAAACGGTCAGGACCGGTGATACGACCGAAAGCCATAATCGCGCTGACTCCTTGCTCCCGGTCATGAGCCACCAGTTGCCCGACGTCCAGGCCAGCCAGCCCGACGTCCGGGTCGGTCTCTCGCAAGTCGGCGTGACGGGCGTCGAGAAGTTGGTCAAAGTCGCCAGAGAGGGCAAGCGCCCCCTCGTCTTCATGGCCGAGTTCGAGGTGTTCGTGGACCTCCCGGGCGGGCGGAAGGGCATCGACATGAGCCGGAACATGCAGGTCATCGACGAGATTCTCGAACGGGCCACGTCGAAGCCGACGCTCCGACTCGAGGACATGTGCGGGGACGCGGCCGAACGTCTCCTCGCGAAGCACGACTACACGTCCACCGCCGAGGTCAGGATGACCGCCGAGTTCGTCGTCCGCGAGGACACTCCCGAGAGCGGTCTCACGACCCAGAGCACGACCGACGTCATCGCCACCGCCGTCGCCACCGAGGAGGGGACGCGCGAGGAAATCGGGGCCACGGTCACCGGGATGACGGTCTGTCCCTGTTCGCAGGGGATGTCGGCCGAGCGCGCCCGGGACACGCTTCTGGACCTGGGCGTCGACGACGACACGGTGGAGACGTTCCTCGACCAGGTTCCCCAGCCCGGTCACTCCCAGCGCGGACACGCGACGCTGACCGTCACCACGGACGGCGCCCCGGACGTGGACCTGAACGACCTCATCGACGTCGCCCGCGACTCGATGAGCGCCCGCATCTACAACCTGGCGAAGCGGCCCGACGAGGACCACATGACCTACGAGGCCCACGCGAACGCCAAGTTCGTCGAGGACTGCGTCCGCTCGATGGCCGAGGGCGTCGTCGAGTCGTTCGACCACCTCTCTGACTCCGCGGTCGTCCACATGAAACAGTCGAACGACGAGTCCATCCACCAGCACAACGCCCACGCCGAACGGGAAGTCACGATGGGGCAGTTGCGCTCGGAACTCGACAGGTAACCCGTCCTGTTCAGGTCCCGCGCTCCTCGTCGAACTCCCGGCGTATTCTACCGTGACGGGGCCGAGGCCTACAGTTCCAGCGGCGCCGCCCGCTCCCACCGAGGGTCGAACATCTCCCGGACGTCGGCGGCGAACTCCGGGTCCTTGAGGTCTATCATCGCGAACGCCTCGCCCGGGTCCAGCGGGTTCGGCACCTCTATGCACACCTCGATGTCGTCGATGAGGTTGAACGTCCCCCGGACGTTCTCCGAGGTCCTGACGGTGAACTCCGGGTGGTCGGCGAGGCGGTCGGTGTACCGGTTGCCCACGCTGGAGGGGAGCGTGTCGACGAGTTCCGGCGTGATGAGCACCGAGATGGTGACCCCGCGGTGGAGCGCCGCCTCCAGTTCCTCGACGACCCGGTCGCCGACCGCGCCCAGGTCGAACTGGGGTGCGGGCGTCGCCGCGACCATGACGAGTCGCTCGTCGGCGGCGGTGAGACGTTCGAGCAACAGGTCGACCGTCTCCTCCGGACCGACCGCCGCCGTCCAGAACTGTCCCTGGACCGGTTCGGCCGCGTCGAGTTCGTCGACCAGTTCGTCGACGATCTGCTCGTACTGGTCGGCTTTCTCCTGCAGTTCGCGCCGCTTGTTGGCCAGCAAGCGGTCGAGGGCCGTGTCTGGTTCGACGCCCACGTACTTCTTGGGGCGACTGGCCGCCTGACTGCGGATGAGGTTGTACTGTTCGAGGCTGTTGAGGACGTCGTAGATGCGACCCATGGGCACGTCGCTCGCCCGGGACAACTCCTTGGCGGTTGTGGCGCCCGTCTTGAGAAGCGCTCGGTACGCTCGGGCCTCGTACTCTGACAACCCGAGGTCGCGGAGGCTGGCCATGTACCAACATTCCGGGCCTCCCGTAAAAACACTCCGGGGGTTTACACGACGTTTCTGTTGTTCCCGGACGTCCCCGAATCCGCAGGTAGATAGCCGTCCGGGGGCCGTCGCCCCGTTCTCGTCGGCTGTTCGACGCGGTGGGTCGCCCCGCTCGACCCGGTGGCGCTACGGCCGGGGTTCGCCGACGGAACCGACCGCGTCGACGAGTTCGTCGGGGGTGGACGCCGACCGCACGTCGTCCCCGAATCGCACTTCGGCCGTTCCGTCCGGGACGTCCCGGGCGGCGGGAACGACCACCTTCTCGTGGTCGGCGACCCGGAGCGCGGCCCGGTGGAGCGTGCTCCCGGCCTCCGCCCCCACGGCCAGCGTCAGCGTCGGTCCGCAGAGGCGACTCGCCACCGCCCCGTAGCCGGCCACCTGGACGCCGAGACGGTCCCACGCGCCCGCGAACGCGCCGACAGCCTCGCGGGCCACCTCGCGGTACGACTCGTCTCCGGTCAGCACGGCTAGGTCGAGAAGCGCGTCGGCCATCTCGGCGTTGCCGTCGATGGGCCGAAGCGGCCGGTCGAGGAGCCCCGGTCCGGCCAGCGGACCGTCCCGGAACGAGCCCTCGTCCCGGAGCGTCTCGACGGCGTACGCCGCCACCTCCCGGGCCGTCTCGACGTAGTCGCCGCCGAGGACCTGGGCCGCCCGCCCGAAGGCGGCGGCGACGCGCGCCTGGTCTTCGAGAAGTCCGGACTCGGCTGCGTCGTCTCTCTCGGTGTGCAGGAGTTCCCCGTCGACCACGAGTCGGTCGCCGACGTACGCGAGGGTCCGCGTCGCGTACCGGCGGGCCCGTTCGTCGTCCGTCACCGCGTGGTACTCGAGGAGGGCGTCTGCGGCGAGCGCGTTCGCTCCCGCGTAGGCCGTGTGGTCGATTCGGGGCGGCCGACTGCCCCGGCGCCCCTCGGCGTCGAGTTCGTAGTACGAACGCCCGTCGGCCGGCCCGACGCTCGCCCCGAAGGCGTCCCCGTTCCACAGTTGCTCGACGAGGAATCCGACTGTTCGGTCGGCGGTCTCTCGGAAGGAGTCGCGGCCGGTGTGGAGATACCCGCGGGCGAACGCCCGGAGGAGCGCCGCGTTCGCGTCGAGGCGTTTCTCGTGGTGCGGGTCGCTCCAGTCGCGGCCGTCGGCGAACCGGTAGAACCCCCCGTCCACGTCGTCGAAGAGGTTGCGCTGGATTGCTCCGAGCGTGTCGACTGCCTGTTCGGGCGACCGCTTGAGTGCGAACTCTATCGTCCGGGGGAGCGGGAACTTTCCGTCGGTCCCCCACCCGGCGAACTCGGAGTCGAACTGCGCCGAGAGTTCGCCCGCGAGTTGCTCCTCGATTCGTGCGGTTACGTCGCCCGCGGGCGTGGGGGCGCCGGAGAGGGCGCGGGGGACGCGTCCGGCCTCGGCCCCGCGTTCGTCCCACATCTCGCGGACCCTGTCGAGGACCTGTCGCATCCCGTCCGGACCCAGGTACGTCGCCCCGGTCAGCAACTCGCCCGAGGGCGTGGTGAAGACGGTGGAGGGGAACCCGCCCATGTTGTACCGCTCGCGCACCCGCGGGTGGCGGTCCACGTCGACGCGGACGGGGACGAACCCGTCGTTGACGATGGCTGCGATGCGAGGTTCGCCGTACGTCGCGGCGTCCATCTCGTGGCAGTCGCTGCACCACGTCGCCGTGAGCGACAGCATGACGGGGGCCGACTCCTCCCGGGCGCGCTCGAACGCAGGTTCGCCCCACTCCAGCCACTCGACGTGCGTGTCCTCTCTCATGTCCCCCCGTCCGGGTGCCGCCCGGGTAAGCGCTTCGAGCGACTGCGACGCGGTCGAGGCCGGTTCCCTGCTCCGTCGCGGGGAGGTCGGGCAGTCGGCCGTCAAAAGGGCTTTGAACGCAGGGCGAAAACCACCACCCGAACGATGCGAACCCGCTGGCTCATCGCGCTGTTGTTGCTCATCCCGCTGACAGACGCGTTACTGCTCGTCGTCGTCGCGGACTTCCTGGGATGGGTGGCCACTGTGGCGCTCGTCGTCCTGACGGGACTGCTCGGCATGCTTCTGGTTCGAGCCGAGGGCCGACACACGATTCGGAAGCTCCAGCGAGAAGTCGCCACGGGCGGGTTGCCAACGAACCAGCTCATGGACGGCGGCCTGCTCATCGCCGCGGGCGCGTTCCTGCTGACTCCAGGGCTCGTGACGGACGTGCTCGGGTTCCTGCTGGCGATACCCGTCACGCGCATCCCGATTCGAGAGGTGCTCAAGCGGTACGTCCTCCAGCCGTACCTGGACCGAAAGACCGACGGGTTCGTCTCGGGCCAGGTCTGGACCACGGGGTTCCCGGAGGGCGAACCGGTCGACCTCGACCCCGAGAACTACCAGTTCGACGACAACGAGTAATCGGCCGACGCGGCGGGGTTCGCAGTACGAAACCCCCTCCCACGGGGGCGGTAAAAGGAAACCCTTAAACAACCCTCCGGGCAATTATCTGATGCGCTCACCTGGGCCAATAGCTCAGTCAGGTTGAGCGCTCGGCTGATAACCGGGAGGTCCGCGGTTCAAATCCGCGTTGGCCCACCTCCAAACCGTCCGGCTCTTGGCCGGACAGGATGGGTGGGGACAACTCCCCAGCCACCTAATCTCGGTCGGTTCACGACTCGTGAGCGACGGCTCTGAACGGTTCTCGGGGTCTCTATCGAGCAGTAGACGCGCGTGACGTCCACACTGTGAGGAAAAGACCTATGTCAGTTTGAAATGAGTCTTTCCCATGGTCCCACCAGTCCTCCAGATGGCTGCTCCAGGCGGTCCAGAACTGCTCGTAGTCCTCTTCGTCTCGTTTTTCTCGTTCGTGATTCCACTCGCCGTCTCGTTTTTCATCTACAGGGACGCGAACGGTCGCAACAGTCGTCACGCGCTCGCGTGGGGCGTCGGAGCGTTCTTCGGGAGCCTCGTGGTCTGGATACTCTACTGGGTCGTACGCGACGAAGTCGGGTCGGGTAGAAACGCGTAATCTCGACGAGAACCGCGGTCGGCGGCAGTGACCGACTGGCTGCGGGCTGACCTGCTCCAATCTGCGCCGCGTCTGACGAGCGGCGCAGACGCGGCGGCGCTCGCCCGGCGCACGGGTCGGAAACGGGCGACGTCCGAACTCCGTCGGGCGTTGGCGGGCCCGCGTCGGGCCGGACCTACGCGCCCGACGCTCCCACGGACGGCGCTCCCGCCTCGACGGGGGAATCGCGCTCCAGCAGCGACTTGAGTTCCTCTAGCTCGTCCCGGACCTGCCGAACCAGCACCCACCAGACGAAGCCTTTGAACGCCGCGAAGGCGAACGCCATGGACCGGCCTTCGGGCCGGATGTCGACGCTGTACGAGAGCAGCGTCCCGCGCTCGCACTCCTCGAGTTCGAATCGTCCCTCGAACTCGAACGGTCCCTCGGTGGTGGCGACGGCGAACCGGTGGGGCGGTTCGTACTCGGTCACCTCGAAGTGGACGTCGTAGGTGTTCCCCAGGTGAGTGTAGGTGCTCTCGTAGCGGTCACCGACGCCGGGCCCGTCGCCGGTCGCGGGTCGAATGTCGCCGACGCTGTCCGTCCACTCTGGCATGTTCTCGACCGTCGAAACGTACGCGAAGACGTCGGTCACCGGGCGGACGATGTTAATCGAAGCAGATGCCCTCATATTCGTTCTCACCTGTACCTGCGCGCGGGGAGGTGATAAACCGGTTTCCAATTCTTAAATTTCGGGAGTCAGAAGGGTCGTAACATCTGTGCCGGTAGTGGCGGTCTGACTCCGTCGCGTACCTCCGTCCCGGGTACCGGACCGCCGGTGCGGGCACTGGTTGCGGTGCAGTTCCCCCGCCAGTATCGGCAGTATCGGAACCCACACGCATAGGGCTACCTCCACTCGGTTCCTCTGGTACTCGCACATGCCGACCGACGCCGAACGCGACGACGCCTTCGGACCGACGGCCGACGCGATATCGCGTCGTCGTCCGGACGAGGATGCGGCGGCGATGGCCCGCGCAGTTCTCCGGTACGAGTCGGGAACGCGCACGTTCGTGGGCCTGACCGCGGACGCGTCGACGGCGCTGTTCTGCGACAGCGACGAGGGGACGCTGACGGCCGTTCGGGTCGAAGAACGTGGCGTGACGGCGGCCACCGAGATTCTGTCCTGGGGCGTCCACGAGGCCGGTGCGTGGGTCGACCTGTACGGCGACCACCTGGACTGGGTACTCCCCCGGTACGAGTCGTGACGGCCTGTGCGTATCGCGCCCCGTGCTCACACCGTCCGCAGAGGTTCCCGGCTCACGGCGGCTCTGGTACTCGCCGTCTCCCGGCGTCAGCAGCGATTCAGACGCTCCACAATTTCTATAATAAATGTTCAAATCGGAGAAAATTTTTTCACAAAAGCAGATGATGATTTTCCCATGCAACGTCACGGGCCACGGTTCGGTCGAGAGGGAGACGGGGCGCGGGGGAACGGGATGGACGTTCGGGCACGTGACCAGTCACAGCGGGCCGGGGACCGGTCCGCCTCGGACCTCGTTCTCGCCGAGGTCTGGAAACCGGTCTCCGACCGGCGGTCGATGACCGTCTTCCTCCCCGAGCGTGACTCGTTCCGGCAGATCGTCGCCTTCGAGTCCGGGGGCGTCCTCGAGACGCTCCGACCGCTCGGCCGAGGACGACTGTTTCGTGCGGAGATGACCCGGGTGCCCCATCGGGGGAGCTGCTGGAAAATCCTGTCAGTCCTGCTCTGAACGTCGTGACGACGGGCGAGGTCCCGAGAGCCGATACTCCAGCGGCGAGCGGTCTGGCGACTACAGTTCGAAGACCGCAATACCGGACGGACCGCAGTAGGGACAGGCCGCCTCTGCGTTCTGAAGCGTCGTTCCGCACTGCCGACACTCGTAGATGGTGTGCGAATCACCCGCGTACCCGAAAGGGAGGTAGTGTCGAACAGACATATATAATGATTAATTATTAACTGACTTGGTCTTTCGGGTGAGAATCACCGGAATTCCTCATCGAGGAAAGGAGAACCACGACCACTGACACGTCGCGGGGGACGACGGTGTGACTGGCGGGGACGGCCCCGGAAGTGCGAGGACGAATCTGTGGATGCGGACGATGAGTGGGAGGAAGGGACGTGCGCGGACGGGTCGACGCCGCGAGGACTTACTGGTTCGTTCTGCCGACGGTGAGCGTCGCGATAGCGTCGCCGTATACCAGTGCCGAGGCGATGGCGACGAAGAGGACGCCGTCGGCAACGGGTTGTACCCCTCCCGGGAGGACGCCGGCCTGCCGGCAGATACCGAGTGTGAGCAGTACCGCGAGTACCGCGACGAGCGCTGTGAATCGTCTTCGTGTCATGGGGTGTGGGTGGTGTGACGCGGCCGAACCGCGCCGGGGTGGCGGTCTGGATGCTGTACGCCGACGCCGACGTCGGGTGACGCCGGCGCTCTCGTATAAGGACATTATACTTCCTGATACAAATTATTTCCTATAGTTCCATACTAATTAGAAGTGTGTTGCTTGTTCGTACGTCTCACAGTACCTCGACACGTTGGCAATTAGTTCAACGTCCCCGCGGGCTCCGGTACAGCACTCCCGGGAGTTCGTGGCCCGCGGGGAGCGTCGCTCGGCGAGCACGTGGCGATTCACGCCGGGAAAACAGGTCACTGTCGCCCCGGACTCGTGGCTCCGTGGAGTGAACGCGACGGGGGCGACGGGCTACTCGTCGGCTGCGAGGCTCAGATGGCCGTCGGGGATGTCGTGGTCCGCGTCGAACCGGGCGCCGAAGAGTTCGCGGAGGTACTCGCGGGCCTGGCGCCGCCCGTCGTCGCCCTCGCGGTCTGCCGAGAACGCGCCCCGACGGTTCCGCTCCGGCGGGAGCATCCCCTCCGGTGCGCGAACGCTCGCCGCCTCCCACAGGTCGTCCGCGTCCTCGAACTCGCCGTCCTCGTGGAGGTCTTCGAGGACGAGCAACAGGTAGAGGGAGTCGACCAGGTAGTCCAGGGCTCGCCGGGTGGAGTCGTGGACCGACGGAACCGTCGAGAGGTACCGCGCGCCGGCGGTTTCGGACGGGTCGACTTCGGATTCGAGCCACTGCCGGAGGTCATCGCGGGTCGGCGCCGATTCGAAGGCGTCGACCGCTCTGCTCGCGAGTTCGGCCTCCTCGGCGGCGACTTCGTGGAAGACGTTGCCGACGACGACGGCGTCCGCGCCCGCGTCGAGCATCGCGTTCGCCGCGTCAGCGGAGTCGAGGCCGCCGCCGTACCAGACGCGCGACCAGGAGACGCCTTCGTCGATGGCCCGGAGCGTTTCGGCGGCCTCGTCGCCCCCGAACGTCCCCGAGTACTCCAGGTAGACGACCTTGCTCCCGAGGTGTCGCTCGGCGGCCATCGCGCGGTGTTTGGCCTCGGTCGGCGAGAGGCGGTCCGATTCGGTGACGCCGCTCTCGCGTGCGGCGGCGCTCTCGACGTTCTGGATGATGTACGCCTCGAACACCGCCTCCGAGAGGAGCCACGAGGTGGCGAACTCCGCGAGCCGTCGCTGGAGGGCGTCGGGGAGCGGGACCGACAGCTTCGATTCGAGCAGCGAGGGCACCAGTTCGTCCCGGATGTGTTCGATGCCGCTCCCGAGGGTTCCCACGAGCGATTCGGTGTCGCCGTTCAGCACCTCCGGAATTGCGAGGAACCGCGCCTCCCTGCGCGTGGCCTCCGTGACGTGTTCGGGCGCGCTCGGTTCGTGGAACGCCGGCGTCGGCGTCCACCGGAGGAGTTCGAAGGTCTCCTCGGTGTTGTGAGCGTTCACGTCGCGCGACCCGCCGACGGATACGGCTCCGGTGTGTCGAAGGTACAGCGGAAACAACACGGGAAGCTTCTTCGCGTTCTCGGGGTCGATCTTCGTGATGTGGCGCCACTCGCGGGGCACCGGGTTCGAATCTATCGACAGCAGCGTCCGGCTCGCCAGTCGCACCGCCTCTGCGAGTCGACCCAGCGTCTGGGGTAGGTCCCCCGTCGTCATACGAGAGAGACGCGAGACCCTGGGTAAAAACCTCCTCGGTATCGTCACGCCGTGTTCCGGTCGCTCGTGGGGGACGCTCGGAGCCCACGCGGTCGCTCGCCGGTGTCGCCCCTCGCGGCGTGACGCGCCCGGGCTGGTCGGAGTCGGTCCGCCGCCCGGACGCCGCCTCCGAGACCCGGTACGGCCCCGCGGATGACAACTTTCAAGCGGTGCAGTGGGCGTAGGTCCCTACAGAGACCGAGGCGCGCGCCCGCGGGGTCACCGGGGACTCCCGCGCGGCGAGCCACGTCGACCCCTATCCATGACAATGAGCGAGTACGGCAATCTCTCGACCGACGGACCCCTGGCCGCCGCCGCAGGGTGGGCCGCCAGCCGGAGCGCCCTGCCGATGGCCGGGCGCGCGGTGCTGGGGTACTACGCCCGGACGGGCGAGTTCGACCTCCAGGCGCTGCGGTTGAAACGCCACGTGGACGACCGAATCGACGCGATTCTCTCGCGGGTGTTCGCCGCAATCGAGGCGAACCTCGCCGACGAGTTCGACGAGCCGTCCGTCTCGTTCTCCTACGAGACGAAGCTAACCCTGCCAGCGGAGCTGACGCTGGGGTACCTCTACCGCAGGGCCCAGGGGATGACGACCGACGTGGACCCGGTGACGCGAACGGCCGGCGATGGGTTGCTCTCGACGGCGCGTCGGCGCGACGGCGCGTCGGCGGCGACGCTCCCCACCGACGACTGGCTGGCAGTCCAGTACGTCGAGCGGGCCGACGCGCTGACGGAACTCATCCTCACGGCCCTGCTCGACGGCGACATGCGCGACGCGCTCAACGACGAGGAGTACGAGGACTTCGTCGTGGACCTGCCCCTTGACGGCGAGGCGGACCGCCGGCGGGTCGCTGCGGTCGCACAGGACACCCTCGAGACGGCTACCCGGGACGGGTTCGACCAGTACCCGGACGCCGTCGAGCGGGCTTACGAGCGGGCGGTCGACCTCTCGGAGGGCCACCAGGACCAGGACGAGCACTTCCGGGCGCTGATGGCCGCGGCCACCGAGGGCGACGACGAGGCCCTCGACAGCATCGAGGCCGAGTACAAGTTCCGCCCGTTCGACGACGCGTCGCACCCATTCACGGCCGAGGAGTGCGAGATTCCCTACCTGAAGACCCAGTACGACCGGGTGGGCGTCATCTACGACGGCATGCTCGACATGTACCAGGGCGCCGGGTTCGACGTCGGGGACGAGTTCCGGAAGGCCATCCTGCTGGCCATCGTCGGCGCGCAGGTCTGGCTCGACGACATCGACGACCTGCAGGCCGACATGGTCGAGGGCCAGTTGACGCCGGTGACTGCGGAGTACCTGCTGGCCGACGACGACGCGACGGCCCGGCGACGCGTCGTCGACCTCTCGGAGACGTACTTCGAGCGCGCCCGGGAGTACGCCCGGGCGGCCGAGTCGCCCCTGACCGGCATCGCGCTGGAGTACATCCTCCGGTCGGGCGACGTGGACGCCCTCCCCGGGTGAGGGTCGGGTCGTATCCGCGTCTGCGCCCCGTCGGGTGCAGCCCTCGTCGTCCTCCCGCCGGAGCGCTTCGCGCGGGCGGTCCCACAGGGGCGGTCTGGTGCCGTCGTCGGTCAAACACCCTCGCTCGCGCGGCACCGTTCGGGTAAACAACTTTCGGACCGCTCTCCGTATGCCCTACCATGCGGACCCCGAACCTTCCCCAGGCAGATTTCAGCATCAGTCACGAAACGACGCCCTCGGAGACGCTCGTCGCCGGGTTCGCCTCGTTCGGACTGGCCGGTCTCACCGCCGCCGACTTCCTCGTCGACCAGTTGGACCTCGCCGAGACGGGCCACGTCACGGCCGCCAACCTCCCGACGTTCACGCCGTTCGAAGAGGGCACGCCCAGACACCACTCCCGGCTCTTCTCGCGCCCGGACCTCGACCTCACGGTCCTCGTCAACGAACTGTTCATCCCCGTCTGGGCCGCGGACGCCTTCGCGGAGTCAGTTCTCGGGTGGACCGCGGCCCACGACGTCGAGGAGATTCTGGTCCTCACGGGCGTTCCGCTCCCTCACGGGCCCGACGAACACCAGGTGTACTACGTCGCCACGGAGGACTTCCAGCGCCACCGGCTCAGCGACTCGACGCTGCCGCCGATGGCCCGCGGCTTCCTCGACGGCGTGAACGCGAGTTTCATGTCCCGGGGCATCGATTCCTCGCTCCGGACCGGGCTGTTCATCACCCCCGTCCACGCCCGGGCCCCCGACGTCGAGGCCGCGATTCGGCTCATCGACGCGGTCGAACAGGCGTACGGGCTGACCGTCGACTCGGAACCGCTGGTCCAGTTCGCCACCGAAGTCGAGCGGTACTACCGGGACCTGGCGTCGCGCCTCGAAAACGTGACCGAAGAACACGTGCCGGAAGACAGGATGTACATGTGACCGGCCGCGGCGGTCACCTGACGATGGTGACGGGGACCGTCGACCGCCCGGCGAGTTCCTTGGCGACGCTGCCCAGCAGGCCCTCGACCCGGTTCGACATGCCCCGGTGTCCGACGACGATGGCGTCGTACCCTTCGGCCTCGGCGAACGCCGGCAGCGTCTCCTCCGGGTCGCCGTACAGGAGTTCGGTCGCCGCGTCGACGCCGTACTCGGCGACGAGTTTCGCCGCCTCCTCCAGGACGCGTTCCCCGCGCGCTTCGGCGTCCTCGATGCTCTCGAGGACGATTTTGCGCTCTGCCTCCGAGAGGCCGACGACCGGACCGTTCGTCCCCTCGGTGTAGATTTCCGGCGTGACCGAGTGCACGAGCGTGAGTTCGGCGTCGGCCGCGTTCGCCAGTTTCGCGCCGAAGGTCAACGCGTCGTTGCTCTCCTCGGAGCCGTCGGTTGCGATGATGAATTTCATGGTGTGCTCGGGTCGTCGGTCGGGCCGACGTTCTTCCGTATCGTACATTCGGCGGCTGAAACCAAATCCCTTCCTGACAGAGAAACGCACGGTTCGGCGACTGCGGCGGCAGGTTTCGCGTCGAAACGCCGGCAGTCGTCTCCTCGGCACGGGACGAAACGCCGTCGACGCCCCGCCCCCGGCGCGTCTACCGGATACGTGGCGACGGCGCTCGAGACCACGACGCGGCGGGGTGGCCGTGTCTCCGCCGCGGGCTGTCGATTCCGGTGTCGGGGATTCCGTCCGCCGGGCTGTGGCGTCGCTCACTCCACCTCGATGTTCGTCCCGCTATCCCGCTGTCCCCGTTTCGGGAGGGTTATCGTCAGGACGCCGTGGCGGTAGTTCGCTTCCACCCCGTCCTCGTCGACGGATTCCGGCAGCGACACCGAACGCCGCATCGACGTGCGACTCCGCTCTCTGCGCAGGTACGTCTCGTCGCCTTCCTCGGACTCTGTCTCGCTCTCGGCGGCGATGGACAGCCGGGTGTCGTTCACCTTCACCGTGATGTTCTCTTTCGAGAACCCCGGAAGGTCGGCGGTGACGACGAACGACTCGTCCTGGTCCTCGACGTCGACGCTCATCGACCCGCCGCCGGTCAGTCCGAGGTCGAACGGCCTGTCCTCCAACTGTCCCGACGCGTCCTCGAACTGCCGGCTCATCTGCTCGAACATGCGTTCCAGTTCCCGGAACGGGTTCCGTCGAATGCTCATGGTGTCACCGGGCGTCAGCGCCCGGTCGTTGCTACGGCCCCGCGGGGAGTAAATGTTACTTCCCAATCACTAAAACGAGCCAGCGGCTGCGACGAGACCGGGCGACGGGTGCGAAGACGGGGCGAAAGCGCTCACTGGGGGCTCGGACTCCCCGGCCGACCCTCATCGATGCCGTCGAGGACCGCCCCCGTGACCGACTTGATGCGGCCGACGAGCGAATCCTTCTCGGGTGCGCTCTCGAGGGCGACGTCGAGGACCTCGCTGATGTGAGTGACGGGGACGATGTCGACCATCTGCTCGTACTCGTCCTCTATCATCACGTCCTGGAGGTTCGCCGCGGGGATGACGACCGTCTTCATCCCGGCCTTGGCGGCGGCCTCTATCTTGTAGGTCACGCCGCCGACGGGCAGGACGTCGCCGCGGACGGACAGCGACCCGGTCATGGCGACGCTCTGGTCGATGGCGATGTTCTCGAGGGCGCTGACGACGGCCGCCGCGACGGTGACCGACGCGGAGTCGCCCTCCACGCCGCCGGCGCCGGCCTGGACGAACTGGACGTGGACGTCCATCGACCCCAGGTCGACCTTCGAGAACTTCTTCACGACGGCGCTGACGTTCAGAACTGCCTCGGTCGCAATCTCCTGAAGTTTGCCGGTGGCGATGACCTCGCCGGCGCCCTGGGAGGGGGTCACCTCGGCCATGACGGGCATGACGATGCCCGAGTCCTCGCCCATGACGGCGAGGCCGTTGACGCGGCCGGTGACGTAGCCCTCGGAGACGGAGAGTTCGTAGTCCTTGCGGCGCTGGATGTAGTCGTCGGCGAGTTGCTGCTCGATGGAGCGCGAGCGCCCCTTGGCCTGCAGCACGTGGTCCCGGGTGACAACCGGTTCGTCGCTCGACTGGGCGATGTCGCCGGCGACGCGGACGAGGCCGCCGAGGTTGCGGAGTTCGAGGGTGAGGTGGCCCTTGCGGCCGGAGCGCCGGCGCGCCTCCAGGATGACTTCGCTGACGGCGTCCACCGTGAAGTGGGGGAGGCGGCCGTCCTTGGCGACCTCCTGGGCGACGAAGCGGGAGAACTTCTGTCGCAGTTCGGGGCTGTCCGGAACCGTATCCTCCATGTAGACTTCGTAGCCGTAGCCCTTGATGCGCGAGCGGAGGGCGGGGTGCATGTTCTCCATGGCGTCGAGGTTGCCGGCGGCGACCATGACGAAGTCGGTGGGAACGGGTTCGGTCTGGACCATGGCGCCCGAGGAGCGCTCGGACTGGCCGGTGATGGAGAACTCGCCCTCCTGGATGGCGGTCATGAGGTGCTGCTGGGAGCGGATGTCGAGGGTGTTGATCTCGTCGATGAACAGCACGCCCTTGTTGGCCTTGTGGATGGCGCCGGGTTCGACCCGGTCGTGGCTGGGTGTTTCGAGGCCGCCGGACTGGAAGGGGTCGTGGCGGACGTCGCCGAGCAGGGCGCCGGCGTGGGCGCCGGTGGCGTCCTCGAAGGGGGCGGTGGACTCGTCGGCGTTGTTCACGACGAGGTTCGGAACCATCGCCGACTGGCGGCGGCGGCCGTACCCGAAGACGAAGTAGATGACGGCGGCCGCCAGCAGTCCCAGCAGGAACTCGCCGGTGACGAGCAGGGCGTACCCGAGGACCAGGGCGATGAGCACCCACTTCAGGATGTTCCGCTTCGAGTTGCGCTTGCGGGCTTCCTCCTTGTGGGCCTCGACGATCTGTTCGCCTTTCCCGGCGGGGACGGTGCGGACCTTGGGGTTGTTGC
>JBEPXT010000003.1:0-60021 GCA_041641795.1 Salinigranum sp.
TCGATGAGCGAGACGACCTGGTCGGCGAACTCGTCTTCGGGATGGCTCCCCACACGTCCGCCGCCGTCGTCGGGAGAGTTATCGGATTCACGACAGCTGCGGTCGGATACGCTCATCCGTACTTTCACGCCGCAAAACGCCGGAACTGCGACGGTGACGAGGATTGCGTGATGCTCCTCATGGACGGTCTTCTCAACTTCTCGAAAGAATTCCTCCCGGACAAGCGGGGCGGCCAGATGGACGCGCCGCTGGTGATGTCCTCGCGCATCGACCCTTCCGAAATCGACGACGAGGCGCACAACATGGACATCGTCCGGTCGTACCCCCGGGAGTTCTACGAGGCCACCCGCGAGATGGCCGACCCGGAGGACGTCGACATCTGCATCGCGGAGGACATCCTGGACACCGACGACGAGTACCGTGGGTTCGACCACACGCACGACACCTCGGACATCGCTCTCGGGCCGGACCTCTCGGCGTACAAGACGCTCGGGTCCATGATGGACAAGATGGACGCCCAGCTAGCGCTGGCCCGGAAACTCAGGGCAGTCGACGAGACGGACGTGGCCGAACGAGTCATCGAGTATCACTTCCTGCCTGACCTCATCGGGAACCTCCGCGCGTTCTCCCGGCAGGAGACCCGGTGTCTCGACTGCGGGGAGAAGTACCGCCGGATGCCCCTCACCGGCGAGTGCCGCGAGTGCGGCGGCCGGGTCAACCTGACCGTTCACCAGGGGTCGGTCAACAAGTACATGGACACCGCCATCCGGGTGGCAGAGGAGTTCGGCTGTCGAGACTACACCAAACAGCGCCTCGAAGTCCTCGAACGGAGTCTGTCGTCCATCTTCGAGAACGACAAGAACAAGCAGTCCGGCATCGCCGACTTCATGTGACGCTCGTCCCGGTGAGCGTGCGATTCGGCCGCGGGTTCCGGTCGATTCTCCCCGGATTCGATTCAGGGTGGTCGGGTCGACTCCGGTGCGATTCGGTCGGCGTCCGACCCGGGTTTCCGGTCGCCCGCCACTCGTGACACGTGGTAGCACAACTTATCCGGCGGGCGCGCGTACCTCCCGACTGCCTATGTCCGACGACACTCCAGACGCGGCGCTGGTGGACCTCAGTATCGGAACGACGGTCTACGACGAAGAGGGGAACGAACTCGGACGCGTCCGCGGCTTGGACGACGCCGGGTTCTACGTGCGTGCCCGCGACCCCAGCGGGAAGATGACCCTGGACCGGGCGCGCGACATCTTCGGCAAGGCGTACGTGATGTGGCGCTGCTGGGAGTGCGGCGAGATGGGGCGCCTCGACGACGACTTACCCGAGGAGTGCCCCAGTTGCGGCGCCGAGAAGGAAGAGCTCTACTACTGGGCCGAAGACTGAGGGCACACGGCCGGCGGGGGCGTGGTCCGGTTTCGGTTCGACACGCGGTCCGCCGCCGGCATCACTCGCGGAGACGCCTCACTCCAGGTATCCGAGGTCTCGGAGGCGCTCCTGGGCCTCCTCGTCCATCTGCTCGACGGAGTCGTCCGAGACGTCCTCGTCGAGCGCTTCGTCCCAGGCGCCGCCGGTGTTCGACTCGAACGTCGAGAGCGCAGATTCCGTGGCCTCGATTCGTTCGTCGCCCTCGCCGGCGAGGTTCGTCGTCTCGCCTGGGTCCGTGTCCAGTCGGTACGCCTCGTCCGGGATGCGGTCGATGCGCACGTACTTGGCGTCGGTCCGCCTGGCGGCACGCATCCGGGAGTAGAATCGGGAGTCCTGCGGCAGGTCGATGCCGGCCTCCGCGGCTTTCTCCTCCAGTTGCTTCAGTTCGACCACCGGCCGCGAGTACTCGACGAACGCGTACTCGCCGTCGCCGACCTGTCCCGGGTCTGGTACGCCGGCGTCGCCGGACGCGAACTGCCGGTACGACGACGAGAGGAGCGACCGAGCGGGGTCGCGCTCGACGACGTCGTCGCCGGGGTTCGCAGGTCTGTCCGCGTCCACGCCGGCCACGTCCAGGACTGTGTGGTAGAGGTCGATCAGTTCGACCTGGTCGTCCCGCCGGCCGGTCTCCAGGTCGGGGTGTTTGACCATCAGCGGGACGTTCACCAGCGGGTCGTAGATGCAGAACTCGTGGCCGTACAGGTCGTGCTCGCCGTGCAGTTCGCCGTGGTCGGCGCAGACGACGACCATCGTGTCGTCCCAGTTGTCGGTCTCCTTCAGCCAGTCGAACAGGCGCGTGAGTTCGGCGTCGATGTGTGCGATTTCCGCGTCGTAGAGGCCGCGGATGGCCTCCCACTCCTCGTCGTCGATGGCGCGCGCCCCGGAGTTGTACTCCTTCGAGTTCTGGCACACCTCGGTCGAATCGACGCCCGGCGCGAACTCCTCGGCGAACTCGGCCGGCGGGTGGTAGGGCAGGTGCGCGTCCATCAGGTTGATGAACGCGAAGAAGTCGTCGTCGGCGTCGTCGACGAACGCCTTCGTCTGGTCGATGACGGCGGGCGTCTTGGAGTCGGCGCCCTCGCCGCCCGCGAGGTACTCGTGAGCCGTGTTCCCGAGGCTGACGAGCTTGTCGGCGACGGCCCGGAGGGACTCGTTGTCGTTGAGGAGCTTCCAGGCCCGGGCGAGCGGTCCCGAGAGCAGGTCTCCCGGCATCACCTCGAAGAAGTTGTCCTGGTCGTCGAACCCGTCTGTGAGGTGGGTGTACGGCGTAATCCACGCGTTCGAGGAGTAACACGCCGTCTCGTACCCGGCCGCGGACAGCGACTGGGCGAGCGTCGTCACGCCCTCGAGGTACGGATTCTCCTGGTCGGCGCCGTGTTGACTGGGGTACATCCCCGTGAACATCGAGGCGTGAACCGGCAGGGTCCACGGCGCTGGTGCGACCGCCTGTTCGAACACCGCCGCCTCCTCCGCGAACGCCTCGAGTCCCGGCGTCGTCGGACGGTCGTACCCGTAGGGGGTGAGGTGGTCCTTCCGGACCGTGTCCATCACGACGAAGAGGACGTTCGAGGGCGACTCCGTGGTCATACACCCTCGTTGCGAGTCTCGATGGGATAAACCTCCTGTTCTGTTTTGTCAGGTTGTGACATAGCTATCGAGCGGCGTGTCCGGGTTGTGCTGTCCCTATCGAGGCGGTTCGGATTCTCTCCGCGCCACGGCACGCTCTTCTGACGGGTGTGACGCCACTCGTGTCTCCCGGTGGAGACGTGCGCGAACTGGACGTCGTCTGGCTCCGAAAACCCGCCACACCGGGTGACGAGTCGGCGGTCGGGTGGGGGACCGCCGACTTGCTACGCGGTTCGGTTCGCTCGAAAACTGGGACGCCGATTCCCGCGACTGCGCGCTCGGGCCGCTCAGAAGGGCGCCTGGGGACCTTCGTCGGAGGGCCCCTCGTCGTCCTCGGCGGCGTCGGGGAAGGAGGGACTCGTCCCGAACCCGCCGCCACCGCTCTCCATGCCCGTCTCGGCGTGCACTTCGTTGATTTCGGGTATCTCCTTGGTCATCCGGGTCTTGATGGCCTGAATCGTCATCGGGGAGATGCCACACCCGGAACAGGCGCCGCCGAGCATCACCGTCACCTCGCCCGCCTCGCGGTCGAGGTTCCTGATGGCTGCGCTCCCGCCGTGCATCTGAATCTGCGGGAAGTTCCGTCGGAGGAAGTTCGTGATGCGCTCGCGAAGTTCGTCCTCGGCGTCCTGCGCGTCCGTGCTCATGATGCGGCGTTGGGGGTCGACGCTCTTAGGCCTTTGGTTCATTTTCGAACCCGAAAACCCGCCTCAGCTCCGTCTTCAGTTCTTCTACGTACTGGTTTAGGGCTGCCTCAAGCCTCTCGTCGTCGACCACGACCCCCGTGATTCGGTCCGCCGGGTTCGGCGGCAGTTCGATGTGGAACGCCCCGTCCTCGTAGACGGGTTCCGACTCGTTCAGTATCTGCTGGTCGATGGCGTGAACGAGCGTCGAGTCGTACCGGTCGTTCATCGTGTCGAACGCGCTCTTGTAGGCTCGCTGGAGTTCGGTGAAGTAGTGTTCGTACTTGTCCTCAAACTTCTCGGGGTCGAACTCGGTCATACGTGGTGCTAGGGGTTCGGGGCAAAAAGTCGGCCGGTCGCACTCACTCGTCCCGGCGGGCCGCCGGACTCAGGACCGGGTGTTAACGTCGGCGGCGACTCGTTCGC
Organism: Salinigranum sp.; assembly: GCA_041641795.1. Taxonomy (GTDB): domain Archaea; phylum Halobacteriota; class Halobacteria; order Halobacteriales; family Haloferacaceae; genus JBEPXT01. Next base: position 4,161 of record JBEPXT010000003.1, read on the forward strand.
CGGGACGCCGGAGTTCGTCGCTCTCGACTTCGTACACGTACCCGTGTACGGATACGTCGTCGGGGACGAGCGGGTGGGATTCGAGGTGCGCGACCTGCGCCCGGCAGGCGTCGTCGATGTCGTCGGTCATCCTGACCCAGTCCGCGATGCTCGCGTCACCGACGTTCAGGTCCGGGAGCGACGGGTCGAGGGGCGTATCCTCGAGCGACCCGCCCGCGGCTGCTTCCAGGCCCTCGACCACTGCGTCGTCCGGGGCGCTCATCATCCCGCAGTCGGTGTGGTTGACGACGAGTATCTCCGTCGTGTCGAAGAAGTTCGTACTCAGCGCGGCGCTCCGGATAACGTCGTCGGTGACTTTCCCGCCCGCGTTCCGGAACACGTGGGCGTCGCCGAGTTCGAGTCCGAGAGCTCGCTCGACCGGGATGCGCTCGTCCATACAGGCGACGACCATGAGTCGCTTGTCTGTCGGGATGTTCTTCTGGCGGCGGCGGGCCCAGTCGTCTCGCGCGTCGATTCGCTCTTCGACCCACTCGAACACGCGGCCTGGTTCGCTCTCCTCGCTTGTCTCGTTCATCGCGAGGCGTGGTAGGCGTTTGCACGGGTTCGGCTTTCCCCTGACGGTAACTTCCCGCGGATTTCTGTGACGCTGTCGCGCTTGCTCCGGACGGACGGCGGATTCTGCACCAGCCACCGAATGGCGCCCCGGAGCGGTCTCGACTCCATTCTATATCGCGGCATCTGGTTTACGCCCTGATGATCCCTGCACGTCTAATCGGCGTGTATCGCCCGCTGACGCCGCTGTCGTGCTCGTCTCGCACGTAGGGGCAAAATTTGCTCCCACTCGAAGCGAGCGTCTCTGGCCCGCCGCCGGACCGGAGGACGCCAGGGGTCTATCGCGAAACCCGCGCATTGGTCGGCCGGCACCACCGAACGGGCGGTTCTCGCCCCCGTGCTGTCGAGTCGACTGGACGAATGCCGTCCCGCGGTCCACACCGACGTTCGGAGCAGTTTGCTCTCGTCGCTCTAGACGCGTCCGCTACCCGCCGTCGGAGGCCGATTCGGTGAGTTGGGCGCCCGTCCGAGGATAAATCGCATCTCGCTATACGAAACTCGGAGTGGCGTCCCCGGAACGAGTCACTGCTGGTGGGGAGGATACCGGGACATCGACTGTGGGGCGCCCGGGAACGGGGCGCAGACGATTCGGGGAGGAGCAGTCGAGGCACGCGGCGACGCGAAGAGAAAACGAGTCGAGAGCGGGGCTGTACCGGGCGGGTCTGCGGTCGTCGTTCGTCCTCAAAACTCCTGTTCGTTCAGGCCGATGAACAGGGTGTCGTCGACCAGTGCGGATATCGCCCGTCTGAGGCGCTCCGAGAGCGCCTGATGAGAGACGCCGAGCTCCTCGGCCAGTTCCTCCAGCGACACCTGCCGCGGAATCTCGAAGTACCCGCGGTTGGCCGCCGCTGCCAGCACCTCGTACTGCTCGGTCGTCAGCCCGTACCGACCCGCGGGCTCTCCCTCGAGTTCTCGAATAGAGTGTACCTCGAAGTTGAGTCCGTGCTCTTCACAGAACTCGTGGGTCTCCGAAAACAGGGACCGCCGGGGATAGAGGACGCGGAGCTTCCACTCGTTATCGTTTCCGACGGCGTCGAGTATCGTCGCCTCGGCGTTCGTTATCATCTGGACGAGGAGGTCGACCCGACCGATCCAGTCCATCTGGAAGAGCCACTCCCCGTCGAAGTCTCCGAGGAGTTCGACGTTGTCGACAGTCGGGTCGGATTCCAGGCACTCTTCGACGTCTTCCCGCGACGCGCCCCGTACCCACAGCAGGGGCATCACCGACTCGTCGCCGCTGGTCACGATACGCTCGACTTCGAACTTCAGATCGGGAAACGTCTCGAGCGTGTGGTTGAGGACGAACTCGTCCGCCGGTACGGTTCCTGATACAATTGTGGGCATAGATGTACGCCTGTTGGAAGGCGCCTCGAAGCAAAAAAACCCCTGCGTGTGTCACCGAAACCGCGACGTTCTCGCCAGATTGGCTCTGTGGCCACTCACCCGGTGATTCGCACACCGAGGCTGCGCATACAAGCACGGTGTACAGGGGGACGTGACGACAACAAACGACAGGATGCAACCAGAACAGCTCGATGAAGGCGACGTCGGAAAAGACGTCGTCGGCGCAGACGGAAACGTGGTCGGGGAAATCAGCACAATCGACCACGGTACAGTGTACGTCGATCCGAATCCGGGGCTCATCAAGCGCGAGACGGCGGCGCTGGGCTGGAACGATATCGACGACGAGTACGGGTATCCCCTCCAGGAGGAGGCCGTCGAGACGGTCACCGAGGGCGACGTTCGACTCTCGTCGAACCTGTAACCGCAAACTGCTCACGGTCCGGACCGTTCGGCACGGGTTCGCGACGTTCTGTCCCGTCTCCGACCCCGGCAACGATACGCTGTGGGCCACGTCCGCTCTTTTTGTCCGGCTTGCATAATCTGGCCCAGAACGCAAACAGCGAGGCCCGCTAGCTCTCACCATGTCGTCTCAGTCAGAACCGCAATCCGTCGACACCGAAGACGACTACATTCACGTCCGGTACCGGGACCCCGACGAATTCGACACGATACGCACGCCGGACTGGGCCGACCACGCGTCGGACGCCGTCTCGGAAGGGAGCGAAGTCCGGATGGGCAAGCGCGACGGGAGCGACGACTGGGCGGTGCAGTCGGTGTTGATAAAACAGTCCGTCGGAGAGGAGAAAGCGCGCGAACAGGCCGAGAAAATCGTCCGGAAACTCTCGGAGTGACGCCCGTCACGCGAACGACGGCAGCACCTCTTGCTCGTAGAACTCGAAGGCCTCCCGGAGATTCGAGCCGACCTGGTGGATTGAGACGTAGTCGTACCCCGCTTCGACGTACTCGTCTATCATCTCGATGTGGTCCTCGGCGTCCGGGCCGCAGGTCACCTTGCTGGCCACGTCGTCCACGTCGAGGGGCTGGGCGGCCTGTTCGAAGTGCGCCGGCGTCGGTAGCTCTCGGCTGAGCTCTCCCGGCACCGCCGTGTTTCGCCACTGTTCGTACGCCGTCTCCCGGGCCTCGGCCTCCGTCTCGGCCCAGCAGACGGTCATCTGTCCGTGAGTCGGCCGGTCTCCGTCGCCGTCGGCTTCGAACCGCTCTATCAGGTCACCGTCGGGCGACGTCGAGATGAAGCCGTCTCCGAGTTGCGACGCGAAGTCGGCCGTCTGTGGGCCGCCCGCGGCGACGTGAATCGGCGGCGGGTCGTCGGGGACGGTGTAGAGCTTCGCGTTCTCGACGGTGTAGTACTCCCCGTGGTGGCTGTAGGTCTCTCCCTCCCACAGTCCGCGGATGACCTCGATAGCCTCCTCCAGCCGGCGCAGTCGCCGGTCGTGCGGCGGCCAACGCTTCCCGGTGACGTGTTCGTTCAGGTTCTCGCCCGTCCCGACGCCCAGGAAGAACTCGCCGGGGTGCATGCTCGCGACTGTCGCGGCGCCGTGCGCAACGTTGACGGGGTGTATTCGAAACAGCGGACACGTGACGCCCGTTCCGACCCGCAGGTCGCTCGTCTCCCGGGCGATGCCGCCGAGCGTGGTCCAGACGAACGGACTCTCTCCCTGTTCGGCCAACCACGGGTGGAAGTGGTCGGAGACGAGAGCGAACTCGAACCCCGCCGTTTCGGCCCGAGTCGCCGCGTCCACGAGCGCGTTCGGTCCGTGTTCTTCGCTGATCAGTGAGACGCCGAGGTCGACCATCGCCTGCGTTCTCGGCGGCGACACCCGTAAATCGTCTCCCTTCATTTGACGAAGCCGGTGGGAGAGGCCGAACGAGTCTCTTCCGGACCAGAACAGCGACCATCAGACGAACGTCGCGACCCCGACCGGAACGAGCGACGACCGACCGCCACGTCGGAAGCGAGGCCTGCACCTGCGGCCCCAACCTCTTAACGGATAGAGAGCCTGGGTTTGTACGATGTCCGCAGCAACATCTCGCGTCTTGAAGCTCCTGAACGAGGAAGCGAGCAGAACGACCTCCGGCGACGACGACCAGTCGACCATCCTGTCGCGGTCCGAACTCAAGGACGCCGTCAAGGAAGGCGTCCGGGAGGCCCTGGAGGAACACGAACAGAGTAGCCAGCAGAGTTCCCAGGAGACGACCACGGACGACACCGACGTCGAAACCGACGTGGACGCCGACGAGCAGTCCTCGGGCGGGGGCCCGCCGAAGCGTCTGATGATCCTCGCACTCGCGGCGTTCGTCTACTACATGCGTCGCCGTCGCGGCTCCTCGTCGACCGAATCGCAGTAGACCTTCTCCGATTCTCCGCGGTAGTATCACAGGCTCAGCGAGTATTCTTTCCGCACCCTCCCCCGGACAGAACAGACTGCCCCGTGAGGTCCCCCGAACGGTCATGCCGCGAGAGCCCCCGGGTTCGTGACGAGTCACTCCACCGAGAGCATCCGTTACTCACAGAGTTTCCGCGGGCAACGACCGGCGCCGACCGGTTCGTTCCAGCAGACCGAGCAGGTCACCGACCACCGCCCTCGTCGGCAGTGAGGAGGACCCCGTGAGTTGATTCGAGGGGCCGCTACCGAGAGTAGACGGCGAGGTGGACCGACGAGCGCTGACGGAAGTATCGCCCACGGGGTTTCTGGTTCGCCCCAGCATCGACCGGGTGGTCGCGCCCCGGTCGTCCTCGCTGTGGCTGTCGGGCCCTTTCCTGTGCCTGCAGAACGTTGCAGTGTCCGTCTCCCGTATCGCTGATGACGGTAATCCGAGAGCGAGGCCCGGATGCGCAACCTGTCGACCGCCGACGTCTGCTCCGTCTCGGGGAATCCTTCCCCCGGTCGGCTATTCTGGGCCTGTCGCTCGCACCAATATGCTCACAGGACACCCACGTGTACGAACCAGATAGACTCTCCGGACTGCCGACCGACCGCGCCCGCATCGGCTGGTGGCTCTTCGTCCTCGGACTGGGAATTGTCGCCGCGTACATCGCCACTCAGTTCATCGGGATGCTGGTACTCGGGGTGTTCGGATACTACGCAATGCGACCGATATGCGGCCGCATCGAGTCGAGAGTCGACTCCTCGCGACTCGCGGGTGCGCTCACCGTTCTGCTGGTACTCGTGCCCATCATCCTGCTGCTGTCCTACCTCGTCGTCCGGGCAGTCACTCGCGCCCAGGAGCTGCTGAGCGGGTCACCCACCACGACCCTCATCTATCAGATCAACTCCTTCGACAAGCTCTCTAGTTCCCAGCAAGAGCAAGTCCGGACCCTCATCAGGAACCCCATGTCGGCCCTCTCCGGCCAGTCCGGGTCGTTCTTCTCGCACACCGAACTCGCGGTGCAGGTCCTGCAGGCGATACTGGGGACCGTGTTGCTGGTCGGACTCGCGGCGGCCATCGCGTACGTACTGCTCGTTCGAGACAGCAAATTCTCCGACGTGATCGTCACGCTCGTCGGCGGCCGCAACACGACGGCCTACGCCTACGCCGCCGCCGTCGACGAGGACCTCGAGTCGGTGTTCTTCGGCAATCTCCTGTTTGCGAGCATCATGGCCGTCGTGGCCACTGTCACGTACGCGACGACGAACTTGCTGGCCCCGGAGGGGCTGCAGATTCCGATGGTGCTCGTCCTCGGGTTCCTGACCGGCGCCGCCAGCCTGATTCCCATCGTCGTGGGGAAGGTAGTGTACGTGCCCGTCCTCCTCTATCTCGGAGTGCAGGCGCTCCGGTCCGGGAGCGGGAGCCTCACGTTCGTCGGACTCGTGCTGGTCGCGTACGTCGTCGTCCTCGACCTGTTGCCCCAGTCGCTCATCCAGCCGTACGTCACCGGCCGCCAGCTCGACATGATGTTGCTGCTGTTCGCCTACGTGCTCGGTCCGATGGTGTGGGGCTGGTACGGCTTCTTCCTGCTGCCGATCGTGTTCATCCTCCTGCTGGAGGCGGTGCGCATCGTCCTCCCCGAACTGATTCACGGCGACTCCCTCGACCCGTCGGCTGTGCTCGACACGAACACCGGAACCGACCCGACGGAGGAGCGAGACGACGTTCCCGACGTGGACGACTCCTCGACTCCCGACTCGGAGGGCTCCTCGGAGTCGTCGGACTCCTCATCCACCGGCGGCGCCGCCCCCGGGTCGAGTTAACTCGCCGGCGCGTCCGCGGCCGGCGCTCCTGCGGCGTTTCTTCGCTGCCCCTCTCCGAGCCGTGCTTGCGTCTGCCGCGCTGTTCCCACGGCGGGACTGTCCCGTCAGTCGCTGAGTACCGGAGACAGGACGCGCACCACCGGTTCTGCGCGACGCTCCGCGACCCGTGCTGTCCCCGGGCGTATCACGGTGGACGTCCCGTTCGCGCGCCCCTCCCTGTAACCCTGTCACACTCTCTGTGAGTCGGCTTTCGCCTGCACCAAACATACAGGGCCGGGCGGCCGACCGAATACAATGGACGATGCAGTGCACACCCGGTGGGAGTACGAGACGCTCCGACCGTCCCGGGAGCCGACGAAGAAGGAAGCGAAGGACCCGAAGGAGAAACTGAACGAACTCGGCGAAGCGGGGTGGGAACTGGCCGAGACAATCACCTACGAGGGAGGCGGGACCAAGTACATCGTGTTCAAACGGCGGAAGGTGGCGGGAGACGCCGAATGAGCGACGACCAGATAGGCACGGCGAACACGATGCGAGAGCGGGGGAACGGCTGGGGCGTTCGGCTCCTGGTGTTGATGCGGGTGAACCGCGTCGTTCTCACCGGGGCGCTGGTTCTCCTGCAGTTCCTGGCGTTCGTCCTCGTGGTAGCAGTCCTCTACCCCCCGCTCTCGGCACAGGTCGCCTCTGGCGACCTCCTCGACACGATGTTCTCGTCGATGATTACGGTCATCGTCACGGGGTCGACGCTGGTCGTCTCCATCGGCCAACTCGTCCTCTCACAGGAGAACGGGCCCCTCGGAGACCAGCGAGGTCGCATGAGCGACACGCTCGATTACCGGGATTACGCCGCCGAGATACTCGAAGAGCCCACGCCCGCGGACCCGTCCGCACTCCTCCGCGAAATTGTCAACGCGACGAAACTGCGGTCCGAAGACCTCCGCGACACGCTCACGGAGCACGACGAGGAGCAGCTTCGCTCCGAGGTCGACGAGTTCACCGAGAGCGTCATCGGCAACGCCGAGGAGGTGACCGACGAACTCGAGGGGAGCCAGTTCGGGACGTTCGACGTGCTGTTCGCCGCGCTCAACTTCAACTACAGCTGGAAGATATTCCAGATAGAGCGGATGATATCGGAGCACGAGGAGCACCTCGACGACGCCGACCGGGCCCTCTTCGAGGAGCTGAAGACCGCGCTCGCGCTGTTCGCCCCCGCCCGGGAGCACATCAAGACGCTGTTCTTCCAGTGGGAGCTGATTGACTTCTCGCAGTTGACGCTGTACACGGCGATTCCGGCGCTGATCGTGGCGGGCATCATGCTCGGCGTCGTGGACGCCGGGACCTTCCCGGGCCAGACCCTGGGCATCGAGAACATCGTCTGGGTCGTCGGCGGCGCGTTCGCGTTCACTCTCACCCCGTTCCTGCTGTTCGTCTCGTACCTCCTCCGCATCCTGACGGTCGCCAAGCGGACGCTGGCCATCGGTCCGCTCATCCTGCGCGAGTCCCAGCGGTAGGACTGCGTGCGAGACGACGCGGCGGCGCGGCTTTTCAGTCGCTCACCGGGACGGTCCGGTCTCTGGGTAGCTGGCACGAGCGGCGTCCCCGCTGACGCGTATTCGGCCTCCGGCGCGTAGTCCGCCCAGCGCACGGTTCGACCCGCGAGACGCCTTCGGCACCGAGACGATTCCGTCTCCGGGAGGCGCTGCTCCCCGGGTCGCGCCACGCTGCGCTCGGTCGTGAATCGCGCGGCGAAACCAGTCTGGTCGACACCGGCGGGCGGACGCCGGCGCCGGGCGTCACTTGATTTCGAACTCGTCGTTCGCTTCGGTCTCGTCGACCTGCCACTTGATCTCGAACACCGCTCGTTCGGCGACGTCGCCGCCGACCAGCGAGGAATCCGTGTCGACCGCCACGTCGAACTCGACGGTGTCGGGCGGGTTTATCGTCGCGCTCTGGTTCCCCACCAGCAGCGTCACCTTTCGGTCGGTCTCCGGTTCCTCCTCCTCGTCTCCGACCGGCAGTTCCCCGGCGTAGGAAGGGTCGAGTTGATTGGCGAACTCGCGCAGTACGTCTGCGACCTCCGTCCGCGTCATCTCCTTTTGGGTTTCGATTTCGGCCATCTGTCGTCCATCGAAACTGTGGGATGGAACCCCAAGACCAGTTTTGCTTGCGAGGGCCGGTCGGCTCTCTCGTCGGTGAATAGACGACACAGCGTCCGTCTGTCCGAAATCTCCTGAACTGTCGAATCTGTCGACGCGGCCCTAGTCGCTCGAACCGGACTCGGCGTCGATGTGGTGTACGGCCGTCGGCGAGAGCACTCGACCCGTCGGGAGTTCGACCCAGCCGTTCGGGATGATCCGAACTGCGCCTTCGTGGAGAACCTCGATCTGTTCAGCGTCGCCGTACACGACCGCGTCCTCGTACTCCTGCACGAAGTGGTCGCTGAACTCGTCCCATATCGAGTCAGTCGAGAGTACCATGGAGTGTGGGTTCGACTATCGGAACAAAGATGTACCGAACCTCGGACCGCCGCTCAGTCGGCGTTCCCCTCTGCTACGGCGCCGCCGGCACGTCAGCGGCCCGCGGTTAGAGCGGTGGTTGGCTGGGCGCTCCGACGGGGGAATCGGTCTCCGAGATGAACGGGACGGACAGCGTTTCTGTCGCGTGGGACTACTCGCTCTCGTCGTCCAGACCGAGTTTGTCGACCACCTGGTCGGACATCTCGTCCTTGCTGAGGTTCGCCTTCACGCCGACCACCTTGGCGAGTTCCTGCAGGTCCTCGTAGTCCATGTTACGAATCTCCTCCGCCGAGTCTACGCCGCCGGACCTCGGCTCCTCGGACTCTCCGGAGTCGTCTGTCTCCCCGGAATCGGCGGACTCCGCTGACTCCTCGGATTCCGCTGACTCCTCGGCGTCTTCGAGGTCCGCCGATTCCTGGGATTCGCTGGACTCCGCGGACTCGCCGTCGCCGGCCTCTTCGGACTCGCCGGACGCCTCGGACTCGCTGGGTTCGCTGGCTTCGTCGCCAGCGTCACCGTTTCCCGCTGACTCCGATTCCTCGCCGTCGGACTCGCTCTCGCCGTCCTGGAGCGCGCGCCCCGTGAGGGCCGCTCCGATGGCCGCGCCGGCCTTTCGACCGAGGAGCGCCCCGATTTCGGCGCCGAGTACCTGTCCGATGTTGTCGGCCGAGTCGACTTTCCCTTCGAGCTTCGTCCCCTCGAAGATGCTGTCGTAGTCGAGACTCTGGAGCAGGCCCTTCAGGTCGAGGCTGTCGGCCAGTGTGGACGAGGAGTCGTCGCTCATGATTCGGCACCGTCGGAGGAGTCGGAGCTGTCAGTCAGCTGCGAGACGAGCTCCTTGATGAACTGGGTCATGACCTCCTGGAGCGAGATTTCGAGTTCGTCGAGGATTTCGCCGGTGAAATTCTTGAAGGTGTCTGTGATGGAGTTGCCGGTGTCCTCGATGGTGTCGCTGATGCTCCCTTCGCCGCCGCCGAGGAGGCTCATGGGACTCGTCAGTCCGGCGACGCCCGACAGAAGGTTTCCGAGCAGGTTGTCGGACCCCTTGACGGCGTCGACGTCGAGGACGACCTCGTCCAGGTCGACTTCGAGACCGAGGAGGTCGAGGAACAGTCCCTCGAGGTCGAGGTGGAGAATGCGCGCTCCCTCGCCACCTTCTTCGCCACCTTCCTCACCCTCCGCGCCCTCGGACTCGGACTCGGACTCGCTTCCGGCCTCGGAGTCGGTTCCGGACTCCGGCTCGGTCCCGGACTCGGACTCTTGCTGCTGGTCGCTCGTCTCTTCTTCGGAGCCACCGTCAGTGAGAAGGACGTTAGTCGCATCGAATTCGTGCTCGCTCGCTGCAGAAGCCTTGTCAGTAGGCATACCCCTAGATGAAACTCCGGGGGGTTATGGCCGGGGCTTGCGAATGCCTGACTGGTCGCCGACCGGACGGGCGGCCAGTCTCGTTCCGCCGGAACCGCGGGAGTGGTTCTCAGACCCCGAGGCGGTTCTCAGTCTTCGTCTGCTTCGCCGTCGTCGTCCGCGTCGCTCTCCTCGTCCTCGTTCGCGTCGCTCTGGGTCCCCCTGATAGTGCCGCTCCCGCCCCTCCCGTAGATACCGGAGGGAGGACTGTCGCGTCGGGAAATCGACACGTGCGCTCGACTCCCCATGTCGGACCGCGAGGAGGGGACCGTCGACAGCGCCGACGAGCGTCTCGTCGACCGCTGCGTCGACCGTCCCTGGCTCCCGCTCCCGGATTCTCCGGAGGCCTCGGTCTCCTCCGACCCGGCCTCGTCGGTGGACGCCGCTTCGCCGTCGGACGCTCCTTCGGCGCCGGATTCGCCGTCGCTGCTCGCAGTCGTCTCCTCCTCGTCGGACTCGTCGAACTCGTCTCGCACGCGGGTGACTCCCTCGCGGAAGTCCGCGATGGCCTCCTGGAGGTTCGATTTGATTCGCTCGCCTTCCGACTTCTCGACCGACGAGTCCCCGTCGGCGTCCGCCTCGTCGGCGTCCGCCTCGTCGGATTCGTCCTCGTCGGGACTGCCCTCCGCGGACTCGCCGTCGTCCGTGCCGCCCTCGGTGCTTCCGTCGTCGGAACCCTCGGTGTCGGTCTCGTCTGTCGCCTGTGCCGCCTGTGCGTCGCCGCCGCTCTCGTCGTCCACCGACCCCGCCACGTCCTCGCCATCGTCCCTCCCGGACGTGGCGAGGTACGCGTCCACGCCGATAGCCTCCGATCTGCGTCCGACGTCCACGAGTTGTAGCAGTCGGCGGAGTTTGACCGCCCGCGAGGGGTCGGCCGACACCAGCGAGTCGGGAATGTCGTCGAGGGTCGGCGTCGCGTCGCCGTCGGTAGCGTCCTCGTCGAGGTCTTCGAGTTCGACTTCGTCCAGTCGCTCGTCGAACGCGTCGACGATGGTCCACAGTTCGTCGACTGCGTCCGCTCGCTCGCCGTCGTCGCGTTCCCTGATCCGGTCGAGGCGCTGTTCGACGGCGTCGGCTACCCCGTCCCACGTCTGGAAGTCGGTGTCGACCGTCATCGAGTCCTCTCTGTCGGCGGAGTGCGGGTGTTGCTGTTCATTCTACGTACGCTCGACTCTCGTAGACAGTTAGCGCCGGCCGGGGGGTTACTCTGTTCCCGGCACGCGCAGGGCGCGCCGGCCGAACGCGGCCGACTCGCTCCACCCGACAGCCCGGCCGTCTCTTCGCTCTCCCGGGACGACAGCACCGGGAGCCGCGGCGAACGCGTGCCCGGACCCGCCTGCTCGTCCGTCGACTGCCGCGTTACAGGTACGCCGCGTCCCACTCGTCCGACCGGTGGACGTTCCGGCACCTGTTGCACTCCAGTCGGTCGTTACCGCTCGCGGAGACGTCTGTGGTGCCACACTGCGTACAGAAGAACCCGAGGCGCCGGTCGGCGTCGTCGTCGGACACCGGGTAGAACGGGCCGAGCGTTCCGGAGACTGCGTCGTCGTCGTCGTGGACGGTCCCGGTCTCGCCGTCAATCGAAGCCACGCCCGGCGCCTCGTGAGCGGGGCCGGACGCGTCCATCTCGTCTCCCTCGGACGAGTACACCCGCTCGTCGAAGCTCTTGCCGCCGACTTCGACCGTCGTTTGCCCGGTCCAGTACAGTCCGAACCGTTCGAGGAACTGGTCGCCTTCCCTCGCGGCTTCGAGCAGTCTGGCCGTAAACGGGGTCGATTCCGACTCCAGTTCGTCCTCGACGCGGTCGACGAGCGCGGTGCCGACCCCACGGCCGCGGGCGCTGGGGTGGACGTGCAACCACCGGAGGACGCCGTCGTCGTCGACTTCGACGAATCCGGCGAGGTCGGTGTCGGCCGCGGATTCGTCGTTCGCCTCGGCGACGAACAGTCGGTACTCGGAGTCGTCCAGCCGGGATTCGAGTTCCTCGCCGGCGAAGGCGCCGTCGACGAGTGCGTCGATTTCCCGCGGACTGAGCGTGTAGGACGCCCGCAACGAGCGTTCGACGGTCTCCGTGATACCACTGCAGTCGTCCGCCGTGGCTGGTCGTACGTTCATCACCACACGTTCACGGTCCCCGAGAAAAAGCGGCGTCCCTGCACTCGAAACGGGTGCGGCGACCAGCGATACCGCCCCCCGGTACCCCGGGTCTCGCACCCGGACCAGTGACGCCATTCCGGCGGGAGCGGGCAGTTCGCGCCCGCAAACGCGCCCGCGACGTGCCTGCGCTTGCAGGGACAGGGCATTCACTGACGGCTCCCGACCGTTCAGAACACGATGTCGAAAGCACGCTCTCGCGTTATGACGGCGTTTCGCTCGAAGTCGAACCGCGACGACGACACACAGAACAGTGCGGAGGAGGCGTTCGACGGGGCGGACCCGGATGCCCTCCGGGAGGCTGTCAAAGAAGGCGTCCAGGAAGCCATGGCGGAACACGACGGCGAGTACGGCTCGGACGTAGACGGGTCGGCCGAAAACGGGTCGTCCTCGCGGCTGCCGGGTGGCAAACTGGTCGGGGGCGTCGCGGCCCTCGCGTCCGCCGCCGTCGTCGCCGGCTTCAGGAGGCGACGGTCCCGCGACGACGCGAGCGACGATTCGGAGACGGCGGGCGACGGCGAATCGCCGCTCTCGTCCCGCGACGAGGACGCCGGCACGAGCGACGACAACCAGTCGGCACTCTCCCCCGACGACGACACGTCCGCGCCGGGTGACGAGGACGAGTCGGCCCTCTCCGGGAGCGACGGGTCGTCGAGCGAGGACGGCGAGTCGCCCCTGACCAGCGTGGACCAGTCCGAGTCCAGCGACGAGGCGGACGAGACGAACGCCGACGCCGAGTCCGGTGACGAAGCGGCGGAGGCGGGCGAGCGGTCGGCGATGGACGACGCCGGCGAGACGGGCGACGCGGGCGACGTCGACGACCCGGACGACGAGTCGCACGCGGACGAGGGTGCGACCGACGAAGACGAGGAACACGACGAACACGACCAGTAACTGGTGTCACCGCGGACCACCCGACCATCCGAACTGCGGTCGGACGTCGCTGACACGCAGACGGTTGTTTTTTCCGCGGATTCTAGTTCGACGGTGTGAATCGCCGTACTACCGAGTAGGTGGGTCGCACTCTGACTGGCTTGCATTCACAGACCGCCGAACGCCGTGAGAACGAGTTCGCTCGCTCTTCCCGCCGGTCGACCTCCGTCCTCGAGCGCCTCGCCGACTGCTCAGTCTTCGAGCGCCTTGCCGATCAGCTCTTTCGGCGCGCCGCAGTTGGGGCACTCCTCGGGGAAGCCGTCGTCGATTTCCCCCATCTCGCCGCACTCCTCGCACCGCCACATGAGGTATCCTTCGCCGAACTCCTGGCCCGGGACCTCCTCGTCGGCGCGTCCCGCGTCCTCGTCGTCCATGGCCACGTCGTCGACGGTGGCCACGGTGAATCCACTGTCGGTCGAGTCCTCGACGGTGCCCACGATGGTCCCGTCCTCGTTGTACACCGTCTCTCCCATCTCGACTGTCGTCTGGTCGGCGGTCGTCTGTAGGTCGTCGTCCATGTACGTCACTTCCGTTCGAGGGGAGTCAACCCTGGTGCTTGGAGGTGCAACGTGGACGCCGAGCCGAATTGCACCGGTCGGGCCCGAGAGAGCGACGTCCCCGTTCGGGCGCCGCCTCGACTCCGCCGGTCATACTGCGAGCAGCAAGGCCGTGTACAGCGCGGCGCCGGCGGCGAATGCGGGGAACCGATTCTGCCGGTCGTCGGGCAACTCCTCTTTGACGACGTTGAGGACGATGGACCCGGCCAGGAACGCGATGAGCGCCCCGAGAACCGCCCCGTGTACCTGGACGTACAGGCCGAGTACGGTCCCGGCTCCGACCGTTCCGGCGAGGAGCCACCGCCCGAACCGGTGGTACCGTTGCTCGAAGTGGTCGCGGAGTCCGCTGTCGTTGACCAGCATGTGGAACCCGATGGCGAGGGCGAACACCACGACGCCGGTGCGGTCCTGTACGGCCCGCTCGACCAGGAGGTAGCTGAGGAGGACGTTGTAGAGGGCGAACGACCCCACGTGGAGCCAGAACACCCCGCCCGCGTTCTCGGCGGCGTTCCCGCCGGTGGTCGACCCCGCGTTGCGGGCCGCGTGTTCGAGGCCGTAGAACGCCACGAACCCCGTGAGCGCGAACAGGAACGCCGGGAGTTCGGCCGGCAGGAGCGAGGCTTCGCCGCCGGGGAGAGCGTGGTCCCGCGCCTCGCTTACCTCCGGGAGGAGGTGGACGAACACGTAGGCGACGGAGACGCCGCTCCCGAACGACAGCACGGGCGGCCGGGGAAGCGATTCCAGGACCGTGACGCCCGGGGTGAACAGGTGTACCGCCGCCAGTCCGCCCGTGAGCGTCCACACGAGCAGCACCGTCGGCCACCCGATTTCGTGAATCATTCCCTGTTCGAGTGGGAGTGGGGTCATCGATGGCTATCTGAGCGGGTGAATGTCTGAGTTCGAGTATTGCGAGTGCGACGGCCGCGAGGGAACGACCGACGTATCGACTACCGGGACGTCGAACTGTTATCGTCGCCGTCGCGTCCGGTCGTCGCGTCGCCATCGCGCCCGGTCGTCGCGTCGCCGTCGCGCCCCGGCGTCGTGTCGACGTCGCCTCCGGTCGTGTCGGTTCTTCCGTCGCGCCCGTCGGTCACGTCGCCGTCGTGGTGCGTCTTGGACGAGTCGTCGTCGACGGGGGTGAGTCCGTGGGTGATAGCCTCGCCCGACTCGCCGTCGAAGAGGTGGACCATCGTCAGGTCCATCACCACGTCGATGTCCTTGTTCGTCGCCTCGGCTATGTTCATGTCCGGCATCGGCGGGATGCTCATGAGGAGGCGGTCGCCCGACTCGGTTCCGCCGGTTGCGCCCGAGATGTCGCCCTCGTCGTCTCCGCTTGCGACGTCAGTCCCGCCGTCGGACTGCGCCTCCGACGTGCCGGACGCGTCGCGGCGTCCGTCGCCGTCGGCGATTGCCTGGGACTCGCCGGTGCTCTGCCCGACGGATCCTCCCTTGCGGTAGTTGCAGTAGACGTAGATGTCGTCACCGACCGGTTCGAGGACGTCCGTGCGCACCGGAATCGGGTCCGAGGGGAGGCCGTCCATGTCGCCGGCGTCGGTGATGCCGACGGGACCGGAGTCGGTTTCGATGGAGGACCCCTCCGCGATAGCGATGTCCTCCGGCCGGACGCCGACAGTCACCTCCTGCCCGGTCTCCGTGTCCGGGAGGTCCTTGGCGATGTCGAGCGAGAAGTGGTCTGTCTCGACGCCGTCGTCGGTGAGTCGTCCCTCGATGAAGTTCATCGACGGCGACCCGATGAAGCCGGCGACGAACCGGTTCGTCGGCCGGTAGTAGCACGTCAGGGGGTCGGCGAACTGCTGGAGGTGGCCCTCGTTCATCACCGCGATTCGGCTCGACATCGTCATCGCCTCCTCCTGGTTGTGGGTGACGTAGATGATTGTCGCGTCCAGTTCCTGGTGGAGCTTCTGCAACTGCGTCCGCATGTGCACCCGGAGCTTCGCGTCCAGGTTCGCCAGCGGCTCGTCCATCAG
The DNA here is from genome assembly GCA_041641795.1 of Salinigranum sp. Taxonomy (GTDB): domain Archaea; phylum Halobacteriota; class Halobacteria; order Halobacteriales; family Haloferacaceae; genus JBEPXT01. Next base: position 19,880 of record JBEPXT010000003.1, read on the forward strand.
GAACACTTCCGGTTCGCGGACGATGGCGCGGGCGATGGCGACGCGCTGTTGCTGGCCGCCACTCATCTCGTCGGGCATCCGGTCGAGCATCCCCTCCATCTGGACCATACTGGCCGCCTCGTCGACCCGGCGGTCAATTTCGTCTTTGTCCACGTCGCGGAGGCGAAGCCCGTAGCTGATGTTGTCGTAGACGTCCATGTGGGGGAACAGCGCGATGTTCTGGAAGACCATCGCGATGTCCCGTTGCTTGGGGGGGAGGCCCGTGACGTCCCTGTCGTTGATGTACACCGCACCGCTCGTCGGCTCGGTGAGACCGGCGACGCACTCGAGGGACGTGGACTTCCCACAGCCGGACGGACCGACGAGCGTTACGAACTCGCCGTCCTCGATGTCGAGATTCAGGTTCTCGACTGCGATTTCGTTACCGTACTTCTTCGTGATGTCGTCGTAGGTTACAGTTCCCATTGTAGTTTTGTCACTCCGTTACTCTTTGAGTCCGCCAGCGGTGAGTCCGCTGACAATCTTCTCTTGCGCGACGACCACGAGAATCGCGATGGGAATGACGCCCATCAGGCTCGCGGCCGCCATGAGGTTGTACGAGGTCTCGTACCGGCCCTGGTAGCTCAGGAGGCCCCAGACGATGGTGCCCCAGTTCTGCACGCGACCGTCGGTCATCAGGAACGCGAAGAAGTACTCGTTGTACACCGCGATGAACGTCAGGACCCCCGCCGTCGCCACGCCGGGTGCCGACAGGGGCATGATGACCTTGAACAGTGCGCCGAGCCGAGAGTTACCCTCGACCCGCGCGGCGTCCTCCAGGCCGTCGGGAATCTGACTGTAGAACGTCGTCAGGATGAATATCGACAGCGGGAGGAACAGCGCGGTGTACGGGAGGACCATCGCTCCCGGCCCGTTGAACAGCATCGGGCTCTTCAGCGCCGTCCCGCCCGGCAGCGTGAAGAACGTGATGTTGGCCGTGAACAGGTTGAACAGCGGCAGCAGGAACGCCGCCGGCGGGAAGTACGATATCGCCAGGAATATCAGCATCAGCGGCGTCCGACCGGGGAACTCGAACCGGCCGAACGCGTATCCGGCGAAGCTCGCGATGACGAGCACGAGCGCCGTGGTGAGCACCCCGATGATGATGCTGTTCAGCATGTACATGTGGAACGGCACCGTCGTGAACACCGTCACGAACGCCTCGGGGTTGAACCCGTTCGGCAGCAGACCGACGTCGGTGAGCTTACTGCTCGGGGTCAGCGCCAGGACGCCCATCCAGTAGAACGGGAACAGCGTCGTGACGAGGAAGGTCAGCGCGACGATGTAGAACAGCACCCGGTAGGTGGTGCCGGGGTCGTAGACGGTGCTGCGAACCCATCGCTGGACCGCGTTCCTGTCGTCGTCTTCGGTTGCGGTACTCATGTCAGAACGCACCTCCGCCCTGCACGTCGGCGAACTTGATGATGTACACGGACACGACTGCGGCGATCAGCGCGGCGGTGACGAACGCCACCGTCGCCGCGGACGCCATCCGGTTCGCGCTGAACGCCTGGATGACGAGACACGACAGCGACGGCACGGTACTGCACGAGGAGACGGTCTCGATGAGCCCGTAGATGCGCATCGCGCCGATGGTCCGGAACAGCATCGCGACCAGGACCGACGGCAGCACCAGCGGCAGCGTCACCGTCGTGAATCGCTGAATCTTCGACGCGCCGGACACCTCGGCGACATCGTAGAGCGACCGGTCGATGCTCTGGAGGCCGGCGAGGATGATGAGCGCCATGAACGCCGAGGTCTTCCAGACGTCGGCGACGATGACGATGATGAGCGAGTCCATGCTGTTGGCCTGCGGCGTCGACGAGAAGACGCCGAGTTGCGCCAGCGGTTCGACCAGGAAGCCGACCGTGGGCTGGAACAGCAGGTAGAAGATCATCCCCTGGATGACGATCGGGACCGCCCAGGGAAGGATGATGGCGACCCGCGCCCAGCGCCGTCCCCTGAAGTTCTTGTCGAGGATGAGCGCCTGCCCGAACCCGAGCAGCGTCTCGAAGAAGACGCTGACGACGGTGAACAGGATGGTCACGATGACGGCGCTCGTGAACGGTCGGCTCAGGTCGAAGAACGGTCGCGGAAGCTGTGCGTTCATCTCGCCGGTGAGCAACCCGATGTAGTTCTCGAGTCCGACGAACTGGCCGATGGAGCCGGACCCGTACAGCACGTCGGCGTGGAGCGACATCTGGAACGTCCGGAGCAGGGGCCAGAACGCCACCACGGCGAACACGAGCAGACCCGGGAGCAACAGGAGGTAGGCGAAGGCCGTGTCGCTCAGGTTCTCGACCCACTGCATCGGGGCGCTCATAGAGGCCGTCCGACCCGAACTGCTGTCGGTCGACATCTACGACCCACCACCCGACTGTCCGCCGCTCTGTTGGCCCGAATTGCGTCGGTCCGACGCTTCCTCTATCGCTTTGAGTTGTTCTGCGAGCGTGTTCATAGCCTGTTTCGGAGCGCTGTCTCCGGCGAACGCCGAGTTCGCCTTCTGCGCGATCTTCGTCGACTCCTGGGGCCAGGCGACAGTCACCGGCCGCGGAACCGAGTTCTTGAGGTTCATCTTGAGCGTGTCCAGGTACCGGCCCATCACCGGAATCTGCTTGGCCCGCTTGGAGTCGAACAGCTTCGGCCGGGGCGGGAGCCACCCCAGCGTCTCGAAGAGGAACAGCTGGAACTTCGGGTCGGTCATGGCCTTCATGACCTCCAGTCCTTTCTCTTTGTTCGGCGAGTTCGGGTTGAGGGTGATACCCCATCCGCCGAGCGAGGAGGTGGGTCCGCCGTAGCCGTCGAACTCCGCCTGGCCTTCTTTCACGGCGTACGGGATGGGCATCACGCCCAGGTCCTTCCCGAACGACTCCTCCGAGCCGCCCGCCAGGATGGCGTACGGCCAGTTGCGGTGCATCACGACGTTCCCGTTGGAGAACGGCTTGCGCGAGGGCTCCTCGGTCCACTGGAGGACGGCGCGCGGGGCGATGTTCCCGGCGTACCCGTCGAGCGCGTTCCTGCCGTCTCCGTTGATGAACGTCCGAACCATCCGCGTCGCCTTGACGACCGGGTCGCTGTTCACGGTCACCGGTCGCTTGTTGACCGGCCCGAAGAGGTTCTTCCGGGCGCCGAAGTACGACCCGCCCCAGGTACCGGTGAACTCCTTGAAGTCGCAACAGGAGAGTCCCTCGTAGGTGTTCGCCTGGAAGGAGAACCCGTACTTCGTGTTCGTCTGCTCCATGGTCTTCTTCGTGACCTTGGAGAACTTCTTCCACGTCAGGGGATTCGTCGCCCAGTTGTTCTTCTCGGGCTGGAAGCCCGCTTTCTTCACGAGGTCCTTCCGGTACAGCATGTTCCCGGTTGTCGGGAACAGCGGTATCCCGAAGAGGTCGCCGTTGCTGCCCTCGAAGGCTCGGACGAACGTCTCGTAGTACTCGTCCTGCACCGTCTTCGCGATGTTCGGCCTGAGTTTCGAGACGTTGGCGAGCTGGTCGGAGACGATGAACGGAATCGACCACCCGCTGTCCATCATGAACAGCGTCGGGTCGTCGAGTCCCGCCGAGAGCCACCGGCTGTACTGCTGTTTGCGGGCGCCCGTCGCCGCCGCACCGGCGATGACGTCGAGCTTGATGTCCTTCGACAGTCCAGCCTTGTAGAGCTCCTTCTCTATCTTGTCCTTGTTGTCTTTGACGTCTTTACTCGCCGCGAACTGTACGGTGTTCGGGCCGGCCTGCCCGCGGGCCAGACAGCCCGCGAGACTCGACCCGGCGACCGCACCGGTCGCGCCTGCGGCCTTCAGTACCTGTCGCCGACTGACGGTCCGATTCCCGTCAGCCGACCCGTGCTCATCTCGTTCCATGAGTGGCACGGTCGACGCCCTGCGCGTCGAGTCGGTTGATGTCGTGGTGCATCTGTGACAATTCTCCGTGATGGTCTCTCTCGCACGCCCCCCTTTCGTCACTGCCTGCATGCGCAGGGCATCCCAAAGTCGGTACAGAGCGCTCCTCTATCCGGCAGGCACGGCACGGAATTCGACGAAGCTCGTCCGACGAATCGACCGACTACTAGAGAGTCGAACCAGTCCGGAGCGTCGCTCGTCTCGGACGGAGCTCCCCGCACCATCGTCGCCGGGTTCTGCCCGGTAAAAGGCACCGCGAAGCGCCGACGCGGCGTTTGCAAGGTTCAGTTACTTCCCGCTGGTTCCCGTGATTCGGATATGACTTCTTTCGAGAGACTTCGGGCAGTCGCCGCGGTTCTGCGGGAGAACTTCGCGACGTTCATCGCCGGCAGCCTCGCCTACAACGCGTTCATGTCTGCCATCCCGTTGCTCACTCTCGTCCTCGTCGCGGCGGCGGTACTCGGGGACCAGCGACTCGTCGACCAGGCGCTCAATCTCACCGAAATCTACCTCACCCCCTCGGTGACCAACGTCTTCGGCGACGCGCTCCGCTCGAGCGGCGGTCGGTTCAGCGTATCCGTGATAAGCTTCCTCCTCCTGGTCTGGAGTAGTCTCCGCGTCTTCCGCGGCCTCTCTGCGTCGTTCGCGATGCTCTACGCGACCGAAGACTCCACCTCCGTCCTCGAAGGCGTCCGGGACGGACTGATAGTCCTGCCTGCACTGGGCGTGGCACTGGTCGCCTCGGTCGCAATCAGCGCGGCCTCCACCGTCGTTCCGCTCCCGTCGGTCGTGCGACAACTCGTCCCGTTCGTCCTGATCCTCCCCCTGTTCGTCGCCTTCCTCCCGATATACTACGTGTTCCCCGACGTGGACGTCACGCTCCGCGAAATCCTCCCGGGCGTCGTCGTCGCCGCCGTCGGCTGGGCCGTGCTTCAGGTGCTGTTCCAGGTGTACGTGACGCAGTTCAGCCGGTACGAAATCTACGGCACTATCGGCGCCGTGTTGCTGGTGCTGACGTGGCTGTACATCGCCAGTTTCCTGCTCCTGGTCGGCGTGGCGGTGAACGTGGTGTTCTCCGGACGGACGAGGCGGGCGCTCGAACAGACGCCGGGCGCGAGCGGGTAGCCGGAGCGTCGAGGGTCGGCGAGTAGTACGAAACGCCGGAGGCCGGCGACACGCCGGAACGCCGGGCATCGGCGGACGAGGCGCGTCCGGTTCCGGTCGCGACTGAACTGCCGGCGCCGTGGCTCTCGGCGAATCAACGAACGCGGGAGTAGAACAGGGGAGCGATCTCCCGCACGGCCAGGACGAGGCGTCGCCTCGGGCGACGCCCGTCGCAGTCGTCCGCTCGTGAACGTGCCGTGGATGTCAGGGGTCGTTTCCGGAACGGTTCAGGCTCCGAACAGCGTCACAGGTGAGACTTCAGGCGAATCTGATCGTCGGTGACGTTTGCGATGGCTTCTTCCTGCAGCGGGTAGGACTCCTCGTCGGAGTCTTCCCATCCCAGCGACGTCTTGAGCTTCGTCGTGATACCCGGGTCGGGGTCGACGTACGCGGTGCCGTGGGTGACTGAACTGACGATACCGATTTTTTCGCCCTCTCCGTCGACGACGTCTTTTCCGACATCGCTGTCGGTGAATGTGGAATCTACCATCGCACTCCACCATTTCGTCGTTCGCAGTGTCGTCGTTGTGCCTGCATCTGCGGGGGTTCCGGGACGACCGCTACCTGACGGCGGCGACGACTCCGCCGCGCCACCTCCGCATTCGCCACCGGCCCGCCGGGAGGAGTCAGAGGCCGTCCGTCACGAGTCGCCTGCGCATGCATGCCGGTTTCGGACCCTCTCCCCCGGACATTCTGGTCCCACTGACCGGCGTATTCGTTCGCCCGAGCCGTCCCGCGTCGTGTTTGTACGCCCGGGTCGTCCGGGGTCGTGTTCCTTCCCCCGGGCCGTCCGACGTCCTGTTCATCCGTCGGAAGCGTCGGCGTCGCTCTCGACCTCGTATCGCTCCTTGTTCGACACGCCGAACGTGGGCGGGTTCGCGTCCCGGACGGACCGGTCCTCGTCGACCTCCCAGTCCTCGAAGTGACCGTACTCGGTCATGGTCGTCATCCCGGCGATGGCGGCGCGGAGGCTCACTCCGATGAGGGGAACGTCCGCGACTGTGATGACCACGTCGGCCTGCACTACCGCTCCGTCTTCCAGGATGACGTCGAGCAGGTCGACGACGGCGTCGCCGTCACGTGATGGTTCCATCCGTCTCACCCTCCCTGGTCCGGGGTGGCGAGCGCAGGCGGTCTGCCCGGCGTCGCCGCGACGACCGGGTCATTCCTCCGCCCCCAGCGTGGGTGCGAACGTGTAGGGCGGCCACGGTCCGGTGTACCGGATTTCGATGCCCGGTCTGGCCGCTATCTCGTCGAGTTCCTCGCCGATAGCTTCTGCCGCCTCCTCGTCCGCGAGCAGTGCGACGGCCGACTCGAAGTCCGCGTCGTCCGCCTCCGCTGCATCTTCCAGGGACGACGCGGACCGGTCGATGTCCTGCGTGTCGACCGCGTGCCTCTCTACGGTCCCCCGGAGCGCCGTGGCGGTCTCCTGCCAGCGCTCTGCGGCCAGCGAACGCTCGCGCTGGTCTATCTGCTTGGATTTCAGGAACGCCGTGCCCGAGTCCGCCTCGTCGCGCTCGGACTGGAGTTCGTCGAGTCGGTCGTCCTCCGACGCGGCGTCGGAGGCGAACTCGTCCGAGTCGCCCGACATCTCGATGCGGTACTCGTTGCGCCCCGCGAACCGTTCGAGCGCCGGGCGCAGCGTCGACGTCTCTCGTTCGAGCCACGCCGCCACCCGCCCGTCGTCGCCCCGGAGGATGGTGTCGAAGCGGACCGGCAGCGGGGTTCCGAAGCGCTCGTGCGCCGCGTCGACGACGCCCTGGTGCTGGAGCAGCCACCGCTTGACCGTCGTCTCGTCGGTGGACGTGTAGGCCGTCGAGCGCTCCTGGACGACCGCGCCCAGGCCGTCCTCGACGACGAGGTACGGGTCCTCGCCGTCGACGCCGCTCTCGCCGAGCGCCGTGCCGGTCTCCACGCCGGACTCGTCCGACACGTCGACCACGCAGTAGAGGTAGCGCCCCTCGTCGGCGCCGCCGTCCGCGTCGTCGGCGTCCGCCGCCTCAGGCATCGTCTGCCCTCCCGTCGCTGGTCGGGGCCGCGGCGTCGGCTACGGCCTCCCGGGACTGCTCCGGTCCGCCGTCCCCGACGTTGGCGGCGGCCGCCTCGGCGTCGACAGTCCGGAGCGCGTCGTCGACGAGGCCGTTCAGCTGGGACCGGAGCCTGTCGACGTCGGACTCGATGTCCGCCGTCTCTTTGATGTCCTCGACCTCGGCCTCCAGGTCCTGGAACTGCCGTCCGAGGCGCTCTATCTGCTCGTCGGACAGCTGTCCGGACTCCATGCGCCGGATGCCCTCTCGCTCCATCGCCTCGACGAGCAACTCGACGACGGCGACGACCAGCGCCAGCAGGCCGTCGCTGGCCGATTCGCCGTCCAGGTCAATTGTCGTCATCGTCTCCCTCCGAGTCGTCCGCGCTCGACTCGTCGTTCTGGTCGTCTTCTGTCTCCGTGGTCAATCCGCTGGAGACGTTCTCGATGGCCGCGGCCGCGGCCAGTTGCCGGTCGTCCTCGGTCGCCTCCGCCGACTCGGTCTCGTCCTGGTCGTCTTCGGCCGACGAATCGGACTCCGTGACGTCCCCCGCCGGCCCGGCGATGGGAATCTGCTCGGGGTGGCCGGACGGCGACATCGGCGTGCGCTCCATGTCGTCGTCCTCCTCCTCGGTCGACGATTCGACCTCCTCGGCCGAGGACTCGATTCGCCCCGCGTTCGCCGCCTCCTCGATGCGCTGCTGGTCGGTGCCTTCGGGGAACTCGAGCCCGTACTTCGCGGCCGTCTCGAACGACGCGACCGCAGCGCGAATCTGGATGCCGAGCAGTTGCGTGTCGCCGATGGAGACGGCGATGTCGGCGTTCACGACGAGTCCCTTGTCGAGCAGCAACTCCACGACGTCGGCGAGGTCCGCCGACGTTCGCGTCGGGCCGGCGTCACCCATCGGAATCACCCTCCTCGAACCGCGACCCGTAAATCCGCTTCCGGTTCGGCGCCGTCGAGTACTTGGTCTCCTCGGGAACCGTGGAGAACGCGCCGCCGCCCCTGCGGGGGCTCTGCACCGGCATCGTCGAGACGGCGGTCGGGTTGCGCGAGTCGGAGGTGTGCGACCGGCGCTCGCTCTCCGCGCGGTTCGCTTCGAGTCGCTCCGCCAGTTCCCCGCGGGCTTCGAGGAGGCTCTCCCTGAACTCGCCGACGGCGTCGGCAATCTGGGACTGGATGGCGTTCTCGATGGACTCCGGTTCCATGTCGTCGTCGGTCGTTCCGACCCCGCCGACCTGGACGCCGCCGTCGTCGTCATCGTCGTCCAGGATGCCGTCGTCGTCCTCCCCGTCGTCGTCGAAGAAGCCGTCGTCCTCCCCGTCGTCGTCGAAGAGGTCGTCGAAGAACTCGTCGTCGTCGTCCTCGTCCGACAGGTCGTCGAGTTCGTCGTCGAGTTCGCGGTACTGCCGCCAGAACTCCCGCCCGTCGACGTTCTCCCAGACCTCGCCCATGTCGGCGATGGCGAGGAGCTGTCGCAGTTTGACGGCCTCCTGGGGGTTGCCCTCGTCGATTGCCTCGGGGAGGTCTTCGAGTTCCACCGCGTCCGGAACCGACTCCCAGTCGATGGCCGCCACGAGGTCCGTGAGGTCGACCGTTTCGAGCATCTCCTCGAACTCGACGGCCACGTCGATGAGTTCGTCCAGGAGCTCGCGGGTCTCTTCGGGCGTGTCTGCCTCCAGGAGTATACGCTGGAGTATCGATTCGAGGTCACCGCTGACCTCGAACAGGTCGTCGTCGTTCGTCTGCCGGTCGGTGTCCTGTGTCATCGTTCGGGTACCTCGGTGAGTGTCGTTCGGGGACCGCCGGTCGTCTCTCGCAGCCGTCGGGGTATCGGCGACCGGTCGTCGGTCGCCGACCGTCGTGCCGCGTCCGTCTCGCGCGTCGTCATCCTTTCACCTCGACCCGGCCGCTGAGCCGTTCGCGGGCTTCCTTCGCCAGTTCGAGTTCCTCCTCGAGTTCGCGCTTCCGGCGCTCGTACTCGTCTTCGTCGCGCTCGCCGACCTCGAACAGCAGGCGGTTCTCCTTCATCTCGTCGCGAATCCCCTCGACGTCGTGCTGTTCCTCGATGGCCATGTCGTGGATGATAGTCAGCAGCGAGACGAACGGCTTCAGGAACAGGTCGTCGAGGAGAAACATCTCAGGCCTCCGCTTTGACGTGGAAGTCGACGAAGCTGTACGGCGCCCACGGCCCGGAGTACTGGACCGTGAGCGACTCGTGCGCCTCTCGAATCTCGTCGACGGCGTCGTCGAACGCCTCGCGGTCGTCGCGTTCGACGAGGTACGAGCGGTTCGAGAGCAGGCGGTCGCTGAACAGGTCGCCCTCCGACACGTCGATGGCGTGCTCCGCGAGTCGCTCCTCGATGGACTCGCGCACGGTCTCGGCGTCCTCGAGGCCCTCTTTCGGGACGAGCACCTTGACGCCGACTTCCTCGCGGCCTGCGGCCCTGCGGAGCGAGCCGGTGATTTCGGCGCGACTGTTCCGCAGGACGTTCTTCAGGGCCCGCTTCGACTCGAAGACCATGCCGAACCGCATCGGGACGACGGCGCGGCCGCCGCCGCCCTCCATCACCTCGCGGAGAACGTCGTCGTGGGCACGGGCGTTGTCGTCGCTCTCCTCGGGGTCGAGGGTGTCGATGTCGCTGACTACGGCGGCGTGGCGCCGGTGTGAGACCGTGTAGATGTCGCTCGCACCGTCGACGCCGTCTACCGAGACGTCGAGCGAATCGTCCTCGATGATACCGTATGCGTAGAGTTTGTCCCCTGGCATGAGTTAGCCCGTACTCGTGGGTCGCCCTTCGGGACGGCCGCGGGAATCCCTACTGCCGGCACTTGCAAGGGCTTGCACGCGAAGCGCCCGCAGAGCGGTCGAGAACGCCATTCCGGCGGGGTCCGTGTCAAACCGTGACTATCTGTTTGCAGTGGGCTTTCTGTTGCAAGCAGTACACCCACACCAGTCAATCGTCTACGAACGCCCATGGCACGACCCAATTCCAGTAGTCTGGCCGAAGTACTCGACCGCATCCTCGACAAAGGACTCGTCGTCGACATCTGGGCTCGCGTCTCCGTCGTCGGCATCGAGATTCTGACCGTGGAGGCCCGTATCGTGGCCGCGTCCGTGGACACGTTCCTCCACTACGCCGAGAACATCTCGAAGATAGAGCAAGCCAGTCAGTCCGGCGACATGGAAGACCTGAACAACATCGACATCGAGAAACCCGCGCGACCTGACAACTATCAGGACGCTCCGACTCCGTCCCAGTAAGCGGCCGGACGCGATAAGTAGCGCGCGTCTCATCTAGAACTCATGTCCAGCACAGACGAAACGGCGACCGAGCAGTGCCGGGCGCTCACCAACGACGGCAACCGGTGTCAGAACCCGGCGACGGGAGACGGATTCTGTCATCAGCACGACGAATCCGACCCGACGGTGGACGACTCGGATAGCGAAACAACCGACGAAGGCGGCGAAGAACACGGCGACGCCGGCGACGAGAACGACGAGGCCGCGACGCAGGCCGAGTCGGGAACGGACACCGGCGGCGACGCGGGTGGGAGCGATTCCGGCGCGAGCGACCAGGACGCCGCCGACGAGGGCGACACAGAATCTGATGCCGCCGCCGACGCTGACTCCGAGGCGGACGACGGAAGCACCGCCCAGGACGACGCTGACGGCGAAACCGAGGCCGATTCCGGGGGCGGTGCGGACGCGGAGTCGGGCGTCTCGGTCGGCGGGGCGGGGTCGCTCATGGACGTCAGGCGGACGGTCCAGGAGGTCACCGCCAAACTCATCGACCACCCGCTCGACAGCGTGGTCGAGATAACGAAAGTCGACGACGAGTGGCGCGCCACCGTCGAGGTCATCGAACGCCGCTCTGTTCCCGACACGCAGGACATCCTGGGCCGATACGAACTCACTCTCGACGACCCTCAGACGGTGACCGGCTACCGTCGCGTCTCGCGACACCGTCGCAGCGACACGAACCAGGGCGAATCCGTGGAGTGACGGGCACTCGGTCGGTTGCCCGGCACCTGCACTCGCTCTCGCCGTCCGTCTGCTCTCTTCTTCGGCCCCATTCCGCGAATCCGTACTGTTTCGTCCCGGTTTAGCTCAACTTAATGCACGTTTCGGCGTAAAAAACGCTCTCGACCCGTCGATTCGAACGCGCTTTCGAGGTCAGAAGCGGACAGCGCAACCGGGTCCTGTCCGCTACGGAGACTGTTTTCTCGATTCCCAGGCGCTTCGAACGCTATCGGCGACCGTTTTAGGATGCGGGGTGAACCCTTGCAGTTGCCGCGGTCGCGCTTACCCGAAATCTAAGGCGCGTGGCGGGCTGCAGAGGCAAAATACCGGACGGAGAGCTTACGTCGCCTGTAACCGTCGTTGCAACGGTGGCGTCCGCGGTAAAATTGTCACAACGATATTTCGGCTTTATGCGTCCTCACGCCCTGCATTGTCAACTGTGATGTCCTCCCCCGCGGCTGGAACCAGTCCCACAGACGAGACAGAACTGCCCACTATCGTCTCAGGTACAGTTCCGTCGAGTGACTTCGTGCTCGAACAGACGATGGAGACGTACCCGGAGTTGACCTTCGAGATAGAGCAGGTCGTGAGTTCCGGCGACGGCACCCCCCTGCCCATGTTGTGGGCCCGCGGGGGGGCGGCCGACGACCTCCTGGCGACCATCGAGGCGGACCCGACGGTCGAATCCGTCTCGCTGCTACGCGAGTTCGACGAGGAGTGGCTCTTTCAGGTGCAGTGGGACGGGATGGTCGACCTCGTGGTCGGAATGATAACGAACTCCGAGGCGACGATTCTCGACGCCGTCGGGGACGGTGGACAGTGGGAACTGCGCGTGCTCTACCCGCGGCGGTCGCTGTTCTCGAAGACCCACGAGTTCTGTGACGAGCACGGACTCGAATTCGAGGTGGAGTCGATCCGCGAGATGAACGGCGAACTTGACGGTCGCTACGGGCTGACGACCCAGCAGTACGAGGTGCTGGTCGCCGCCGCCCGCCACGGCTACTTCGACATCCCGCGGGAGATGAACCTGAAGGAACTGGCGGAGGAACTCGACGTCTCACACCAGGCGCTCTCGGAGCGTCTCCGGAGGGCAACCGCGTCGCTGGTCAACGACGCCCTCGTCGTCAACTGACGGTCAGACCGCGGCCCGCCGGCATCGTTCCCTTCCTTTTCCGGCCGTATTCCGCCGATTCAGCCGCCGAGTTGCTCGCTCACGAGCGCCTCGGCCTCGCCGAGGAACTCGTCACGGGTTCCCGCCGGGATGGTCGCCCCGGCGGCGACGTCGTGGCCGCCGCCGTCCCCGCCGACGGCGCGAGACGCCTCGCGCATCACGGTCGAGAGGTCCAGCCCCCGCCGAACGAGGACGTGCGACCCGCGTGCGGAGACTTTGACTTCCTCGGGGGACTTCTCGGCGAAGGCGACGATGGGACGGTCCTGCCTGACGCCGTCGGTGCCGAGTGCCATCCCGGCGACGATACCGACGATGGTCTCCCGGACCTGCGCTCCGGCGTCGAACCACTGGAGCGACCCCTCGACGGTCACCCCCTCGCGCTTCACCCACTGGAGCGCTTCCGAGAGGTTTCGGCGGTGGTTCCGGAGGAGACGTCGCGCGCGTTCGAGCGCCCCGTCCCGGTCGCCGAGACAGACTGCGAGGCCCACGTCGGCGCGCTCGTACCGGGCCGTCGCGTTCAGCAGGGTCGAGAACTCGCTGACGTCGCGGAGCTCCGTCCCCGGTTCCTCGGCCGTCAGCGTGTAGGTCGTCCCGACCAGGTCGTCGATGCGATTCGCCGGGACGCCGCTTGCCATCGCCCGGCGCAACAGGGCGCTCACCAGCGTCTGTCGCTCCTCCTGGTCCAGGTCGACCCACCGTCGCCAGTCGCCGCCGGTCCGGAGGTCGATGCCGACGCCGGAGAGGAACTCCACGGCTCCCGCCTCGTCGTTCGTGATGCCGGGTATCCGGACGTCCGTCGCGTACTCGAGGAGCTTCGGGAGCGGGCGGGTCTGCCGGCCGTACAGCAGGAGGTCGGTGCCGCTCTCGACGACGCCGGCGGCGACTCCCTCCTCGACGATACTCGCGTTCGCGCCCCGGAGTCCCGACCGTCCGGCCTGCATGTCGCCGACGGCGCCGACCACCGCGAGCGCCGCCAGGTCGCGGTTGTCGCCGTCCGCCGATTCGAGCGCCCGCGCGAGGACGTAACTCGCGCCGGCCCCGGACAGTTCCCCGGCCCCGTCGATGCCGACGAGGAGCGGGTTCAGGTGGAACTCCGTCTCTGCGTCCGCCGGCTGGTGGTGGTCGGCGACGACGGGCGTGAACGCGCCCCGGGACTCGTACTCGGCGACGACGTCCAGTTGCCCGCTTCCGAAGTCGGTGAACAGCACCGTCTCGTGGCCGGTCGCCGCGATGCGAGCTATCTCCCGTTCGTCCAGTTGTTTGGCGAACGTGGTCTCGAAGGGAATTCCCGCCCGCCGGAGCGCGGTGGCGGCGACGGCGGCGCTCGTCAGGCCGTCCGCGTCGATGTGGGACGCGAGCAGCACCGATTCGGCGCTCCGGAGACGCTCTGCGCACGCGGCGGCGCGGTCTGCGAGTGCGGGGACGGGGGCCTCCATCGTCGAGTATAGGGCCGGTTTCCGGTATAAACTTCTGCCTCGGCGCGACCGTGAGAGGGGTGTCCCTTGCTACTGCAAGGGATCAGTTGCGCGGATAGCGGTGCGGCCGGCGTCGCTTCACTCCTCGAACGGCGACCCCGCCTGCTCGGGCTCCTCGCCCGGCAGCGTGATGAGGTTCTCCCGTCCGAGCGTTATCTTCGTCACCTTGTTCTCCTCGGCCATCGTCGAGATGAGTCGGCTCACCTTCGACTTCGACCAGGGGGTCAGTTCGACTATCTGGGCCTGCTTGAGTTGCCCGCCGTGCTCCTGGAGGAGTTCCTGGATGCGAGCCTCGTCGGTCAGCAGTCGGTCCACCCGGTCGTCCGCCTCGTCGACCGCGGGGGAGTCCGCGTCGGTCGGCGTCGCCGCCGTCTCGGGCTGGTCGGACGGCGGCGGCAGGTCGTCCGAACCGGGGGCGCTCTCGCCGGGCCGCCCGTCGCCCTGGTACCGCCGCCAGAGGACTGCCCCGGCGACCGTCAGGCCGATGGCGAGAACCACGACGACCAGCGTCGTCGGGTCGACGTCGGACGATTCGAGGGGTCCGCCCACGGACCCGGGGTTCGTCCCGTTCGCGACTTCCGCCCCGTCTTTCGCGCCGTCGCCGTCGGTGTCGGCGTCGTTCGGGTCCGTGTTGTGGACGTTCACCTCGGGTCCGTCGGCGAGTCCGTCGCCGTCGGTGTCTGCCTTGCTCGGGTTCGTGTCGTACTCGTTCACCTCGGCCGCGTCGGTGAGTCCGTCCCCGTCGGTGTCGGGGACCGTGGGGTCGGTCTCGTGGACGTTGACCTCGGCGCCGTCCTGCAACCCGTCGTTGTCCGTGTCGGGGTTCGTCGGGTTGGTGTTCCGCTGGTTCACCTCCACTCCGTCGGGGAGTCCGTCCTCGTCCGTGTCGGCCACGACTGGGTCTGTCCCGTGGCTGGAGACCTCTTTCCCGTCGGGGAGTCCGTCCCCGTCCGTGTCGGCTTTCGTCGGGTTCGTCCGGTGGGTGTTCACCTCGACGCCGTCACCCAACCCGTCGCCGTCCGTGTCTGGCTTCATCGGGTTGGTGTCGTACGTCTGGACCTCCTGCCCGTCGGAGAGGCCGTCGCCGTCCGAATCGGGCTTCCGGAGACCCGTTCCCCGCCGGTCCTCGGCGCGGTTCGAAAGTCCGTCGCCGTCGAAGTCGCTGTTCGGGGGGAGCAACTCGTAGGGGCGTTCGGTCTGCGCGAGCGCGCCGTTCCCGCCGTTCGCGGCGCTCACCACCACGCGGAGTCGCTGACTGGTCGGCCCGGGCGCAGACCAGTTCTGGACCGGGAAGTCCACCGTCTTCTTCGCGTCGTTCCCGGCGACGACCTGACACCCGATCGACGTGGGCGAGCGATTTCCGGCGACGGTGCTGATGCAGACTTCGTACCTGTCCGAACCGGTCGAGAGCGTCACGCTCACGTTCCCGCCGTCCCAGGCCGGGACGTACGTCTGTCCGTTCGCGGTGAACACGTTCTCACCGGAGAACGTGACGTTCTCGATGCCCACTCCGGCGGCGGCGACCGACTGCCCCGCCACGAGTAGAACGAGGGCCACAGTGGCGAGTGCGACCAGGAGTTCACCGTGGCCGAATCGGTTGGACATTGAAGGTCAGTGTATAAATTTCTCCCCCGGTTAATAAGAGTTTTAGCATACGAAACTGTCGTCGTCGGACACGTTTCCTCCCGGGGTGTCGGCCCGAATGCAACCCGGAACTCCCAGTTTACTCGTGGTACGTGGGCGCGGCCGCCTCGACGACTTCGACCGCCAGGGACTCGAAGGTCGCCTGCTCGGGGACCACGGACACCTCGACGCCGTGCTTTCGGGCGGTGTCCCGCGTCGGGTCGCCGATGGCCCCGACCACGGCCTCCCGGAGGCCGCCGAGGACCGCGTCCCGGACGCCTCGCTCCTCGGCCAGGTCGAGGAAGTTCTCCACGGTCAGCGACGACGTGAACAGCACCCCTTCGAGTTCGCCCGCGGCGGCCATCTCGACGGACCTGCCCGCGCCACTCGGGCGGACGAGGCGGTACAGCACCGTCTCGGTGACCGCCGCGCCGGCCTCCCGGAGGCCGTCCAGGAGGACGTCGCTGCCGTGGTCGCTCCGCGCGACTTCGACCCGCGCCCCGTCCACCTCGTCGGCGAGGGCTTCGACCAGTCCCGCCGAGGAGTACGTCTCCGGAATCACGTCGACCGCCCACCCGGCGTCGCGGGCGGCCGCCGCGGTTCGCTCGCCGATGGCACAGAGGACGGCGTCGCCGGGGTCGTACCCGTCGGCGGCCGCGAGTTCCACGCCCGTCTTGCTGGTGAAAATCACGTAGTCGGCGTCGGCGGGGCGCGCGCCCGTCGGTTCGACGGCGAGCATCGGGTCGGCTATCGGCGTCGCTCCCAGCGAGTCGAGCAACTCGACGGCCTCGGCGAGTCGGTCGTCGTCCGGTCGGAAGACGGCGACGCGAACGGTCTGGGTCACGCCCGGTCACCCCCCGTCTGTGTCTCCGTCTCCGCTTCGGACTGCGTCTCCGTCCCCGCTGTCGTCGCTGCCGCCCCCGCAGACCCCCGCCCCCGCAGGAACTCGACCACCCGGTCCCGGGTCGCGGCCACCTCGCCGATTACCGTCACCGCCGGCGGTTCGATTCCGGCCTCGTCGCGGACGTCGACGATGGTTTCCAGGGTCCCCGTGACCACGCGCATGTCGGGCCACGTCGCTCGCTCGACGAGCGCAACCGGGGTCTCGGGGGCCAGTCCCGCGTCGCGCAGTTCGCCGGTGTACTCCGGGAGGCGACCGACGCCCATCAGCACGACCAGGGTGCCGCCCGTCTCGGCCAGGGCCGCCCAGTCGACGGCCGACTCCGCCTTGGTCGGGTCCTCGTGCCCGGTGACGAACGTGACCGACGACGCGTGCTCGCGGTGGGTAAGGGGGATGCCGGCGACGCCCGGCCCCCCGACGGCGGAGGAGACGCCCGGCACGATTTCGAACGGGACGCCGGCCGCGGCGAGGTGTTCCATCTCCTCGCCGCCGCGGCCGAAGACGAACGGGTCGCCGCCCTTCAGGCGGACCACCGTCTTGCCCTCGCGGGCGAGTTCGACCAGCCGCCGGTTCGTGTACTCCTGGGAGGTTCGGTCCCCGCCGGCCCGCTTTCCGACGTCCTCCCGTCGCTCCTCGGGCACGAGCGACAGTATCTCCGGGCCGGGGAGTTTGTCGTGGAGGACCACGTCCGCCTCCTCCAGCAGGCGGCGCGCCTTCACCGTCAGCAACGCCGGGTCGCCGGGTCCGCTCCCGACGAGGTAGACAACGCCCGCGTCGTCTCGGTCGGGAACCGACTCCCCGGTCACGTCTCGCCCTCCAGTCCGTGGGACCGCCGGTCCGCGGCGGGTCGGCCGTCCGCTCTCGCGCCGGTCATTCGTCGGCCTCCTTCGAGGGCGCCCGGTCGGCGTCCTCGCGCGCGCGGTCGATTAGTTCGGCCGCCCCCTGGTCGCGCAGGTCGGCCGCGAACGTCGCGGCGGCCCGCCCGTGGCGCGCGGCCGGCAGGTCCCGGGTCGTCGCCACCTGCTCCTCGCCGTCGGGACTGAGCACCTGCACCCGGGTGTGGATGCTGTCCCCCTTGAGGACGGCGTAGACGCCGATGGGGGCGATGCACCCCCCGCCGAGTTCTTCCAGTATCGTCCGCTCGACGGTCACCTCGGCGCGGGTCCGCGGGTGGTCGACGGCCTTGCGAATCGTCTCGACCGTCTCCGGGTCCGCCGCGGTCACGGCGATGGTTCCCTGCCCCGGCGAGGGGACGAACTCGGCGGTCGGCAGGCGCTCGTGGCCGACGTGGTGGAGCAGGCCGCTCCGTTCCAGTCCCGCCTCGGCCAGGACGACGGCGTCGTACTCGACGTCGACCGCACGTTCGAGCGCGCGCCGCTCCAGTTCCGAGCGGTCGTCGAACCACTCCTCCGGCGTTCGCTCGAACTCGGCGTCGTACTCCCCGCCGCGGGCCTCGGCGTCGGCGGCCTCGCCTTTCTCGTCTCGGCGGGCTTCGACGCGTCGCTCGTGCTCCCGCTGGAGCGCCGGGGCGAGGAGTTTCTCGACGCGCGTGTCGACGTTCCCGCGGAGGGGTTCCACCTCGAGGTCGGGTCGGGCGGCCCGGAGCTGGGCCGTCCGCCGGAGCGACGACGTGCCGACCGTCGCGCCGGTCGGCAGGTCGTCGAGGCCCCGTCCGTCCGGCGTCAGGAGGACGTCCCCCGCGGCGGCCCGCTCCGGGACCCCCGCGACGACCAGCCCCTC
Organism: Salinigranum sp.; assembly: GCA_041641795.1. Classification (GTDB taxonomy): domain Archaea; phylum Halobacteriota; class Halobacteria; order Halobacteriales; family Haloferacaceae; genus JBEPXT01. Next base: position 37,942 of record JBEPXT010000003.1, read on the forward strand.
CGGAAACTCGGTCGGGACGTCCTTCAGCGAGTGGACCGCGGCGTCCACCTCGCCGTCGAGGACGCGTTCGTCGAGCGTCCGGACGAACGCCCCCGTCTTGCCCAGGCGGTGGATGAGTTCGTCCTGGATGCGGTCGCCCCGCGTCTCCACCTCCACGAGTTCGACCTCGTACCGCCTGTCTTCGAGCGCGCTCGCGACGCTCGCGGCCTGTCTGAGGGCGAGGTCGGACCCTCTCGTCGCCAGACGCAGTGTCCCGCGTGTACTCATGGCCGGAGATGCGCGTGCGTCGTTGAAAACGGGTTCGCCTCGGCGGCAGCGCGCCCCCGACTACAGCACGTCCTTGTACGCTTCGAGCGTCTCCGTCACGTCCTCCTCCGTGTGCGCGTAGGAGACGAACTGGGACTCGAACTGGTTGGCGGTGAGGAACACGCCCCGGTCTTTCATCTCCTGCCAGAAGATGCGCTCCCACCGCTCGGTCTCGGCGTCGTCGACGTCGCCGCCGTCCTTCGGGCAGTAGTCGTAGCGCGGGCAGTCGGTCCGCTGGCGACACCCCGACTCGCACTGGCCGTCCCTGTCGACGGGACCCTCGCGGGTGAACACCGTCTTGAACATGCTGTCGGTCCCGACGACGGTGTACTCCGGCGCCCGGTCCTCGAGCAGGTCGGCGATGCCCGACCGGAGTCGCTCTCCGAGGTCGTTCACGTGGTCGTACACGTCGTTCTCGGCGGCGTACGAGAGGTACGCGTGTCCGGCCGCCATCGTGACCGGGTGCCCGGAGAACGTGCCCGACTGGAACACGTCGCCCGACGGCGAGAAGTGTTCGAGTATCTCCGCCCGCCCGCCGATTGCTCCAACCGGGAACCCACCGCCGATTATCTTGCCGAAGGTGGTGAGGTCGGGGGTGACGCCGAACGTGCCCTGTGCGCACTGGAGACCGCCGACGCGGAACCCGGTGATGACCTCGTCGAAGACGAGCAGAGCGCCGTACTCGTCGGTCACCTCGCGCAGCGTCTCGTGGAACCCCTCGACGGGGTAGACGATGCCCTTGTTGCCGAGAATCGGTTCGGTCAGGACCGCCGCGATGTCGTCCCCGTGCTCCTCGAACACCTCGCGCACCGCCCGCGCGTCGTTGAACGGGACGGGGATGGTGTGGGACGCGAACGCCTGGGGGATGCCGTTCGTGCTCGGGCGGGGGCTGTCCGGCGTCCCCTCGACCAGCGTCGACTCCTGGGCGCCGTGGTAGCCCCCCTGCATGACGACGATTTTGTCCCGGCCGGTGTACCCACGGGCCAGTCGCACCGCTGACACCGTCGCCTCGGTGCCGGAGTTGACGAACCGAATCTTCTCGACGCTCGGCACGTGGCGGGCGACGAACTCGGCGAGTTCGACCTCGATTTCGGTCGGCGCGCCGTACATCGGTCCCTCGCTTGCGGTCGACTGGACGGCCGCCCGGACCGGTTCGGGCATGTCGTGCCCGTACAGCAGGGGACCGTAGCCCATCACCCAGTCGATGTACCGGTTCCCGTCGGCGTCGACGACGTGCGCGCCGTCGCCGCGTTCGACGAAGAACGGGTACGGGCGCACCGCCCGCACCGACGAGTTGACGCCGCCCGGCAGCACCGACAGCGCCCGGTCGTACAACTCGCGGGAGCGCTCGTGGTTCATGTTCGCTCGTCCGGCCCCCGGCGAAAAGTAGTTATTGGGTTTCGAGGGACGGTACCGACCTGCCGGGCGGCGCGAGGGACGATTCGAGGGACCGAATGCAGAGCGACGGCGTCCGGCGACCGGCGAGGCCTTGCGGTCGGAGACTGAAACTGCGGCGTCAGTCGATCCGACAGTCGCCCCGCCAGTGTCAGACGGCCTCGTGGCCGACCTTGCCCGTCCGGACCTGGTAGGCCGACTCCACGTCGAGGACGAATATCTTGCCGTCGCCGGGTTCGCCGGTGTGGGCCGACTCGGCGATGGCGTCGACGACGTCCTCCACGGGCGTGTCGGCGACTACGCACTCGACTTTCACCTTCTGGTGCAGGTCGACAGTGTACTCCTCGCCGCGCCACTGCCCCTTCTTCGCGGGCTGGGACCCGCGTCCGGAGACGTTCGTGACCGTCAGCGAGGGCGCGCCCACCTCGGCGAGGCCCGTCTTCACGTCCGCCAGTTTGTCCGGCCGCACGATGGCGACGACCATCTTGATACCGTCGTTGGGAGTGTCACTCATTCGCGTTCACCACCGTCGAACGTGACGCTCGCGCCGGTCGTAACTCCACCGTCCGTGACCGGTTCGGGGCGCTCGAACTCGGGGTAGGTGTCGACCCCGTGTTCCGCGGAGTCCAGCCCCTCGCGCTCGTGCTCGGGGGTGACCCGCGCCTGGCCCATCGCCTTGATGGCGCCGAAGACGGCGGCCGTCGCCGCGAACGTCCAGCCAGCGATGACGACGACGCCGGTCGCCTGCACCACGAACAGCGAAATCGCCTCGGAGATGCCGCCGCCGCTCCAGACGCTGGTCGCGAACAGCGGGAACATGAGCGCCCCGAGGACGCCCGCCGACCCGTGGACCGGGAACACCGCACAGACGTCGTCTATCTGGAGGCGCTTCTCGACGAACTCGAAGACCACGGGCAGCTGCGCGCCGGCGAGCAGGCCGACGACCAGCGCACCGGGCCAGACGACCGCGTCGGTGATGCTGGTGATGCCGACCAGCCCCGCCAGCAGGCCGTTTGCCACGTACAGCGTGTCGACCTTGCCGGTCTTGACCCGCGAGATGGTCGCGGCGCCGATGGCGCCCGCTCCCATCGCCAGGGTGGTCGTCAGCGCCACGCGTCCGACGTAGAGGAAGTCGCCGAGGACCACCTCGCCCCCGTCCATCGCCAGGGGGGCGGCGGCAGTGCCGACGTTGAAGCCGTACCAGCCGAACGCGAGGACCAGCGTCCCCAGGACGGCGAACGTCAGCGAGTGACCGGGGATGACGTTGACGCTCCCGTCGGCGTTGAACCGGCCCATGCGCGGTCCGATAATCCAGGCAGCCGTCAGGCCGGCGATGCCGCCCATGCCGTGGACGATCATGCCGCCGGCGAAGTCGTGGAAGCCCATCTGACCGAGGAAGCCGCCGGCCCAGGTAAAGCCGACGACGACCGGGTAGATGACCGCGGCCAGCAGGACCGTGTAGGCCACGTAGGCGCGGAGTTTCGCCCGGCCGGCGACGGCGCCGGAGACGATGGTCGCCGCCGTCATCGCGAAGACGGCGCCGAACAGCCAGTTCGTCCATGCGGTCACCGCGCCGGCGTCCGGCGCGTACACGTCCATGAACGCGCCCGTCACCGAGTAGCTCCCGCCGCCGGCGACGCCGCCGACGATGGTCGAGATGGCGGCCCCGGCGAGGAAGAAGACGATGACGCCGACGCTCCAGGTCAGGAGGTTCTTGGTCAACTGGTTAGCGACGTTCTTTGCGCGTACCTGCCCCGCCTCCAGCATCGCGAACCCCGCGTGCATGAAGAAGATGAGGAAGGTGACGACCAGCACCCAGACCAGGTTGACGGCCGTGACGACCGCCGACAGGTCGGACTGGAGGACTACCACGCGGCCACCCTCCCTGACGCCGGGAGCGATTCAAATCCTGAACGGTTGTTCACTGCCATTTCGTTTCCCACCATGTTTGTCTTGTTCACCTCGACCAAAGCTAATTACGAGGTTAAACATAAGGCTTAGCGTTGACAAACGTCTGGTTTTGGAAGCCATTATAGACGCTCGTCCGATTTAATATTGAATATTGGTAATATAAGGTCATAATGAGCGCAGTTGTTCGACAATTATTGCCCGAGAGCTCGACGAACGTAGTGTAATAAATCATATACTTCGTGCCGTGGCGAGGTCGCGCCCGGGTGGCCGCGCCCACGGATGCGTGCCAGTTTCGGTGTTGGCGTCGCCCAGACGGACGAGAAGTTCGGGACCGGCGCGTGGGGACTCGCCGGACGTCGGCCGCGAGGGCTACAGGCGGTCCGCCAGGTCCTCGGCGAAGTACGTCAGAATCAGGTCCGCGCCCGCCCGCTTCATCGCCAGCAGCGACTCCGCGGCCGTCGCTTCGAGGTCGAGCCATCCTTTCTCGGCCGCGGCGTGCAGCATCGCGTACTCGCCGCTGACGTTGTAGGCGGCCACGGGTCGGTCGACGTGCTGTCGCACCGCCCGGACGACGTCGAGGTACGCCAGGGCGGGCTTCACCATCACCACGTCTGCCCCCTGTTCCACGTCGAGACGCACCTCGCGGAGGGCTTCGCGGGCGTTTGCCGGGTCCATCTGGTAGTGCCTGCGGTCGCCGAACTCGGGCGCCCCGTCGGCGGCGTCGCGGAACGGGCCGTAGAAGGCGCTCTCGTACTTGGCCGCGTAGCTCATGATGGGCACGTCTTCGAAGCCGTCGTCGTCGAGCGCTCGGCGGATGGCACCGACCATGCCGTCTATCATTCCGCTCGGTGCGACCATGTCCGCGCCCGCCCGGGCGTGCGAGACGGCGATGTCCTGGAGGCGGGCGAGCGTCGGGTCGTTCTCGACGGTGAGTCGGGGGTCGTCTCTCGCCCCTTCCTCGAGGAGGCCGCAGTGACCGTGCTCGGTGTACTCGCACATGCAGACGTCCGTGACGACGTAGGCGTCCGTCTCGGCGGTGATGCGACGAGTCGCCTCCTGGACGACGCCGTCGTCCGCCCAGGCGCGAGTCCCCTCGGCGTCTTTCGATTCCGGAACGCCGAACAGCATCACGGCCTCCACGCCCGTCTCGCGTATCTCCTCGACCCGGGCGACGGCCTCGTCGACCGGCACCCGTACCTGTCCCGGCATCGACTCGATGGGGACTCGCTCGTCGGTCGTCGCGTCCACGAACACGGGGGCGATGAGGTCGCTCGCGTGCAGGCGCGTCTCGCTCACCAGCGGTCGAATCCCGTCGGAGCGCAACCGGCGCGGCCGGTCTGTGAGGTTCATGCCCGGGCTTCGACCGGCGGACGCAAAATCGCATCGCTCCGCGAACCCCCTCGCCGAGCGCCGGAGTCGCCCCGATTTAGGGGGTCCCATAGGTCGGAAACCGTCCGGTTTAGGACCACAAACACTTTATCTGAATCGACGGTACACTACCTGTAATGCTCGCCTGGGCGGTTCCGACGCTTCTGCCCCTCCAGATCTCGCAGATGCCGGGGTTCCTGGAGTCGATGCTCTCCTCCCAGTACGCCTACGTGGCGCTCCTGGGCGTGTTCGTCCTGGAGGGGGCGATGCTGATGTACTTCATGCCGAGCGAACTGATGGTCCCCGGCGCCCTGGTCCTCATCGGGGCCTCTCCCGGCGAAATCGCCCTCATCATCGGTATCGCGGTGCTCGGGGCGACCGTCGGACAGTACGCGCTGTTCAAACTCGCCAAGCGCGGCGGCCGGGAGTACCTCCTCCAGAAACGGTGGTTCCGCGTGAGCGAGTCCAAGCTCGAACGGTTCGACGGCTGGTTCGACCGGTGGGGACCGATTGTGGTCCCGGTGAGCAACACGCTGCTGTTCACCCGCGGGATGGCCACCGTCCCCGCCGGCCTGGCCGAACTCGACGACAGGCGGTTCCTCCTCCTGTCGGCCATCGGGACGCTCTCGTTCGAGACCATCCTGGCGGGGCTCTACCTGGCGTTCGACACGATGCTGTGAGGCGTCGGTCGGGAAAAGCTGGAGGGACAGTGCGGGGAGTTCGACGGCGAGCGACGTCTACTCGGTGCGGTCGATGTCCAACTGCTCCCGGAGCGCCTCCAGCTCGTCGGACTCCGCGAGTTCCTCCAGGCGCTCGCGGAAGTGGCGCTCGCAGAGGCCGACCTTGATACCGTCCTTTTCGGCGGCGTACGCGGCCTCTCGGTCGCAGTAGTGGCAGTACATACTAGGTGTAGCGGTGCCACGGGGTTTAAGCCTATGCTCCCGGCAGCGTGGGTTCTCGGAACGGCGTGGAGACCCCTCGGCGCCGACCGCGAATGCCGCCTCGTGTCCGCGCGACCACGGCTCAGTGGTCGAGGGCCGCGGCCACCGGTTCGAACTGCTCGCGGTCGAGTCCTGCCGCCCCGAGCGTCCGCTCGTGCGCGTCGCTCCCGCCGATGGCGAGCAGGTCGTGGTCCCTGCGGAGCCGGTCGAGCGCAGCGAGGTCCGCCGGTGTGGGACCGTCCGAACCGTACGGGTAGTAGCGCTCGACGGCGTCGAGTCGCGGCGCGAGCGACAGCGCTCGCTCGGGGTCGTCGTACCGGAAGGGGTGAGCCAGCCCGACCACCGCGCAGGCGTCCCGGAGCGCCTCCAGTCCCTCGTCGACCCCCGGCAGTTTGCGGGCGACGTAACAGCAGTCGTCCTCGCCGATGAGTCGGTCGAACGCGTCCTGGTACCCGAAGGGGGCCGCGCTACGCTCCACAGCGCGCGCGACGTGCGGCCGCCCGACGCCCGGTCCCAGTTCCACGTCGAGGGAGACGCCGAGGCAGTCCTCGACGCACTCGACGATGGTCGACGCCCGCCTGACCCTGTCTCGCTGGATGCGGTCGACGATGGCGGCCAGGTCGTCCGTCCGCCGCACGCCGAGTCCCAGGAGGTCGACCGGCTTGCCGTCGGTCTCTACCCGGAGTTCGATGCCGTGGACGACGGTCACGCCGTCGCGGGTGGTCACCGGCGCGTCGAGCGCCGGGTTGAACCGGTCGTGGTCGGTCACCGCCACGCACTCGAGGCCCGCGTCGCGGGCCGCCTCCGGAACCGCGTCGAGCGTCAACACGCCGTCCGAGACGGTCGTGTGAACGTGGAGGTCGGCGACGAGCGAATCCGCGTCGGAGGACGCCATGCGCGTCGCTCGGGTACCCGCCGGAAAAGCGATTTCGGTGACCAGCCCGCGACTCGGCTCCACTACCCTTGACACGAGTTGGCATATAAGGCAGTGAAAGGTATCCCCACACACTAATGACGTACATGGAAAAACATTATAATTATCGTCCCGCCAGGTAGGGGTGTAATGCGACTGAACGGCTGCGGCGAGAAGATAGACGAGCACACGTATCCGTGCACGAGCGAGGAAATCATTCAGGCGTACGGCGACCACCGTATCGAGCTCCAGAACGGGGCCGAAACTCTCGCACAGGTACTTGGCCGCCTCGGCTCGGAAACCTACGAGACGCCGCAGGACGTTCGGGACGCCCTCTACACCGGCGTGAGCTACAAGGCAATCGGTCGGCGCTACTACAGCGACCGGGACGCCTACGCGCTCGGTGAGAGCGGCCCGACGCCCTCTTCGTTCTGAATAGCTCCGACAGACATCGGTATTTTTCGGACGCCGACCCGCCCGAGTGACCCGCGGGTCCGCGTCGAAACGCCGAATCAGTGACGTCAGACGTACTCGCGAGTCCGAAGCGTCAGACGTACTCGCGAACCGGCACCGTCAGACGTACTCGAACGTCGACCCCAGGTCCAGCGGAACGTTCCCCTTGGTGTATCCCTCGACCCGTCCGTCGGGGCGGGTCCGGGAGACCACTGCGGGGCGGTGGCGCACGTCGGGTTGCTCTCCCCGGACGGCGTTCCAGTCGTCGTCCGGGAACGACGAGCAGTCCACGAACAGGACGGCTCCGCCTCCGTGGGCTTCGAGTTGCCCGTTCGTCTTCGTCTCGGCGGTGTCCCGGACCGCTGCGACGGGGGAGTTCGTCGAGCGCCGGTTCGGGGGGAGCGGCCGCGTCACCTCGACGATGACGACGGTTCCGTCGCGCTCGGCCCGGAAGTCCAGCGAGTGACCGGTCCGCACTTCGACCTCCGGAACCAGGTCGTACCCGGCCTCGTGCAGGAGTCTGGCGACGTTGAACTCCCCCATCGCCGCGCTCATGCGAACGAGGTCCAGGTACTCGGAGGTGCCGAGCTTGCCGGCCATCAGTTCGCGGTACTCGTCTAACGCGCCCGTCGCCAGGAACTCCTCGTAGAACTGGAGGCTCTCCTCCCGAGAGGCGTCGGGGAACCCGGCGGCGTGTTCGCGGAAGAACTCGCGGGTGGTCTCCCGTCCGTCTTTCGAACAGAACACGGGGAGGAAGAACCACGACAGCCGCGGGTAGTCCGCGAGCCACGGGTCCGACTCGTGGAGTTCCGCCAGGAGTTCTCGCTCCGCCCACTCGGAGAGCGAATCGGGGACTTCGTCGAAGCCGTACTTCTCGGTCCGCCAGAGTTCGCTCGGCGTCTCCGTGTTGCCGAGCCAGTACCCCTCCGAGTCGTTCCAGCAGAACAGCGCGGTGTCGCCGTTGTCCATGTCGAACCGGTACGCCTCGAAACCGTCGGGCGGTTTGAACCAGGTCGGGCGCATCCGCGCCCCCAGGTTGTCGTCGAGAGCGTCGTACAGCGACCGGCGAATCCGGTCGGCTGTCCAGCGACCGGGGGCGTGCCGGAAACGGAGGGGCCTTGCCACGAACGACTGTACTTCGTGGAGGGGTTTACGCTTTCCGTCCACTCGCTGTGCGGGTCGAACTCCACGAACGTCTATTTCACCTGAACGACCGTTACATATATGAGGGGCAGAGACCCACGTTACACTGTGTCATGTCAATGGGTGCATACGACGAAGACGAGCACGAGCGTCGTGCGCAGAAGACCTCACAGGTCGACGCCGACTTCGAGGGCGCGCGGACAGAGTACCGCGGGTCGGTAGAGTTCGACGCCGGCGATTCTGCTGAGGACCTGCTCGACCAGTTCCGCGAAATCAACGAGCAGTAGTTCGACGTAGGTTCATTCTGTCCTGACGAGCGCCAGCGCCGCCGCGGAGACCACCGTCACTGCTCCGACGTGTCCACCGACCGCCACCAGCAGGACCGGTTGGTCCAGGACGAACGGGAGCAGGGCCGCCTGCGTCGCGCCGAACAGCGCGTTCACCCCGTCGAGTCGTCTGAGGGTGCCGGCCGTCTCCGGGTCGAACCGGAAGCGGACCGACCGCCACAGGCCGACGACGGCGGTCCACCACGAGGTCCCGATTCGGTAACAGAGGTCCCAGAGGACCAGCAGCGTCAGGTAGACGACGAGAATCGGCGGGTCGGGACCGAACAGCGTCTCGACGAGCGGCGTCCCCGCGTTCTGTGGGTCGAAGACGAACAGGTGGGTCACCAGCGCGATGAACGCGAGGAGTCCGAGGACCACTTCGATGCTCGACCCGAACAGGACCCGTCGATAGCTCGTCGGGAGGGGTAGCTCTCGCGTCGTCGCGCCCAGCCAGAGCATGGCGACGCTTCCCAACGCGGCGACGACGACGGCCACGGTTCCCGCGACGGCCGCCGCCCACAGGCCGTAGGCCCACGCCAGCAGCAGGATGCCGCCCTCGAAGAGGAGAAACTGGACGGCGACGGCCTGCCAGTCGGTCAGGTTCACGCCCGGCAGCGCCCCGACGATGCTCTCGTAGACCCAGGTTTCGCCGTACTCGACGCGCGACCGGAGCGGCGACGGCCGGGTCGTCCCCATCAGTTGGCCCGCTCCGGTTCCGCCGCCACTGACCGGGACGCGGGCGGACTATCGGGTTTCAGGGCGTTCGCCACCGCGACGTCGAACGGGGTCAGTTCGACCGGCACGAGGTCCCGGATTCGGTCGTCGTGGACTACGACCGGATTCTTCAACCCGTCGATGAGCGGCCGAGCGACCGAGCGGGGGATGTCGGTGACGAGTTCGACCCAGTACGCCGAGAGCTTCGGGGTCAGCACCGGCACGCCCACGATGAGCGGTCTCCCGCCGAGTTGCTCGCCCGTCCGCTTGAGTATCTCCCGGTAGGTCATCACTTCCTGGCCGCCGATTTCGAACGTGTCGTCGGCCGTCTCCGGGACGTCGAGCACGCCGACCAGGTAGGCCACCACGTCGTCCACGGCGATGGGCTGACAGCGCGTCTCGACCCAGCGGGGCGTTATCATCAGGGGCAACCTGGCCGCGAGTTGCTTCACCAGTCTGAAACTCGCGCTCCCGTCGCCGACGATTATCGCCGCCCTGAGTGTCGTGAGGTCGTAGGACCCCGACGAGAGAATCTGCTCGACCTCGCGGCGCGAGCGGAGGTGCTTCGACAGGTGGTCTCGCTCTTCACCCAGACCGCCGAGATACACGACGCGGTCGACGCCGGCGTCGCTCGCCCCTTCGCTGAAGGTGCGCGCGGCCCGCCGGTCGCGCTCCTCGAAGTCGCCGCCGGCCCGCATCGAGTGGACCAGGTAGTAGGCCGCCTCCACGTCGAGGGCCTCCTCGAAGCTCCCCGGTTCGAGAAGGTCGCCCTCGACGAGTCTGTCGGGCGTGACCCCCTCGTACCGGTCGGCGTCGCGGACCAGCGCCGTCACGTGGTGACCGGCGTCGAGAAGGGCGGGAATCAGCAGTCCCCCGACGAAGCCGGTCGCCCCGGTAACAAGGACTCTCATACACCGTTTCCAGGCGCTCTCGACGGTTAACGTTTCTCGCCGACAGGTTCCCGCCCGGTCCGGTTGCGAAACCGTTCCGCCCCCTCACCACCCGGGCGTCTCCGGCGCCCCGTGGTCCGCTTCGAGCGACTCCCGGTCGTCTCCCTCGCTTTCGACCGCCTGCCCGACCGGCGGGGCCATCTCCACCCAGTCCCGGACGGCGCGCCCGACCCACGATTCGGCCGACAGCGCCGTCGCCCGTGCCGCCTCGGCGCGCGAGTCTTCGACCTCCGTCGACCCGGGTCGGGACCCGGCGGCGACGCCGACGAACTCAGCCCGGTCCTCGGCGGTGAGTTCGCCCGCCCGCATCCGCTCGACCACCCCGTCGAGGCGGTCCGGATCCGGGTGTGCGAACACCTTTGCGCCGAGCGCCTGGGGGCCCAGCAGAAATCGCCTGGCGTCGCTCGGGGGGTCGTCGTCCAGCAGACGCTCGCCGCCGAACGCCGACTCGACCCGCTCGCACTCGGTCTCGGCGCCCACCGCGAGGTTGTGTCCCGGGTAGTCGGCGCACTCGTCGGGGTAGTGCTTCTCGCCGTGGATGCGACACTGGAGGGTCGCGGGGTCGAGAAACACGCAGGTGTCGAGCCACGTCGGGTCGATGCCGAACGGGGCGACGGGCTTGGGCACTTTCCGCAGCCCCACGAAGAACGCCGGTCGCCCGTCGATAGCGGCCACGTCGGTCCCGTCGACGGTGACGCTCTCCTCGGTTGACTTGGCCTCCCAGAGGCGCGGGGTCATCGCGTCGCCGTACCCCTGCTCGAGGAGGAGCGTCACCTCGTCCCGGGTCAGGGGCACGAGGTTGTACGCGTCGTCGAGCGGCGGCCGGGGACCGCGACGCTCGTGGTCGAGCGGGCGGGCGGTGACCGGTCGCCAGTCGAGACAGCACCCGGCGCAGCCCTCGCAGTCCGTCTTCATGTCACGAGAATTAGAACTAATCCCCTATCAATCGCCCGGCCGTCCGCGGCGGCGGGGCGTCCGTGGTCGGCGACCCGAGGCGTCGGGCGGCGGAACCGACGCCGTCCCGGTCAGCGGTTCAGCGTGTGAATCGCCTGCCCCTGCGCGTTCTCGGCGGCCTCCATGACCGCCTCGGCGAGCGTGGGGTGGGTGTGGATGGTCGCGCCCACGTCTTCGAGCGTCGCCCCGACTTCGATGGCGAGGGTCACCTCGGCGACGAGTTCGGACGCCTCGGGGCCGACTATCTGCCCCCCGAGGATGAACCCGCTCTCCTCGTCCGCGATAATCCGGACGAACCCCTCGGCGTGACCGGTCGTGAGCGCCCGGCCGCTGGCGCGGAAGGACATCTGTCCCACGACGGGGTCGAACCCGGCCTCCTCGGCCTCGTCTTCGTTCATCCCGACGCAGCCGATTTCGGGGTCGGTGAACACCGCGGCAGGGACCGCCTGGTAGTCGAGGGCGGCCGGTTCGCCAGCGACTACCTCGGCGGCGACCAGTCCTTCCTTGGCCGCGGCGTGGGCGAGCATCGGTTCGCCGGTCACGTCGCCGATGGCGAAGACGTGGTCAACCTCGGTGCGCGCCTGGTCGTCTATCTCGACGAATCCCTCCTCGTTCGGTTCGACCCCGACGTTCCCGAGGTCCACGGTGTCGGTGACGGGTTCCCGCCCCACCGAGACGAGGACTTTGTCGGCCCGGTACGTGGACTCCTCGCCGTCCTCGGCTTCGGTGGTGACGACCACGTCGTCGCCCTCCTCGGTCCATCCGGCGGCGCGCTCGTCGAAGTTGAACTCGATGCCGAGGTCCTTCGCCCGCTTCTTGACGACGCGCGTGATTCGCGGGCCGTAGTTCTGCAGGATGTCGGGCAGCATCTCGACGACGGTCACGTCGGTGCCCAGTTTCGCGAACACCATCGAGAGCTCCATCCCGATGTAGCCGCCGCCGATGACGACCATCCGGTCCGGGACGGAGTCGAGTTCGAGGACGTCCCGCGAGGACAGGACGTTCTCGCCGTCGAACTCGAAGCCCGGAATCTCCATCGGTCGGCTCCCGGTGGCGACGATGGCGTGTTCGAACTCTATCGTCTCCGAGCCCTGGCCCTCGCCGGAGTGGGCGACGCGGGCCTTGTGCTCGTCGACGAACGACGCCGTGCCGTCGACGACGGTGACGCCGTTGCCCTCACACAGCTTCCGCACGCCGCCCGTGAGCTGGGAGACCACGCCGTCTTTCCAGTCGCGCATTCCGGCCAGGTCGACGGCCGGGTCGGCGTGGATGCCCATCTCCTCGGCGTGTCCGACCCGGTGGGCCAGCCCCGCGGCGGTGATGTAGGCCTTCGAGGGGATACAGCCGTAGTTCAGGCACGTCCCGCCGAACGCGCCTTTCTCGACCAGCGTTACGTCGACGTCGTGCTGTGCGGCGCGGATGGCGGCGCTGTAGCCGCCGATGCCGCCGCCCACGACCAGCAGTTCGGTTCCGGTGGTTACGTCTCCAACGACCATTATTCGAGTAGTAGCAACGTGGGGTTCGACAGATAATCTTTGACCCTGTTCGTGAACTCCGCGGCGACGGCGCCGTCCACGACCCGGTGGTCGATGGTCAGCGACAGCGTCATCGTCTTTCGCGGGACGACCTCTTTCCCGCCGGACTCCCCCTCGCCGTCCGCCTCGACGACCCAGGGCCGGTCCCGGATGGCGCCGAGCGCGAGAATCGCCGTCTCCGGGTAGTTGAGAATCGGGGTGGCGTACTCGCCGCCGATTGCGCCGACGTTCGTGATGCTGAACGTGCTCCCGCGAAGGTCCTCGCGGGCTATCGTCCGGTCGCGGGCCTGCTGGACCTTCTCGTTCATCTCCCGGGCTATCTCGAAGACGCCCTTCCTGTCGACGTCCTCGACGACGGGGACCATCAGTCCCGCGTCGGTGGCCGTCGCCACGCCGATGTGGTAGTCGTCCCGGAGAACTATCTCCTCGGCCTCCTCGTCGAGCACCGAGTTGACGAACGGGAAGTCCTTCAGCGCCGCCACGACGGCTTTCATCACCAGCGGCATGTAGGTGACTTTCACGTCGCGGTCGGCGGCGAGTTCCTTGACCTCCTCGCGGAACTCGACGAGTTCGGTCACGTCGAGCACGTCGTGGTGGGTGACGTGGGGCGCCGTGAACTTCGACCGCTCCATTGCCTCGCCGATGGTCCGGCGGACGCCGCGGTAGGGAACGCGCTCGCCGCTTCGCTCGCCGGCGTCAGCGGCCGGTTCGGCGGCGGCCGCTTCGGCTTCGGTCGGTTCCTCCGAGACGGCGGCGGCGTCGGCCGCCTGGGCCTCTCGCTGGGCGGCCGCGTACTCGCGGACGTCGCCGGGCGTGACGAACGGTTCCCCGTCCCGCGTCTCGCTTGCGGGGACCGCGTTCAGGTCGACGCCCTCCTCCTCGGCGAGTCGTCGGGTCGCCGGCGCGGCGAGGGTCCGGTCCCTGCTCGCGGACTCGACGGCCTGCTCGCCGTCGCCGGTCCCGCGGCTCACGGCCGACCGCGACCCGGAGAAGTCCGCCGAGCGCGGCTTCGGTGTCGACCCCTCGCCGGACTCGACGGCGGAGTCGGCACCGTCGAACGACGCCGAGCGAGGCGTCGACTCGTCGGCCCCGCCCTCGCCGGACTCGCTCTCGGCTGCCTCGCGGACGTCCGACTCGGTGACCCGCCCGCTCGGCCCGGTGCCCTCGACGCTCCCGACGTCCACGCCGAGTTCGCGGGCCAGGCGGCGGACGCTCGGCGGGGCGAACACGCGCCCCTCGGGCGTCTCGGGGACCTCGCCGTCGGTCGCTTCCGCGTCGGCCTCGGCCGCGTTTTCGCCCTCGTCGGCCGCGGTCGCCCGTTCGTCGGTCGATTCTTCCTCCGTCGATTCGGCGGCGGCAGCCGGTTCGTCGGCCGCGTCGCCCTCCTCGGGCACGTCGAACGTGAGGATGACGTCCCCGACGGGGACCATCTCCCCCTCCTCGACGAGCAGTTCCTTCACCGACCCGTTGTACGGTGACGGCACCTCGACCAGCGCCTTGTCCGTCTCGACTTCGGCCACCGGTTGGTCCTCGGTGACCGCGTCGCCGGGGTCGACGAGCCACTGGACGAGTTCGCCCTCGGCGACGCCTTCGCCGACGTCCGGCAGTTTGAACTCTTTTACTACCATGGTTAGAAGTTCATAGCCTCGGCAATACCGTCTTCGATTCGAGCCACGTTCGGGAGGTAGTAATCTTCGAGCGAGTACAGCGGGTACTGCGTGTCGAATCCGGTCACCCGAACGATGGGCGCTTCCTGGTAGACCAGCGCCTTCTCTTGCAGGGTGGCGACGACCTCCGCGCCGAGTCCCCCAGTCTTGGGAGCTTCGTGGACGACTACCGCGCGCCCGGTCTTCTTGAACGACTCGACGATGGTCTCGCGGTCGAGCGGCGACATCGTCCTGAGGTCGACGACTTCGGGGTCGACGTCCCGTTCCTCGGCGACCTTCTCGGCGGCGTCGAGGGTGGGGCGCGTCATCGCCCCCCAGGTGTACAGCGTGAGGTCCTCGCCCTCGCGACGGACTGCCGCTTCGCCGATGGGCACCTCGTAGTCCTCTTCGGGGACGTCGCCGCGGAACGCGCGATAGATGAGTTTCGGTTCGAGGAAGATGACCGGGTCCGGGTCGCGGATGGCCGAAATCAGGAGTCCCTTCGTGTCGTACGGCGTCGAGGGGATGACGACTTTCAGCCCCGGTTCGTGGGCGAAAAACGCCTCCTTGGACTCGGAGTGGAGCTCCGGCGCCCGGATGCCCCCGCCGTAGGGCGCCCTGACGACCATCGGGGCCGTGAACCGCCCGCGACTGCGGTTTCGCAGGCGGGCCGCGTGGCTCACTATCTGGTCGAACGCGGGGTAGATGAACCCCTGGAACTGTATCTCCGGGACGGGCTTGAGACCGTACGCGGCCATCCCGATGGACGTGCCGACGATGCCCGATTCGGCGAGGGGCGTGTCGATGACCCGGTCGCCGCCGAACTCGTCGTACAGTCCCTCGGTCGCCCGGAAGACGCCGCCGTTCTTGCCGACGTCCTCGCCGAGGACGATCACGTCCTCGTCCAGTTGCATCTCGGTGAACAGGGCGTCCCGCACCGACTGGACGAGCGTCAGGCTCTGGGTCGTGGTGTTTGCACTCATTCTCTCAGGAAGGATTCGTCGCCGTAGCGTTCGCGCAGCTCCTCGAAGGCCGCGATCTGTTCGTCGAGTTCCGGGGGCGTCTCCGCGTAGAGGTGCGAGAACATCTCGTCCGGGGCGGGTCGTTCCTCGGACTCGGCTTCCGTAATGGCTTCGGCGACCGCGTCCTCGACGTCGGTCTGGATGGCGTCGATGCGCTCGTCGTCGAGTCGGCCGGTCTCCACGAGGAACGACTCCAGGCGCGGAATCGGGTCGCGTTTCTTCCACTCCTCGACCTCGGACTCGTCGCGGTACACCGTCGGGTCGTCGGCGGTGGTGTGCGCCCCGAAGCGATACTGCATCGCCTCGATGAGCGTCGGGCGGCGACCGTCGGGGTCGTCGGACTTCGCCTTCTGGACGGCGGCCCGGGTCACCTTGTAGACGGCCAGCGGGTCCATGCCGTCGACCTGGACGCCGTCGAAGCCATACGCGACAGACTTCTGTGCGAGCGTCTCGGCCGCCGTCTGTCGCTCGCGCGGGACGGAGATTGCCCACTGGTTGTTGTTGCAGAAGAACACCGTGGGGGTGTCGAACACGCCGGCGAAGTTCATCGCCTCGTGGAAGTCTCCCTCGCTCGTCGCGCCGTCGCCGAAGTACACCACGAACGCCCGGTTCTCGCCTTTCAGTTTCGAGGCCCACGACGCCCCCGTCGCGTGGAGCGTCTGGGTGGCGATGGGCACGGCGACGGTGAACAGGTTCACGTCCTCGGGAATCGCGTTCCCCTTCTCGTGGCCCATCCAGTAGAGCAGCGTCCGCTTCAGAGACAGTCCTCGGACGAGCGACGCCCCGTGCTCCCGGTAACTGGGGAACATCCAGTCCTCGTCGTCGAGGGCGAACGCGCTCCCGATTTGCGCGCCTTCCTGCCCGGACAGCGGCGGGTACGTCCCCATCCGGCCCTGTCGCTGGAGGCTCACCGCCCGCCGGTCGAAGTGGCGAGCGAGACGCATGTAGCGGTACATGTCCACCAGCGTCTCGTCGGACAGGTCCGGCACGTCGCCGACCACGGTGCCGTCCGCGTCGAGCACCCGTACCTGGTCCTGCGGGTCACGCTGAAGTACACTCACGGTTGAACCCACCTACGCATGGCCACATCCTCTCTGCCCGCCGGTAAAGGGTTTTCGTAAAAAATTAACTATAGTTCGAAAATTTGCCCGTGCGTCGTGTGGACTGCCCACACATTCACTCGATTTTCGAAGAGACCGACCAGGCGGGACCGGGTCGGAACGCCGGAACGAACGCCAGGCCGGGCCCGGTGACGAGACGACGCGTATCGAGACGACGACAATCGCCGAAACGCTGTCCGGTGCCGAGACGGCGCCCGACCCAGACTGGAATAGTAGCGTTCTTGACCGTCCCTGCGGCACCACCCGACCGTGACTGAAACGAGAGACGAGACGCCGGTGTCCGGCGCGACTGCGGACTCGTCGGCGCTCGGCCGCGGCCCCGTCGTGGCGACGGTACTCGCGTTCGGCGTCTTCGGGTTCAACTTCGGCGTCTGGCAGGTGCTGCTGGCGGACCTTCGGAGCGCCCTCCAGCTCTCGTCCGGGGCGCTGGGGCTGGCGCTGACCGCCGGCCTCGTCGGGTCGATACCGGCGATGGTCTACGGCGGGCGGTTGTCCGACCGGTTCGGCCCGCCCGTGCTGGTCGGCGCGACGGGCGTGACGATGAGCGTCGCGCTCGTCGGCGTCTCGCTCGTCGAACGGTACCTCGTCCTGATGGGCGTCATGGTGGTGTACTTCGGTGCCAGCGGCGCCTACGACGTGGGCATCAACGCGGCGGCCATCCACGTCGAGCAGTTCGGCGAGCGCCGGGTGCTGTCGTACTTCCACGCGGCGTTCAGCGGGTTCGCGGCCCTGGGGGCGCTGGCGACCGGCGCCGTCCTGTCGCTCGGGTACTCCTTCCGACTCGTCTACGTCGGCCTCGCCGCCGTGTTCGCGGGCATCGCCGCGGCGCTCTGGCTCACGGGAGCGCTCCCGCGCGGCGCCGACGAGGACGGGGACGGCGCGTCTGTCTCGCTGTTTCGGGACCCCGCAATCCTGCTCGTGGCCGTGATTGTCTGCCTCGGGTTCTTCGCCGAGGGGTCGATGGAGAACTGGTCGGCAATCTACCTCCGGGACGTGCTCGGACTCGGGGCCGTGGTCGGCGCGTCCGGCGTCGCCGCGTTCCACGCCGCAATGGCGGTCGGACGACTCGGTGGCGGCCGCGTGACTCAGGCGTACTCGCCGCGCGCGGTTCTCCGCGGCGCCGGGGCCGTGGGGGCCCTCGGGATGGCGGCGGCCCTCGCGACGGACGTCGTTCCGCTGGTCGTGGCCGGGTTCGCCGCCGTCGGACTCGCGATGTCCGTCGTCGCACCGCTCGGGTTCTCGGTCGCCGGGGACCTCGCGCCGGACCGGGCCGGGGAGGCGAGTTCGGTCGTCACGGTGGTCGGCTACCTCGCGTTTCTCGTCGGCCCCGTGTTCATCGGCGGCGTGGCGGACCTCTCGTCGCTCCGGGTGGCGCTGGCGACGGTGGTTCCCGCAACCGCCTTCATCGCGGGACTCGGAACGCGGCTTCCGGGCGGCGACTGACCAGGCGGGTTCAGGAAGGCGTAAATCGGGTTCAGGAAGGCACGAGGCGGATTCTGGAAGGCGAGTCCCGCGCCGGTTCCAGGCGGCAGTCGCCGTGTGCGTCCCGCGCCGGAACGACCAGCCGACTCACTCCGCCTCCGGCGTGAGTTTATATACGAGAACGAACCAGACGGCCCGTGACCTGACGACGGGCCGCGAACCGGTCGAGGCGGGCGTCCGACGCGCCGGTTCGCGAAGACGGGACGCGTCGGCTGTTCGCTAACTCTCCGACGAGCGATACGTGAGGGCTGTGTCTCTGCCCAGCGACGTCTCCGGGGCAGGAGCGACGCCCGCCGACGGGCGTCGGGACCGGCCGTCAGTCGTCGCTGGCGGCGTGTGCCCGCTGTCGGGCCTCCTCGGCGCTCTCGCCGTCACGCAGCACCGCCTGGACGAACAGTTCGCCGGCCCGGTAGGACGACCGGACCATCGGGCCGCTGGCACAGTAGCGGAAGTCGAACTCCTCCTCGGCGACGCGACGCCACGTCTCGAACACGTCCGGGTGGACGTACTCGTACACCTCCAGGTGCGACCGGGAGGGCTGGAGGTACTGCCCGAAAGTGACGACGTCCACGTCCACCTCCCGCAGGTCCGAGAGCGTCTGGTAGACCTCGTGGTCGTACTCCCCGACGCCCAGCATCAGGCTGGTCTTCGTGTAGCAGTCCGACTCGCGGCTGACCTGGTCGAGCACCGACAGCGACTGCTCGTACCCGGCGCGGCGGTCCCTGACTGGCCACTGCAGGCGCTCGACGGTCTCGACGTTGTGGGCGATTACGTCGGGTCCCGCGTCGATGATTTTCCGCACCAGGTCCGGTTCGCCCTGGAAGTCCGGGATGAGCACCTCGACCAGCGTCTCGGGGTTCCGTGCGTCGAGTTCGCGGATGGTCTCGGCGAAGTGGCCCGCACCCTGGTCCGGCAGGTCGTCGCGGTCCACCGAGGTCAGCACGACGTAGTCGAGGCCGATGTCGGCGACAGCCTCGGCCACCTGACGCGGTTCGTCGGGGTCCAGCGGTTCCATCCCGCCAGTCTGCACGTCGCAGAAGTTACAGCCCCGGGAACACCGGTCGCCCATCAACATGAACGTCGCCGTCCCGGGACCGTCGTCGCCGCTCCAGCACTCTCCGAGGTTCGGACAGTTGGCCTCCTCGCACACCGTGTGGAGGTCGCGTTCGCGGAGCGACCGCCGTATCTCCGTAAATCGGCTCCCTGCCGGCGGTCGCATCTTCAACCAGTCCGGCTTCCGCGTGTGTGCCATAGACTCACTTGGTCCTCGCGGGCAAAAACCTGGGGGGTGTGCGCTCGTTCGACGGCTCTCCGGTGTCTACAGCGAGTATCGTCGACCCCGAATCCCCGGCGGGGGCAGTGACCCGGTCCGTGACACGTTGTTTCAACCGGTGACGTTAATATTTATTATCAAATCTTCTCTATCAAGAGAGGGATGGCAGAGGATGGCACGCGCTCTACGCCGGTCGCCAGGGGACTCCTCGCGTTGGCGCTCCCCCTCGTCGCGCAGAACGTCGTCCGGGTCGCCCAGCAGGTCGTCGACACGTTCTTTCTCGGCCGCGTGGGGGAGACGGCAGTCGCCGCCGTCGGACTGACAATCCCGGTGTCGGCGGCGGCGTTCGCCGTTCTGGCCGCGCCGTTCGTCGGCACCCAGGTCATCGCCGCCCAGCGACACGGCGGCGACGACGCGGCGGGCGTCAGGCGAATCGTCTTCCACGGCCTCACCCTGGCCGCGGTGCTCGGACTGGCCGTCGGCGTGGGGGGCGCTCTGGGCGCGGGACCCATCGTTCGACTCGTCGGGGCGGGGCCGGATGTCGCGCCCGCGGCGGCGGCGTACTTCGCCATCGTGATGCTCGGCCTTCCGCTTGCCGGCGCCAGCGACGCACTGGAAGGCGGGTTCGTCGGCGTCGGCGACTCGCGCGCGTCGATGTACGTGAACGTGACGACGGTCGTCGTCAACCTCGCTCTCGACCCCCTCCTCATCTTCGGCTTCGGTCCCATCGAAGGCATGGACGTCACCGGGGCCGCCCTGGCGACAGTCGCCGGGTACGCCGCGGGACTGGCTCTCGCCGTTGCGCTCGCGGTCCGGCCCGACCCGGGTCCGCTCCTGGTCCGGGACGCCATCTCGACCCGCCTGTCGGAGTACCGCGAACTGCTCGCCGTCGGTGCCCCCGTCACCGGTCGGAACCTCGTCCGGGCGGCCGTCCGGGTTCTCGTGGTCGGCATCGTGGCGACCGTGGGCGGGGCCGCCGGTCTGGCCGCGTTCACCGTGGGCGCTCGCGTGGCCAGCGTCGCGTTCGTCCCCTCGCAGGGCGTCGCCCAGGCCGCCCAGAGCCTGGTCGGACAGAACCTCGGCGCCGGGGAGCGCCGCCGGGCCGAGCGGACGGTCTGGGTCGGCGTCGGCATCGTCGTCGCAGTCCTGGGCGCGTTCGGACTGTTCCAGTGGGTGCGTCCCGGAGTTCTCGCGCGAGCGTTCGTTCCGGACCTCTCCCCGGAGGGACTGGCACTCTCGGTCAGCTACCTGCAGATTCTCGCGCTCGGGTACTGGGCCATCGGCGCCGCGGACATGTTCCTCGCGGGGTTCAACGGAGCCCGCCGGACGCAGGTCAGCTTCGTCGTGGACCTGCTCAAGTACTGGGCCGTCCGCCTCCCCGTCGCGGCCCTCGCTCTCCCGGGTGCGGTGGGGGCGTTCGGAGTCACTCTCGGAACGGCGCCGGGACTGGGCGTCGAAGCCGTCTTCTGGGCGGTCACGCTCTCGAACGTCGTCGCCGGCGTCGGGGCGGGCGCCTACTACCTGTACGCGACGCGCGACGGAATGTTCGAGCGGGCCGTCGCCAGCGCGACTGCCGACTGACGCCCCAGTCGACCGCAACTCGGTGGCGTCTCCGCGCCGACGTGACTCCCGCGCGGCGCCTGCGGCAGGTGGTTCCCGCGTCGTGTCGTCCGACGCGACTGTTGCACCCCGGAGAGTAACGCCTTTGACTCCGTAGGTCCCGGTTCCCCTATGTGCCGAGGTCGCTTCTCCGACCGGTCCCAGACGGTGATACCTGGATGACCGCGGTCGCACCGCGGGTCCTCCGCAGGCGACCCTCGACTGACAGACTCGCGCGCGCCGTCGCCGCGAACGGCGACTCGTCCGAACGGCGGTGGGAACCGTGAGAGTCGCCGAGGCGGTCCCCGAGTTCGCCGAGGCGTTCGACTTCGACTCGTTCAACGCGATGCAGCGCGAGGCGCTGCCGGCGCTCCTCGACAGCGACGAGAACTTCGTCGCCAGCGCGCCCACGGCCAGCGGGAAGACCGCACTCGCCGAACTCGCCATCGTCCGCACCCTCCGCGAGGGCGGAACGGCGCTGTTCATCGCGCCCCTCCGCGCGCTCACCAACGAGAAAGAGAGCGAGTGGGAACGCTTCGAGGACCTGGGCTACTCGGTGTACGTCGTCACCGGCGAGCGGGAGTTGAACCCCCGGCGGGCCGAGCGAGCCGACATCCTGGTGATGACCCCCGAGAAGACGGACTCGGCCACGCGCAAACACGACTCGGCGCGCTACGGGTTCATCACCGACGTGGACTGCTGTGTCATCGACGAGGTCCACCTGCTGGACTCGGACCGCCGCGGGAGCGTCCTCGAAGTCACCGTCTCGCGCCTGCGGCGCATCGCCGACCCCCGAATCGTGGCCCTCTCGGCGACGATGCCGAACATCGAGGACGTGGCGGCGTGGCTGGACGCCCCGCCGGAGACGACGTTCTCGTTCGGGGACGACTACCGCCCGGTTGACCTCCACGCCGGGGTGAAGACGTACACGCACGGCGAGAACTCCTTTGCCGACAAGTACCGGCGACTCTACCGGGCGCTGGACCTGGCCGAACCGCACATCCGCGAGGACGGCCAGGCCCTCGTGT
>JBEPXT010000004.1:0-56413 GCA_041641795.1 Salinigranum sp.
GTAGTAGAGCCACTGCCACAGGAGCTGGTCGCGGTCGGTCGTCACGGCGGCGTAGTGGTCCAGGAGCGGGTCGAACTCCGGCGGCAGTTCGGTCTGGGTCATGTCGCGGACGATCCGCGGGAGCTGTCGGGTTTTGAGGCTGGTTGCCATACGTCGGATTGTGTGAAAGTCGGCAGTTATATAAAATTATTTATTCTTTCATACTAAAATTAATCCAAATTTTAAATGTAAAAAATTTACAGGTCCGCAGTCGTAACATACTGTATTCAGTGAAAAATCGGTTGGAATGAACGTCCGACGCGGGTGCGAGCCGGTGGGACAGCCCGTTTCAGCGGGCGATAGCGGCTCGCGCGCACTCCGGCCGGGGGCTCTCGGATGGCGTCGGCGGGGAGACGGGCCTCACGTCCCGTGTCCGTCCGCTCTCACGGTGCCGAACGCGACTCGTCGGTCGGGCGAATAAACGCTCGTGTATCAGTCCTGATGCCGCGCGCGGCGTGGGACGGCCGGTCGACGCGGCGTGCGACAACGGACGGTATAAGGGAGTGTGGGCGCAGAGCCGAACCATGCAGGTCGGTTCCCGCCGCGGACTCGTGAACCCCGAGAGCGGTACCGCGGACCACGCCGAGTACGTACGGCGACGCCTCGAAGCCCGGGGGTTCGCCGTACAGGAGACCGAGAGCAAGGAACACGCCATCGACCTCGCCCGCGCGGCCGGCCGCGACGGCGTCTCGACGCTCGCCGTCTGTGGCGGCGACGGCACGGTCAACGACGTCCTCCGCGGCCTGTACGACGTCGACGCCCTCGGCGACGTCACGCTGGCCGTCGTCCCCGGCGGGACCGCGAACCTCCTCGCGGGCACGCTGGACATCCGTGATATAGACCACGGCATCGAGGTGGCGGACACGGGCCCCGTCGAGACGGTGGACGTCGGCGTCGCCGGCGACGAACCGTTCGTCGTGAGCGCCGTCGGCGGGTTGCCGGCGAACGCCAGCACCGGTGCCTCCGACGAGTTGAAGTCTCGGTTCGGGACGCTCGCCTTCCTCGTCTCGGGTGCGCGCGAGACGCTCGCGTTCGACCCGCTCGACATCCGCGTCAGCACGGACGACGAAGTCGTCTTCGACGGGTCGGCGCTGTCGGTGCTGGTGGGGAACGCCCGGAAGTTCGTCGAGGAGGGCGGACAGGCCGCGATGGCGGACGGCCAGTTCGACGTGGCCGTCGTCGAGGAGATGCCGCCGGCGAGCGCCGTGGCCGAGGCGGCGATTCACCGACTCCTCGCGCAGGGGACCGACGGCGTGACGCACCTCCACGCGGAGTCGGTCACCATCGAGGGGAGCGACCCCGTGACGTTCAGCCTCGACGGCGAACTGACGCGCCGCGAGCGCCTCTCGCTGTCCGTCCTCCCCCGGACACTCTCGCTCCGCGTCGGCGACGGGTACGACCCGAACCCCCCCTGACCGACCCACCCACTCGTCCCCCTCGAGCGTCCGAACCCGTCCGCCCGACAGTCTTTTGCTCGGTCCACCGCTAACCCGGTCGACAGATGTCGCCCGCTCGCCGGACGCCCGCCGTCGTCTCTCTCGTCGCGCTCCTCCTCGTCGTGTCGGTGCTCGCGCCCGTCGCCGGCGTCGCAGGGGCGGTCCCCGACGCTCGCCTCACCGTCTCGGACGTCACCGTCGCCCCCGGAACACCGGTCGCCGGCGCACCCGTGACGGTGACCGTCACCGTCTCGAACGGCGGCGGGAGTCCCGACGCCGCCGAGGTCAGCGAGGTCCGACTCGTCGAGGACGGCGACGTCCTCGCGCGCAGTCGCGACCCGGGCGCGCTCTCGCCCGGCGGGACGCTCACCGTCCCGCTCACGCTCCGGTTCGACGAGGCCGGCGTCCGTGACCTCACGGTCCAGGTGGTCGGAAGCGACCAGGGCGACGAGCGGGTCGAGGCCCAGCGCCCGCTCTCGCTCGCCGTCGAGTCGGCCCCGCCGCTCGTCGAACTTAACGTCACGGACCTCGTCGCGGACCACGAGACGGCGCTCGGCGTGACGGTCTCGAACCCCACGACTGACACGCTGCGGAACGTCGTCGTCTCGCTCTCGACGCCGAACGGCGAGGCGGTCGTCGACAGACGGACCGTGGCCTCGCTGGCTGCGGGCACGGCGGCGCAACGCAACTTCTCCGTCCGTCCCGCACGCGCCGGCGACTCGACCCTGCGCGTCACCGTCGACTACACGACTGCGAGCGGGACGCGCGCGACGGAGACGTACGACCACCCGGTCAGCGTCGACGCGCTCGACGACGACGTGGGCGTGCGCGTCACCACCCTCCCCCCCGAGGAGGAGCAAGACCAGCCCGCGGCCGGACAGCTGGGCGTCCTCCTGGGTGGGACGGCCGGCGGCGGGGGCGAGACGACTCGTGACCAGAACCAGGGCGAAGCGGCCGCCCGCGTCTCGGTGACCGTCACCAACTTCGGGAACGCGCCCATCTCGGGAATCGTCGCGACCCCCCGGGTCGTCGCGGGCGGGACGGAGACGACGCTCCCACGCGTCGGCGTCCCCGGTCCCCTCGACCCCGGCGAGGAGGAGACGGTGACCGTCCCGCTCGAACGCGCCCCGAGCGGTGACCTCTTCGTCGACGTGCGCTACGACGTGGGGTCGGCGTCGTCGACGGCGACGGGACGGTTCGACTTCCGCCCGCGGACGGGGGCGGTCCGGCTGACCGGGGTCGACCTCACCTTCGACGAGGGCGTCCTCACCGTCGCGGGGAACGCCGGGAACGTGGGGCGGGGGAGCGTCACCGGCCTCGTCGTCAGCGTCGGCGAGGCCCCGGGCGTCACCCCCGCGTACCCACAGCGGGACTACTTCGTCGGCACCATCGAGGGGAGCGAGTTCGCCCCCTTCGAACTCACCGCACGGGTCGACGCGAACGCCACGTCGGTGCCGGTCGTCGTGACGTACACCGTCGACGGCGACACCCGCGAGGAGCGGGTCGACCTCCCCCTCTCGGGCGTCGAGCGCGACGACCAGCAGGACCGGCGCGCGCCGCTCACGCTGTGGGTCGGCGTCGGCGTCGTGGCCATGGCCGCTGCGGCCGTCGTCGTGGTCCGAACGCGATGACCGCCGACCCGCCCCTCGAACTCGTCGACGTCACCAAACGGTACGACAACGCCGGCGAGACCGTCGAGGCGCTCGTCGACGTCTCGCTGTCCATCGACGCGGGCGAGTTCCTCGCCGTGGTCGGGCCGTCGGGGTCGGGCAAGTCGACGATGCTGAACGTCCTCGGCCTCCTCGACGGCCCCTCCGAGGGCGTCGTCCGCCTCCACGGACGGGACGTCACGACGCTCTCCGACGTCGAACTCACCGACGCCCGCCGGACGGCCATCGGCTTCGTCTTCCAGGACTTCCACCTCGTGCCGACGCTCACCGCCGCCGAGAACGTCGAACTCCCCACGCTGTTCGCGGGTGACCCCGAGGGGATGCGTCGCGCGCGTGACCTCCTCGGGCGCGTCGGTCTCGGCGAGCGCACGGAGCACCGGCCCAAGCAGTTGAGCGGCGGCCAGCAACAGCGGGTCGCCATCGCCCGCGCGCTCGTCAACGAACCGGCGGTCGTCCTCGCGGACGAACCGACCGGCAACCTCGACCGCGAGACCGGACGCGCGGTGCTGGAGGAACTGCGCCGCATCTGCGACGAGGGCGTCGCCGTCGTCGCTGTGACCCACGACCCGCTCGTCACCGAGTACACCGACCGCGTGGTCGAACTCGTCGACGGCCACCTCCGGGAGGTCGGTGAGGGCGAGAAGACGGTCGCCGGGACCAGTCAGGCGGACCTCCGGCGCCCGGCCGACGAGGGCGGGAGGGAGCGATGAGCCGTCTCGCGGCGCTCGAACGCCGGGTGCCCGCCCTGCTCCTCGCGCGGCGGAACCTCGCCCGCACCCGCCTCCGCTCGGGACTCGCCGCGCTCGGCATCCTCATCGGCGTCTTCGCCGTCGCCACCCTCGGGGTGTTCGGCACGGTGCTGGAGCTGTCCGCGACGAACGAACTCGGCGGCATCGGCAACCAGGTCATCGTGAGTCCGAACGCCGACTCCGGCCGCGAGACCCTCTCCGCCCGCGACGTCCAGACGGTCGAACGCATCGCCGACGGGCGCGGCGCGGTCGTCCCGCTCAAGACCGACGGCGCCGTCGTCACCAGCGGGAGCGACCGGAGTTTCGCCCAGTTGTACGGCATGGGTCGGCCGGGGGTGCTGTTCGAAGCCGAGGCCGGAACGCTCCCCGAGACCCACCGGCAGGGGGCCATCGTCGGCCGGGAGGTCGCCGCACGGCTGAATCTACAGGTGGGGTCCGTCGTCGAGATCGAGTCGAACCGCTACCGCGTGGTGGCGATCCTCGCCGAGTCCGACAGCATCTCGCCCATCCGCCCGGACAACGCCGTCGTCCTCCCGCCGGACGTCTTCGTCCAGTCGACGTTCGACCAGGTGGTCGTCCAGGCCGACTCGGGCGCCGACGCCCAGGCGGTCGCGGGGGCGGTGGAGGCGCGGCTGAACGCCCGCGAGCGACGCGTGTCCGTCTTCGAACTCGGGAGCGTCCTCGAGCGCATCAACGAGTTCTTCGCGCTGCTCAACGGCTTCCTGATCGGCCTCGCCGCCGTCTCGCTCGTCGTCGCCGGCGTGAGCATCTTCAACGTGATGCTGATGAGCGTCAACGAGCGCCGCGCGGAAATCGGCGTCCTCCGGGCCGTCGGCGTCCACAGACGGGAGGTGCTGTCGATGCTCGTCGTCGAGGCCGGCCTCCTGGGCGTCGCCGGGGGACTTCTGGGCGTGGCCGCGAGCGCACTCGTCACCGTCGGCCTCTGGGCGTTCGTCGACCAGATCGCGCTCGACGTCGTCCTCGTCCCGCGGAACGGCGTCATCCTCCTCGGCGCGTTCGCGTTCGGCGTGCTGGTGAGTCTCGTCTCGGGCGCGTACCCCGCCTGGAAGGCCGCGTCCGAACGGCCGGTCGACGCGCTCCGCTCCTGAGACCGTCCGGCGGGCGCGACCGAACCAGCGTCTCGTCGGCAGGGCGGGCGTGGTTTCGGAAGTGTGTAGCCGTGACACTACTACACCCGAGCACTTACCTGCTGGGGTGGTTCTCGGTCGGGGAGACTCACCGAGCGAGGAATGCGGCGCTGGCCCGTAGCGTCACGCATGACCGACCGAGCGCGCGACTCCAGACGTCGATTCCTCCGGCTCGCCGGCACCGCAGCGGTCGTCGGCGTCGCCGGCTGTGCGGGCGGCAGCGGCGGCGGCAGTGGCGACGGCGGCGGTGACGAGAGCGGGGACGCCGGCGGTGGAACCGGCGCGGGAACCGAGGGCGGCGGCGACCAGCAGTCGGGCGGGGATCTCCCGGACGAGTACGTCACGGCGACGGCGCAGGACGGCACCGAGCGCAGTCCCGACAGCGTCGCGACGAAGGAGGCCGTCATGTACCAGTCCGAACCGAAGGACGGCCAGCAGTGTACGGACTGTCGGTTCTACATCCCCGACAAGAACGACGACGGCCTCGGTGCCTGCGCGGTCGTCGAGGGGACCATCGAACCGCAGGCGTGGTGTTCGAGCTACGTCGAGTACGAGGGTTGAGCCGAAGGCGACGTCGAGCACGAGGGCCGAGCGAACACCACCGTGTCCGCTGTTCTCGGCTCACTCGGAGTCGGCCGAGTCGGTCCCGGGCAGGACGTCGATTCGCGTCGGGGTAACGGCGACCGTACAGCCCGCGAACCGGAACGAGACGGTGAGACCCTCCCGTTCGCCGATCGGCCCGTCGAGGAGCGTCTCGAGCGCCTCCGGGTCGACCTGTGTCGACAGCGGTTCGAGGTCGAGCGGCTGGCGACCGAGCGCACTCGCGACAGCGTAGACGACGCTCATCACGACGGGCTCGTCCGCGTCGAGCCGCACCGAGTGGAGGCTGTCGCCGGGGGCGTCGCCAGCCGAGGGGTCGCTACGGTCGTCTGTGTCCATCGTACGAGGCGGCCGCGTCGAGCGGGCGTGAGGGAGTCGTCACTGTGGTGGTCGTCCCGACCTTCACCCTCCTGGGATATGAGCGTGTCCCTCCGTCCGCACCACCACCGGCGTGGCGAGGTTCACCTCTCGCTGCTGTCGGCACTGTCGGCGACCACCACCACGTCGACGGGACTCACCGCGACGCGGCAGCCGGCGAAGTCGAAGCGGACGGTCGTCCCGTGGACCGGTCCGGACCCGAACGAGCGGTCGACGAGGTCGTCGAGCGCGTCGGGGTCGACGCGGTAGTAGAGCGGTTCGAGGTCGAGCGGCGACCGGCCCAGCGCGTCCGCGACCGCGTTCACCACCACCTCGCTACACGGCTCGGTCGTGTCGCGGTCGTAGTGGTACACCTCGGTGCGGTCGCTGTCGGCGTCACTGTCGCTGTCGCCGTCGGTGGGGTCGCCGTCCCGGTAGTCGTCGGTAGTCGTCATGACAGCTGTGC
This sequence comes from Salinigranum sp., assembly GCA_041641795.1. Taxonomy (GTDB): domain Archaea; phylum Halobacteriota; class Halobacteria; order Halobacteriales; family Haloferacaceae; genus JBEPXT01. Next base: position 6,466 of record JBEPXT010000004.1, read on the forward strand.
GTCGTCGGGGTCACGACCGCGTGTGGGTCACCTGATGGCCTCGGAGAGTCGCGCGACCGGGAACGACGACACCCACTCCTCGCCGAGGTTCGGGTGTCGCCAGTCGGTTATCTCTCGACACTGCCAGTCGTAGGTGAGCACGCCGCTGGCGTCCAGATACGGCAGGTGGTGGTGGTGGAGACGGGCCATCACCGCCTCGACGTCGCGCTCGTCGGGTGTCGTCTCGCGCCCGTCGTCTCCCGCCGCGGCGTCGCGCGCGACGACTGCCTCCGCCAGCCGTCGGACGGTGAGCGCCTCCTGCTGTCCGTTGAGGTGCGAGAGGACGTACCGTCGGTGGGGGCTGCGGAGGATGCCGACCGCGACGCGTCTGACGTGGTCGTCTGCCATCGTGTCTCTCCGGGCCGAAGGTACGCCCGCCCGCGAGCTAACCGCTTGCCCTGATATAACAAACTGAGGGGCGAGGGGTCAGTCGGCGCGAACCGACGCCGTCCGCGCGTCGGCGATGACCCGGGCCAGTCGGTCGACGGGCGGCGCAGTGAGCCAGCGGTCACCGACCGGCGGGTGGCACCAGTCGGTGACGACGCCCGCGTCCGGGTCGTACTCGACGACACCGACCGTGGCGAGACGCGGGAGGTGGGCGTGGTGGAGCTGTGCGGCCATCGTCTCGACGGCGCTCCGGTCGGCGTCGGCGTCGAACGTCGGGACGTCGGTGTCCACGAGGAGCGCGTCCGAGAGGACGGAGCCCGAGCGGTCGAACGCGAGAATCGCCCGGGCGAGGTCACGAACCGGCACGGGGGCGCGCTGGCTGTCGAGGTACGAGAGGAGAATCCGACGGTACGGGTGGCCGACGACACTGCGTGCGATGCCACCGGCGTCGTCACAGTCCATCGTCTCGTCTCCGGCTACCGACGAGAGTCGCCTAAGGGGGCTGCTTGTTCGATCAGGTTCTTTTTGTACCGAACCGGGCGACCGGGCGACGCGTCGGCCGGCGAGAGGCGGAGTCTTCGTGCGACGGAACCTCTTTGCACCCGGGGGCCCCGCCTTTCCTCATGATTGACGAGACCATCGCGCGTATCCGCGAGATGCGGACCCACAGCGAGTCGACGGTGGCCGTGGATGCGACGCTGGCGCTGGAGGAACTCCTCGAGCGCGAGTACGTCGGTGTCGAGGACTTCGAGCGCGACGTCGAACGGAACGCGGGGGCGCTGCGACGGTCGAACCTCTCGCACGCGCTGTTGCACACGGCGATGCAGGAGACCATCAGGGGCGTGGTCGGGGAGGCCGACACCGTCGAGGAGGCGAAGACGCTCCTGCGGGGCACCATCGACCGGGTGGTCGACACCATCGAGCGGTCGAAACACGAGGCCGCGGCGAACGCCGCCGAGCGTCTCGAAGACGGCGAGACCATCGTGACCCACGAGAACTCGACGACGGTGATGGAGACCCTGCGGAGAGCCGTCGACGACGGCAAGGAGTTCACCGTCTACGTCACCGAGACGCGCCCGCGGTACATCGGCCGCCTGACCGTCCGCGAACTCGCCACCTGGGACGGGGTCGACCCCCACCTCGTCACCGACAGCGCGGCGGGGCACTTCGCCCGGGAGGCCGACCGCGTCCTCCTCGGGATGAACTGCCTCGTCGACGAGACGTACTACAACCGCATCGGCACGTTCCCGCTCTGTGCGGTCGCGTCGGTGCTCGACCGCCCCGTGACCGTGGTCGCCGCGAGTCGGAAGATCGTCGACGAGGGGTTCGTCTTCGAGAACGACCAGCGCTCGCCGAGCGAGGTGCTCGCCGAACCCGCGGAGGGGTTCACCGTCGAGAACCCCGCGTACGACGCCACGCCGATGGCGCTCGTCGACACCATCGTCACCGAGTCCGGGTTCCTCTCGTTCTGACCGCACGACGCGCGGCGGGCCGGCGGTCGAGGCGGCGCCGCCGACCGCCGACCGCCGACCGTCGACCGCCGGTCGCTCACTCCTCGCTCACGTCGTGGAACGTCACCGCCCCGCTGTCGGTGTCGTACGTCGCGACGGTGCGGTGTTCCGCCGGGACGGTCGGGAAGTGTGCGCCGGGGTTGAGGACCGTACAGCCGTCCACCTCACGCGTCTCGCGTTCGTGGTGGTGGCCGTAACAGACGAGGTCGTACCGTCCCGACGCGGCGAGGTCCTCCACGTCGGCGAGCGACTCGCCGTGGAGCACGCCGACCGAGACGCCGTCGACCGTCAGGTCGGCCCGGCGGCCGTGCAGTTCGCTCCCGTTCCCCAGCGCGCGGAACCCGGCCTCCAGGCCGTCGAGTTCGCCGTCGTTGTTCCCGAGGACGCCGTGGACCTCGAACCCCTCGAAGAACGGCAGGACGGGCGGTGCGACGAAATCACCACAGTGGACGAGCGTGTCACACCCCTCCCGCTCGAAGACGTCCACCGCGCGTTCGACCGCCGGTACGTTGTCGTGTGTGTCGGAGACGACGCCGAGTCGCATGCGGGTGCGTTCGACGCGCGAGCCTAAAGTAAAGGCGTGGCTCAGCGCGGACGGGACCCGACGTCTGGCAGGACCGTCGCAGGGGAAGGGACTGTCACCGGGGCGAGCGCGTCACCGCTTGGCTTCGCCACAGACCAGCACCGGCCGCGCGGTGCCGAGGAGGACGGCCTGCGTGACGCTCCCGAAGAGGACCTTCCCGGTCGGCGTCCGCTTGCGCGCGGCGAGGACGATCATGTCGGCGTCGAGTTCGTCGGCCGCCGAGATGATGGCCTCGGCGGGGTCGCCGCTGGACTCGGTGAGGTCGACCTCGACGCCAGCCTCCTCGAGTTTGTCCTGTGCGCGACGGACGGACGACACCTGCGCGACGGACGCCCCCGACGGGTTGTCGGTGAAGTCGTGGAGGATGGTGACGTGAACGTCGCTCGGGTCGCGGGGGAGGCCGAGGACGGCGTCGGCCTCGGCGACGGCGCGCTCTTCGCTCTTGTCGACCGCCATCACGATGTGGTACATGCCGGTTCGAGGTACGCGACCCCCCCACGTATGCGTGTCGGGTCGCGGGGGCGAAACCGACCACCGGGAGGGCCTCCCGCGACGATTCGTGGCCCCCGTTCACATGGCCCTAATTCACTCGAACGCGAAATACAGGGAGTTTATCACGGTCGTAACTATGCCGTCCCCGGCCGTAGGCAGGTCGTGACCCCCACAACGAACGGCACGACGGTCGGAGGCGCCCCGTGAACGCCCTCGAACGACAGCACGACCGCGGCGAGGCGTGGTACGCGACGGAGGTGCCGTCCATCGTGGCCGGCCTCCAGGCGTCTCGGACCATCTCGTCGGCGACGGCGAACGAGGCGTGGCAACTCATCGAGCGTGGCTCGTACGACCGCGCGCTGGCCGTCGCCCTCGGCGAGGCCGTCTGACCCCACCGCACACCCCGGAGCCCCCGTCCGCGCAGTCGAACACCCGACTCACGCCTCTCCTCGGTCCCGCACCGATCCCTCGACCCGCTGCGGTTCACATGCTCGCGAGGCGGACGCCCACGAGTTCAGTCGTGGGTAACTGACCCCGTCTTTCCCCCCGCACCACGTCGCCGCGTCGTCGGGCCACGTTGGCGTCACCGTCGACTGTCGATTCCCCTACACTGATTACGCGCCTGGACAGTCGTTCGGTGTATGCAGACAGTCGTACTCGCCGCCGGACAGGGGACACGGATGCGGCCGCTGACGGCCGCGCGGCCGAAACCGATGCTGCCCGTCGGCGACCGCCCGCTGGTCGCGCACACGGTCGACACTGCCGTCGACGCCGGTGCCTCGACCCTCGTCGTCGTCGTCGGGTACGAGGCCGACGACGTCCGGTCGTACTTCGGCGACACGTACCGTGGGGTGCCCGTGACGTTCGTCGTCCAGGCGGAACAGCGCGGGACCGCGGACGCGGTCCGCGTGGCGTCGGAGGCACTCGACGACGGGCCGTTCGTCGTCCTCAACGGCGACGCGCTCTACGACACGCCTTCGCTGCGACGACTGTACGAGGCGGGGCCGGCCGTCGGTTCCTACCGGGTGGACGACCCCACGTCGTACGGCGTGCTCATCACCGACGAGGCGGGCGGGGGCGAGGAGGAAGAAGCGGGAGTCCGCGTGACGGGCGTCGTCGAGAAGCCCGCAGAGCCGCCGTCGAACCGCATCAACACGGGTGCGTACCACTTCCCGGGCGAGGCGCAGGCGTGGCTCGACGTCGGCGAGTCCGAACGGGGCGAACTCGAACTCACGGACGTCCTCGAAGAGACCTGCGGCGCGTTCGACGTGAGAGCGGTCACGTTCGAGCGGTGGCTCGACGTCGGCCGGCCGTGGGAACTCCTCGAGGCGACCGAGTGGAAACTGGGCGAACTCGAACGCCGCGTCGAGGGGACGGTCCGCGAGGACGCCGTGCTGGACGGGCCCGTCGTCGTCGAGGAGGGGGCGACGGTGCGGTCGGGCGTCGTCGTCGAGGGGCCGGCGCTCGTCCGTGAGGGGGCGACGGTCGGCCCCAACGCCTACGTGCGGGGGGCCACCGTCGTCGGCGAGGGGGCGAAGGTGGGCCACGCCGTCGAGGTGAAGAACTCGGTGCTGATGGAGGGGGCGACGGTCGGCCACCTCTCGTACGTGGGGGATTCGGTCCTCGGCCGCGACGTCAACTTCGGCGCCGGAACCAAAGTCGCGAACCTCCGCCACGACGGGGCCGCGGTGAAACTCACCGTGAAGGGCGAGCGCGTCTCGACGGGGCGGCGGAAGATGGGCGTGGTCGTCGGCGACGGGGCCAAGACGGGTATCAACGTGTCGCTGAACGCCGGCGTCGTCCTCTCGGAGGACGCTCGGGTCGGGCCGGGCGAGGTCGTCACGCGCGACCGGTGAGCGGGGTCAGGCGGTGTCGGCGTACAGTTTGAGGAACGTCTCGAAGTCGCCGTTGGCCAGCGAGAGCGTGAGGTCGACCGTCCCCGCGTCGCGGTCGTAGCTGAGACGGCGGACGTCGACGGCGTCGATGACGAGGCGCATCGCGGCCGCGAGGGCGTCCGTCGACAGGTCGTCCGTCTCGACGGCGATGCCGGCGTCGTCGACGGCGACGTACAGCCCCCGCATCGTCGTCCGGTACGCGCCCTTCGAGTCCGAGACGAGCGGGTTGCAGCGTTCGACGAGTCCGAGCGTGTTCAGCCGGTCGAGCCGACGGTAGACCGTCGACTCGGAGACGTCACAGACCATCGCGAGTTCCTCGACCGTGACGGGTGTGCCCGCCGCCGCGACGAGGATTTCGCGCGAGACGGCGTCACCGAGAGCGTCGAGAACGGCCGTCGCGGCGGCTCCGCCGTCGCCCCCGAGGCTGAACGTCTCGCTTGGGTCGCCGAACACCATCGTACGTGTGAGTGTGTTGAACTCTCTTAGATTGTTTGGTCTCTGCAACCGGCGCGGAGACGACGGGCACGGACGAACCCGAACGAGGACGGACGAACACGCACGGGTGCGGAAACGAGTGGAAACGAGCGGGGGCACGTGGACCGACGGCGGAGTTACGGAGCGGTACCGGTCGAAAGAACGTGGTGCGCGCCGCCGCGGGCGGGTCGCCCCGTCAGCGGCGGGCTTCGAGTGCGGTGAGCGCGACGAGCGTCCCGGTGCTGATGACGGCCCAGGCGGCGTCGGGAACGAGCGTGAAGCCAGGGACGCCCAGGAGCGACGCGGTCACGGCGGCGCCGATGCCGCCCGCGACGGCGAGGTTTCGGACGGTCGGGGACGAGGTGGCTGCGCCCGTAGCCACGTCGTCGACGAGGTAGACGTCGAGCTGCTCGGACTCCGGCCGGAGCGCGATGTCGCCGCGGTTCTTCTCGAAGTCGATGATGCCCGCAGTCGCCATCTTCGGCAGGTGGCACTGGTAGAGACCGATGTAGACCCGCTTGCGCTGGCTCGACGAGAGCGCGCCGACCTCGATGTCGTTCTCCTTCGCGGCGATGAACTCCGCCATGTCGCTCAGGGTTGCCATCCCGTCGTTGGCCTTCAGGTACGCGAGCGCGTCGCGGCGGCGCTGGTTCTTCAGAATCTCGAAGAGAGTGTCCTTCGAGAGCGTGGCCGGCACGCTCGTCTCGGCGGCGGTCGCGTCGGGTTGCTGCGTCTGCGTGTGAGTCGTGACTGTTGTCTGTGTCATGGAGTTCCTCCCCTCTGACGGAAACGGTAGACCGATTCGCGCACCCGTGTGCGGGACGCGACGGACGGGAGCGGTGTCACCCGCCTCGCGTCGGTGTCTTCCTCCCCTACGAGGTCGAACAGACATTGTCTCGATGATAATAAATAGCTTGTCGAGGTTCGCAGCGGCTGAATCAGGAACGGGTCGATTGTATAATATTTAGTGATGAACTAGTGCGAGACAAAGTAGTTTCGAGGGGAGAAACCGATAGACGAAGGCCGAGTACTGGACGAGTGAAACCTCGTCGTCAGTTTCTGCAGTGAGCACGAATGACGCGTGAAATTAACACTCATGTTCTCTAGTACAATCAGCATTCGATTATATTCTTGGGATGGATACCGTCACGCCCGTCAGAGGCGAGCGTCAGACACCGGCCGCGGCAGGGACGGTCGGCAGGTAGTCGTCGAGCGAGAGGGCGAACGGTTCGGCCGTCGGGAGGTCGACCCAGAAGTACTCGAACGTCTGGCCGCGCTCGTCGCCGTGGCCGGTGACGACGTGTTCCCACCGGTCGCGGGACTCGTCGATGTCGGCGTGGTAGAAGTGCCGGACGTACTTGGTGAGCGGACCGGCGCGGCGGGTCCAGACGTCGGAGGCGACGCGGCGAGCATCGGTGACCGCGAGTCCGCTCTCCTCGGCCACCTCGCGACTGAGGGCCGCGTCGAGCGGTTCGTCCGTCTCGACGGTCCCCTTCGGGACCTGGAGCCCGTCGTGGCCCGGGCCGCGGAAGACGAGGAGCTGTTCCCCACCCCCGCGGGTGAGGTACGCACAGACCTTCGGGACGTACGTCACGTGAGCTGGTGGTACCAGCGTCTCTGTCGTCACCAGTGAACTGCGCATGGCGATGGGTAGAGACGACGTCGCATAGTTATCTCAGTGGTAACACAGGTGTAAGAGGGGACTACCCGACCCGCGAGCCGGCTGACCGAGAGACGAAGAGCCCGACCGGTCGCCGAGGGGACGGCGGCGGCGGCGAGCGCGGACTCCGTCCCGTCACTCGATAAGCAGTTCGTACCCGGCGTCACGGTCGGTGGTCGTGTCGCGTTCGTCGAGATACTGTGCGACGACCACGGCCAGGAGACCGAGAGAGACGACGAGCGCGACACCGCTCCAGCCGAGCGCCGAGACGAGCGGGAGCGACAGCCAGACGCCGCCGACGAGCGCCCAGCTCACCGCCGAGAGACCGAGGTAGTAGCGAAACCACGACGTGGGCGCGTCCTCGTCGACGTCGTCCATCCAGAAGAACCCGCTGTCGAGGACGTCGTCGGTGAGCGCGACGGTCCGCTCGTCCTCGTCGTAGGTGACGATGTCCGCCTCCTCGAGCTTCGGGAGGTGCGTCTGGTACAGCGAGATGTACACGCGCTGTCGTTCGTCGGAGGTGATCTCCGCCTCGGGGACCCCGCTCTCGACGGCGGCGATCTTGGTCGCGAGGTCCTTGAGGCTCAGTTCGTCACCCTCCTGAGAGAGGTAGTAGATGATGTACCGCCGACGGGAGTTGCTGAGAATCTGGAAGAGGTCGTCTTTGGATCGGATCGTCATCGATGTAGTGTCCCTGGTCACTCCGGTTGTTCGAGGTGAGACGCGACTGGTGAGTGACATTGGTTGGTCAATACACGATTTTAAACCTTTGTTATCGACGTACTATCACGCGACCGCCGAGATGTCCGGCGGGGGGTCGGTCCGGGCGTGTGTGCGGGGTCACTCACCGGCCGACCGCCGATTGTATGCACGAACGTGCATTAGCGGCGGAGCGAGCGCCGAGGCGACGTGGACAGCGGGGTTAGGACACCGTACGGGACGTTCGTGTGTGGCTAACAAAACGCCATGAGAGAGAGTAGTAGCAAGAGATACATGAGCATGTTCGACTTGACGGGGTTCCAGCGGGACCTGTTGTACGTAATCGCCGGGGCGGACCGTCCGTCCGGCCAGCAGATCAAAGAATCGATCAGCGAGGACGTCGGCGAGGTCAACCACGGCCGACTCTACCCGAACCTCGACACACTCGTCGAGAGGGAGCTCGTCGTGAAGGGTCAACACGACCGGCGCACCAACTTCTACCAGATATCCGACGCCGGACTGGAGGCCATCAGCGAACGACGCGAGTGGGAGAACCAGTACGCACCGTTCGACGAGTGAGCCACCGCCGTCGTCAGGTCGAACACTGCGAGGGGTGAACAGTTCGCAGCCGGAGAGAGGCGGTACGACCCGTGTTATGATGATGTTAAAACGAACCGAGAGCGCTTCTAAAGGCGCTTGATGAGGTATTTCGGTCACTCGGTAGGAGAGCCCCCTCACCGGCCGAATAGTCACTATCGACGTATATTCACTCTCTCCAACTAGTGTAATCACCGGAACATTTATTGTGTTAATGACCCATTATAGAGGTATGGCACGCGAACAGGCGCGGAAACAGGCGAGCAGCGACGGCGCAGTGAGCCGTCGGACGTACCTTCGACTGAGCGGTGCGGCCGCCGTCGGAGCGACCGTCGTGACAACGAGCGGCGCGACCAGACCCGAGAACGTTCTCTCCATCGTGGGGACGACCGCGGAACCGACCACCTACGAGGTGACCGTGACCGACGAGATCGTCCCCGGACAGGGGACGGACGCACTGAGCGTCCTCGGGACGACCGGGCGGAGCGCGGAGGACGCCGTCGGCACCGGCGTCCGTCGCTACCGGTTCTACGGCGAGATAACTGACCTCCGGATCGGTGAGGGCGCGACGGCGTTCGTGAACGGCGTCGCGGTCACCCCCACGGCCTCGCAGTAAGCGACGCGACGACCCGGACCACCCCACCCGCTTCGTGGTGGGGTCGACGTCGACTGTCGAGCGACGCGACTCGACGGCGGGAGCGGTCGCTCGCGTCACGACTGTGCGCCGAGCGAGAGGACGTAGAGAGAAGAGCGAGCGCCGAGTAACAGCGGGGACCGCGGCCGGGGTGTCCGGTCGCCCGCGCTACTCGTCGGCGGCCTCGACGGCGTCGACGTCGACCTCGGACGCGTCGGTATCGACGCCCCGGAGGCGGCGCTCCGCGGCCGCACGGTCCTCGGGGTAGCCGACGTCGGTCCGCCACCCCTCCATCCGGATGGCGTCGATGGTCCGTCCCGACCGGATGAGCAGGTCGATGGCGTCGGGCAGTTCGTACTCGCCGCGTGCGGAGGGCTGGACGAGTTTGCAGGCGTGGAAGATCGCCGGTGAGAACGTGTAGAAGCCCGTCATCACGAGGTTCGAGGTGGGTTCGGCGGGTTTCTCGACGACTTCGACGATGGCGTCGTCCGCGTCGGTGACACAGACGCCGTACCGGGAGGCGTCCTCCCACGGGACCTCCTCGACGAGGAAGGCGGCGTCCGTCTCGCTGGTGCGCTGGCGGGCGACGACGTCCGCCAGGTTCGCCCGGAAGACGTTGTCGCCGAGCATCAGCATGAAGTCGCCGTCGACGTGCGGTTCGACGGTGAGCAGCGCGTGGGCGAGGCCGAGGCGCTCACGCTGGTACGTGTAGGTCACGGGGACGCCCTGGAACTCGTCGCCCACGTAGTCGATGACCTGCTCGGCGCGGTAGCCGACGACGATGACGAACCCCTCGGCGCCGAGGTCGGCGAGTTGTTCGAGACAGTGAACGAGGATGGGTTTCCCGTCGACTTCGACGAGCGCCTTCGGACGGGTCTCGGTGAGCGGGCGGAGTCGGGTGCCTTCGCCGGCAGCGAGTACGACGGCTTTCATACCCTCTCTGAGGGGTCGAGAGGGCATTGTTATGAGAGACGTACTCGCGGTAGGAGCGTGCTACGACGCGTCCGGCGGCGCCGTGGCTCGACGGTGTGAGTAAGTGTTCCGGGGAGAAGCGCAATTCGTTGGCACGCGAACCAGCGCACGAGACCCGGAACAATTCAAACAACGACACATACCAATATAAATGTTGTGCGGGCAGCGGGGTCGACCCCGCCTCCTTCACCCCGTTTTCCCCGGTCGCGGCGACCGAACGCACCCGCCCGACACGCGGCGCGGACACCCGTGCCGGTCGGCGCGGTCAGCCCTCGAGCGCCTCGTCGACCGCGCGACGGGCCGTCGACTGGAGTCGGTCGGCGGCCGCGACGTCGCGCGCCTCGGCGGTCACGCGGACGAGCGGTTCGGTCCCGCTGGCGCGTACGAGGAACCACCCGTCCTCGTCGTCGACGCGGACCCCGTCGAGCGTCAGCGTCTCGTCGAACGTCGCGGTGAGTCGTTCGCGCACCCGCTCCATCACCGCGGCCTTCTGCTCGACCGGGACGTTCTCCCGACGCGTCTCGTACGTCGGCACCTCCGAGACGAGCGTGGAGAGCGGTCCCGACTCGTCGACCAGCGTCGCGAGGCGGAGCGCGGCGAAGTGGGCGTCCGGACAGAGCGTCTCCGACGGCCAGATCCACGCCCCGCTCGGCTCACCACCGAAGGCGTACCCCTCCGTGGCGGCCTCCTCCGCCACGTAGACGTCGCCGACGCGCGTGTACGACACCTCGCCGCCGGCCTCGCGCACCACGTCGCTCACGAGGAGGCTGGTGTCGACGGGGACGGCCACCCGACTCCCGTCTCCGCTGGCGACGGCCGCCCGCGAGAACAGCGCCAGGAGGACGTCGCCGGGGACGAACTCCCCGGCGTCGGTGACGGCCATCATCCGGTCGCTGTCGCCGTCGTGGGCGATGCCGAGGTCGGCGTCGAGGGCGTCGACGGTCCGACAGAGCCCTCCGAGGGAGTCGGCGTTCGGTTCCGACTTCCGCGTCGGGAACCGGCCGTCCTCCTGGGCGTTGAGCGTCGTCACGCTCGCGCCGAGGGCGACGAGCGCCTCGACGGTCGGCCGACCGGTCCCGTTGCCGAGGTCGACGACCACCGACAGATCCGCCAGCGAGGAGAACTGTCCGACGAGGTGGTCGACCACGCGGTCGAGTGCGCCGTCGTGCGTCGACTCCGTCCCCAGCGACGTGTACCCCTGCAGGTCGTACTCCTCGTCTCGGATGCGCGCTTCGACCCGGTCGATGGCCGCGGCGTCGAACGCCTGCCCGCTGCGCGTCCACAGTTTGAGCCCGTTGTCGGGCGCGGGGTTGTGCGAGGCCGTCACGCCGACGGCCGCGTCCGCGTCGAGCCACGCGACGTGGCGTGCGAGGGTCGGCGTCGACACCACCCCCAGTCGGACGACGTCGGCGCCACACTCTCTGAGTCCCGCGCTCGCGGCGTCGGCCAGCAGCGCACCACTGTCGCGGACGTCGCGCCCGACGAGGACCCGGTCGGCGTCAGAACCGACCGCCCGACCGACCGAGAGTGCCGTCTCGGCCGTGACCTCGTCGCCGACGGTGCCCCGCACGCCGCTCGTTCCGAACATACCGGGTAACGTCCCCCGGACGGTATAAGAAGCCGGGCGGTCGACGCCGCCGCCGGAGGAGCGAACGAGGGGCGGTGGTCAGTTCCGCCGGTCGGGAGTGACGGTTATCTCGCCGGTCGACCAGACGCTGACGGTGCAGTCGGCGTACGCGAACTGCGTCACCACCGCCGTCGGCGCGTCGTGAGTGGCGAGGCGCACGAGCGCGTCGGGGTTTGTTTCTTCCGACCTGCCTCGACATTATCTCGGGAGCGATACATCGGCCGGGGGAAGAGTACCGCCCGCTGGCCGTCTGTCGGCAGAACTCGGGGGGCAGCGGCGTCACCACCGGCGACTCACTCGACGAGGCGTTCGGCCGCCGACACCGCCGCCTCGGCGTCGTCGGCTGTGACACCGCGGGGGCTGAACGCCGCCCGTTCGTACGCCGTCGTCAGCGTGTCGACGACGTCCGCGACGTCGTACTCGCCCTCGTGGACGGCACGGAGGAACTCGCGGTGGGTGACGCGCACCGGGAGCGTGGTGTCGACCGAGAGGTGGCGTCTGACGGCGACGTACGCGTACTCGGTCGCGAGGCGCGGGTTCGAGGCCGCGAGCGCCTCGCGCGCCGCCCGGAGGTAGACCGGCGCGGGTGTCGTGTCCGTGACGTCCGTCGGGTCGGGTCGCCCCGCGTCGAGGAGTCCCTCGGTCGTCAGGTCGTCGAGGTGACGACGGCCCGCCGCGGTGACGGGACCGGTCCCCCGCCGACGCGCGACCAACAGGAGACCGACGGCGACGACGACGGCGCCGACGGCACCGGCGACGAGTCCCGGCGAGAGGCCGACGTCGACCACCGGGAGGACGACGAGCACCTCGCTGATGCCGAGCGCCTCACGGAGGCGCGTGACCACCGGCACCTCTTCGGCCACCTCGGTACGGGGTTCGGGGAGTGTGACGACGGAGGCGGCGCTCTGGGAGGCGCCGAGGTTGCTCGTCGGGTTCGAGAAGGCGGCGACGACCCGGACGGTCGACCGCGACTCGTCACGGTCGGGGAGGGTGAGCGCGGCCTCGAACGTGCCGTCGTCGGCGGTGCGGACGGTCTGGGCGACGCTCCCGTCGACGCGGATCTCGACCTGCTGGTCGCTCAGGGCGGCACCGTCTGCCGTCCGGAGCGTCCCGGCGAGGAGCAACTCGCGGCCGCGGGTGGTCACCTCGTCGAGGCGCACCCGCGTCGGCGTCGTCTCGACGGAGACGTTCGTCGTCGCGACGGCGGGCGCGAGCGCGCGCTCCGGGGCGACGAGCGCGACGCGGACGGGCTGTGTCCCCGGCCGAGCGTCCTGCGGGAGCGGCGTGGCGAGCGTGAACCGCCCGTCGGGGGCCGTCTGGACCGTCCCGAGGCGGAGGTCGCCGACCGCGACGAGCAGCGTCACGTTCCCCGCGCCGGCGTACTCGGTCGGCAGGGGGGACCGGAGCGACGCCGGGAGCGGGAACGACTCGACCGCCTCCTCGTCGACCGCGACGGTGAGGTTCGCCGGGTCGGCGGGGTCGCCGCGCACCGTCGTGAGGTCGGTCACGTTGACCGTCAGCGCCACCGTCACGGGGCGGGGCACGGTCTGGAGGTCGGCGATGCTCACGCGGACGGTCGACGTGACGGGACCCGTCTCGTTGGCGGCGTACGCCGTCCGCGCCTCCTCGGCGATGGCCGCGGTCAGTCGGTCGTAGTAGGCGTTGACGTCGTCGGTCCGCGCCACGTAGCTCTCGGCGGTCGGAACCGTCGCGCCGACGCGACCGGAGACGACGAACGCCTCGTCGTAGGCGACCGACGTCGGGCGCGCGTCGACCGACACGGTCGGCGTCTCCTGACGGACGAAGAGGTCGAGCGTCGTCCGGTCGCCGAGGTAGACCGACTCCTCGTCGACGAAGAAGCGCGCCTCGACCGTCGCCGCGCCGTCGGGGACGGTCGCCGGCCGGTAAACGACGGAGAACGACCCGTTCCGGTCGGTCTGTACCGGGTAGCGCTGGGTGCCGACGATGAGCTGTCCGGACTCGTTCGCCAGCGGGACTCCGTCGACCGTCGTGACCGTCGCCTGGAGCTGGTACGGCGCGGCGAACGACCCGCTCGTGTTGGGCACCCGCACGCGGAGGCGGGTGTCGACGAACTGCTGGTCGCGGACGGTCGCCTGCAGCGCCGTCACCTCGACGGCCTGCTGGGAGACGAGCCGGACGGTCTCGTTCCGCCGGTCGCCGCTCATCTCGGTCATGAGCGTGTAGTTGGCGACGAGGTTGTCGCGGTGTTCGAGGACCGCCTCGGCCTGCAGTTCCATCTCGCGGGCGAGTTTCCGTGACCGGAAGGAGTCCGCGGACCGGCGCGCCTCGAGGTAGTCCTCGCGGATCAGCGAGTAGTTCTGGACGGCGGTGATGTACGCCACCTGCTCGTCGCGGACGACGGTGTACCGCTCGCCCGCCTCCTGGCCGACGTCGAGGTCGCTCCGGACGTCGTCGTAGCGGGCGTAGAGGCTGTCGTACTCGGGGCCGAGCAGCGCACGCGCCTCCGGATACTCCTCCTCGGTGAGGAGGCGTGCGCTCCGCAGCAGGCGGTTCGACATCGACCCGACGAGGTACGACCCGACGGCGCGGGTGTCACCGCGGCCGAGTGCCGTCCGCGGGTCCTCGTGGTCGACGACGGGAACCGGTTCGAACGTCGCGTTCGTCCCGTTCGTCGCGTCCGTCCCGTTCGTCCCGTTCGTCTCGGTGCCCGGCCCCGACACCTGCGGGACGGCCGAACCGTGGCCCGACGCGGCGTCGACTCCAGAGACTGCGGTGACGTCGCTCCGGGGACCAGAGTCGACGGGCGCCGCCGCGTCGACGACGGCACCGACCGTCGCCGTGACGACGAGGAGACAGACGAGGAGGCTGACCGCGAGCGTCGGGAACCGGGGAGACACACCCGTTCGACGACGCGACGCATCAAAACTATTGAGGGTTCGCGGGGGAGGCGACCGACCCATCGCCTACCCCGACGCGGCCGCTCCGGCCGCCGTCCCCGAGATAGTCCCGGTCACAGTCGCGTTCGTCTCCGCCTCCGTCGCGTCCGTCCCGTTCGTCCCGTTCGTCCCGTTCGTCCCCGTCTCGTTCGTCACGGCGGCCGCACCGGCGGCGTCGTTCGTCGTCTCCGCGACGGCGACGGACGCGGCGTCACCGCCGGCGACGGCGACGGTGTCACCCGCGCCCGAACCCGTCCCCGCGTCCGCTCCCGTCGCCCCGCCGGGACCCGAATCGAGGCCGAACGGGTCGACGACGTCCATCCAGACGTGGACGGAGTCGACGGCCGACTCGCGCGAGACGACGCTCGGGGCCGAGTCGAGGTAGAGGAGGTAGACGACGCGGATGTTCACGCCGGCCCACATCGGCGTGAACTCGTGGCGGACGCCCCACGCGTCGCCGTCGGCTACCGTCGCGGTGTAGCGCCGGAGCTCGTCCTGCCGGACGACCTGTCCGGTGTCGAGGTCGACCTCCTGGACGACGCCGACGACGGTGTACGTGGTCTCCGCGCCGCGGTGGTTGTCGAGGCCGACGTACAGTTCGGTCGCCTCGCCGACCTCGAGGTCGCTCGGGTAGTTGTCCGCCAGCAGCGTCCCGTCGTCCTGCACGGCGAGGACGTACAGTTCGGTGAGGTCCTCGCCACCGCGGGAGGTGGTCGTCGCGTAGCCGACGCTGCTCACCGCGACGACGACGACGACGGCGACGACGACGACGAGCAGGCGGTCGGCGACGGGGCCCGACCGGAGGGAGTCGACGTCGAGCCCGACGCGGTAGCGGAGTTCGGGCGGGAGCGCCCGCCAGCGCAGGACCGCGAGGACGACGACGAACAGCGTGACCGCACCCAAGAGGAGGACGACGGGCGTCCGCGCGACGCCCACCACCGTCGTCTGGAGGACGAACGCGACGAACGGCGCGACGACGATGCTCGTCCCGACGCCGAGCGCGAGGCGCTCGGGGAAGTCGAGACCGCGGACGTCGAGGCGGTGGCCGTCGCTGGTCGTGGCCGCCCGCCGGGCGGGAAAGAGCGCCGAGACGAGCGCGTAGCCGGGCGCGACGAGGACGAAGAGCACCGCCAGCGGGACGACGAGCGGGGTCCCCCGCGGCGGTGCGACGACGAGCGTCGCCCAGGTGAGGAGGACGACGCCCGCGAGGGCGAGGAGGTCGACGGGCACCTCGCGGGGCACAGCAGAGAGGGAGCGGCGGTCAGAAGACATCGGAGAGAGCTACACCGGACCGGGGCAAAAGTATGTCCTAACTACCACCCCCGGTCGGCGATAGGACGACGTTAACGACAGCGGAGGCCGCCGTCGCACCCCCGTCAGTATGCGTAAGTTGAATTACTCGCGGGGCGTCTGGTCCACGGATGCAGTTCAGCCGACGTCTCTGGGGGGTGCTCGCGTTGCTCGTCCTGTTCGCCGTCGGCGCGACCCTCCTCGAACAGCCCGTCTTCCTCTTCGCGGCCGGCGGCCTCCTGGCGTGGGTGCTCACCCACGGCTACCGCTTCGTCCGCGCGGTGCGGTGGCTCGAGGAGTCACTCGCCGTCGACCAGACGCCGACGACACCGACGTTCGTCGACGAGTCGCGCCCGTTCACCGTCTCGGCGACGCTCCCCCGCGCCGCGGACGTCCGTGTGCGCGTCGAGCCACGAGTGCCCGTCGCGGGTGACCCGAGCGTCGAACCCGTCGAACTCGCCCCCGGGGAACGGGTGGCCGAGGCGACGGGGACGCTCACGTGGCGCGTCGCGGGCGAGTACCGGCTTCGCCCGGCCGCGGTCCACGTGTCGGACCGGTGGGACCTCCTCTCGGCGACGTTCCGGGCGGGGGAGACGCCGACGACCCGCGTCGACCCGCCGCGCCCCCGCGACACGTACATCGCCGAGGGGGGCGCGAGCCTCCTGTCGACGCTCGGACGACGACAGACGGTCCTCCGGGGCAACGGGTTCGACCTCGGGGAGGTGCGCGAGTACGTCCCCGGCGACGCCATCACCCGCATCGACTGGAAGGCGACGGCACGCCTGGACGACCTCCACGTCCGCGAGTTCGAGTCCGAGACGTCGGTGGTCACGACGATGATCCTCGACGCGCGCGCCCCGCTGCACGCGGGGCCGCCCGGCGCGACGAAGTTCGACTACCTGCGGCAGGTGGCGCTGGCGCTCGTCGGCGAGTCCCGCAGTTCCGGCGAGCCCATCGGCCTGTACGTCCTCGACGACGAGGGCGTCTCGGGGCTGCCCGCGCGGGCGACGAGCGAACAGTACGAACGGCTCCGGCGGCGGCTGTACGGCGTCGAGACGGTCGAGGGGGTCGAGACGGACAGCACCCGCCGCCACCGCCGGAGTCGCGGACGGGCGCGGCGGATGGCGCGCGCGCTGGCGGACGACGAGAGCACGTTCGCCCGCCGGGTGCGGCCGTTCCTCGCCGACACGACGAGCGCGGCAGTCGAGTCCGACCGGCTCTACCGCCTCCTGTGGAGCGGACGGACCCGGACGACGCTCGCCGGCGGCGGGACCGTCCTCACGGTCATCCTCACCGACGACACGAACCGCGCGGCGCTCAGAGAGAGCGTCCGTCTCGCCCAGCGACGGGACGGCCACGTCGTGGTGTTCCTCACCCCGTCGGCGCTGTTCGACGCCGACGCGACCGACGCGGCCGACGCCCGCGCGACGTACGACCAGCTCCGCGAGTTCGACCGGTTCCGCCGGGAACTGTCCGGTCTCGCCGGCGTCTCGGCGTTCGAGGTCGGGCCCGGCTCCCGCCTCGAACGCGTCCTCCGCGAGGCCGAAGAGCGCCGTGGGCGCGCGGAGGTCCGCTGATGGCCGCCGACGGGGAACCGACGGTGTCCCCACGGCGGGTCACCGCGAGCGACCGACTCCGCGAGTTCGCGCTGGGCGTCGCGGGGACCGTGGCGCTCGCGGCGCTGTGGGCGGCAGTCGTCGGCCCCCTCGGCGCGGGCACCGCCGTCGTCGTCGGCCTCGTCTGGGCGCTCGTCGGCGGGCCGTACGCCTACGCGCTCGGACAGGTGCTCGTCGCGACGCTCCTCGCCGTCCCGCTCGACGACCCGCTCTTCCTGCCCGTCCAGGGGGCGCTCCTCGTCGTCTGCTTCGGTCGCCTCCTCGCGACGACCCGTCCCGGCGCCGGAGTCGCCACCGCCGTCGGGAGCCTCCTCGTCGTCGGCGCGCTGCTCGTCGTCTCGCTCGGCTCCGTCGCCTCGTTCTGGCAGACGAGCGTCCTGCTGGTCGCGGCGGCGGGCGTCGCAACCGCTTTGTTGCTCTGGTACGAGCCAGCGACAACCGTGGAGGCACCATGAGCGCGGGAGAGGCGGCGACGGAGGCGCGCAACGGGCAGGGCGTCACCGAGGCGGACCTCTCCCGGGAGGAGTTGCTCGGCGAGATTCAACTGCTGGCCGCGGAGAACGCCCGTCTCCGTGCCCAGCGCGAGAACCGGGTCCGCCAGTCGTACCGACGGGCCGCCGTCGGCTTCGTCGTCCTGGGCCTGCTCGCGGCCGGGGCGGCGCTCGCCGTCCCCGAGTCGCAGACGGTGCTGTTCTCGCTCGCGGGGGTGGGCCTGTTCGTCGGCGTGCTCACCTTCTGGCTGACGCCCTCGCAGGTCATCTCCGCGCCCATCGGCGACCGGGTGTACAGCGCCTACGCCGCGACGGGACGGGCGCTCGTCACCGACCTCGACCTGACCGGGACGAGCGTCTACGTCCCCGCGCCGACGCACACGACCGAGACGGCCGACGTCCGCCTGTTCGTCCCGCAGGCCAGTCGGTTCGTCGTGCCGAAGCCGGCCGACCTGGACGCGCTGCTCGTCGTCGGCGGGGACGACCGGGCCCGCGGCGTCTCGCTCGTCCCGACGGGCGCGGCGCTGGTCGCGGAGTTCGAGGAGGCCCGCCGCGACTCTGCCGCCACCGTCGAGGAGTTCGCGAGCCAACTGGCGGACGCACTCGTCGAGGGGTTCGAGCTCGTCGAGAGCGCGACGGCGACTGTCGACCCCGACGGCGGCGCCATCACCGTCGGCGTGCAGGGGAGTTCGTTCGGCACCGTCGACCGGTTCGACCACCCGGTCGGGTCGTTCGTCGCCGCCGCGCTCGCGGCCGAACTCGACACGCCCGTCCGACTTGACGTCCGGGCCGCGGACGACCGCCGCGCCGACTTCGTCGTCGAGTGCCGGTGGGACGACATTGCCAGCCGTGGGTAGGATGGCGAGATAGCGCCGGTCACCTCCACCGGGTCGTCAGACGGAACCTCTGTCGAAACCAACAGGTTCGACGTCCACTGAGGTATGATAAAATTGGTAGCAGCCCAACGCGTGTTAGGGCCGAAACCTCGCGCCGAAACGCTATCTGCTGATGCCGCCGTAGCCGAACTCGCCGTAACCCTGCGTTCCAATGGACATGTCCGGCAGCGGGGTCGGAGTAGGGGTGACTGTTGGCGTGGGTTCGGGCGTACGAGTCGGAGTCACCGTCGGCTCCGGCGTCGGAGTCGCTGTCACGGTGGTCGCCTCAAACTCCACCCAGTTGAGATTGAAACTACCTCCATTCAGCTCAAGACGGAGGACTGCCTCCGATTTAGTCGTGACCTCGACGTTGCTGAGGGTGACAGTCATCCAGTTGTACCAGTCACTGGTGTTCGGTACGTCCACTGTCCCGAGGCTCTCGCCGCCGAGCGTCGCTTTGATCTGTCGCCCGTCGTACGGCGTCGCGACGCGGAAGTGAACGTCGTACGTGCCGGGGGTTATGTCGAGCGTGTACTCAAGCCATTCGCCGTCCCTTACCCAGCCGACACTGTAGCCGCCCTCTGTGTCGCTGGACCGCTCGACGTCCACTCCTTCGCTGCGGTACTCGCCACCGGTGTTGTCGGCTCCGGTGTCGTTGTACGCGACATCCTGTCCCCCTTCGTCGAAGTCCTCGGCCTCGATCCGACCAGGGATCGACCGCACTGTCCCGTAGTATGGCTGCTGCGGGTCGGGCACGGGTGTCGGCGTTGGTTCAGCGGTCGGCGTTGGTTCAGCGGTCGGCGTTGGTTCAGCGGTCGGCGTTGGTTCAGGCGTTGTGGTGGGAGTCGGCGTCAGGTCAGTCTCATCTTTGACCGTGAGCGTGTAGGCACCGTCGCCTGATTCGATGTCAACTACTTGTGTGAAGTACGTACTAGCAATCGTGGAGTTGACGCGCACGCGCGCGGGCGAGACGCCCCCAACGTACCTGAGGTCGAGATACTCTCCATCTGCGTCGTAGAGGATGAGCGCAGTCACACCCTCGCTCTTACTCCGGTCGAGCTCGACGACCACTGACTGGTCCTTCGCCGCCTCGAAGGCGTACCAGTCGACTTCCGCTGCGGTGAGTTCGGCGGTCACGACGGAGCCGACGCTTACCTTGTCCGCCGTCGACTGGCGGTCGTTCGGCTCCGACTCGGCCGTCTCCAACGAGGCGGGCTGAACGGTCCCCGTGACAGCGTTGGCCGTGACCGACCCGCGCTGCTCGATGACCGCGTCGCCGCCGTAGCCATAGATTCCCATACGCGTACTCTCTGGAACGGTCACCGAGTTCGACCCGCCCGTGATTGTAGCCACTGCAACCGTTGACACCGCAGCCATCTTCAGGTACGACCGTCGACTCAACCGAATCTTTTGACGTTCCGTATTCTCATCCGCCGCCTGTTCACGTGCCATGTACTCCAGGTGGGAGAATCTATAATTAAGCGTTGTCTGCTTGAAACCATATTTGATATTTTGAGAACCCCTCAGTATGGTTGAGACGGCGGATATATGGGATGTGTAGGACAAATACCGTCCAATTATCGAAATGGATTTTACGTTGGATCGGCGGAAGGTGTTCTGACAATCATCGAACGCCTCCCTCCGACTGGTCAAGTCGAGGGCATAGACTCCGTTCTCGTATCGCCACTGCGTGACTTCCTGGTCATTGTCGTGCGCGCCGGACAGCGCGTTCTCCTCTGCGTAGTCGACCCGCACGAGGTCCCACACGACGGGCGTCCGGTGGGCAAGCCGCGATGACTTTCTTCCGTCCTTGCCGTAGCTCCCACTACACCCGTCACCGGTGATGACGCACAGTTTAATTGCTCCGAGTGGGGTTGTTTGTTCGTCAGGTACCAATTGTGACGACGCATGCCATCACCGTTGCGGGCAAAGCCGCTCCGGAACCCGACGAACTCAAGCGGGCGAGCGCCAGTGGCTTCGACGATATCGAACTGTACCTCGAACGAACGCATCTAACCGACCTCGACGCGACTGTTGATGTCATCGAGGCTGCCCCTGTCGACGTGGTGTCGGTCCATACCCCCCACGTGACCACTGAGGAACTCAGGTGGGTGCAGCGGGCTGACCGACTGGCTGACAGTCTCGACGCCTATCTGGTTGTCCACTCGAAACGGATTATTCACGCCCAGATTACCGCACTCGAACACCTCGACTTCCGGTCGCCACACGGCTACGAGAATAACCCAGGGGCCAGCGAACGACACCTCCAGAGTATGATCCTTGACCGCGGACACGAGTTTGTCCTCGACACCGCCCACCTCTACATGGCCGACGCAGACTATCTTACGACGACCAGGCGTCTGCTCACGACGTTCGGCGACCGAATCAGTGTCGTCCACCTCTGTGACTCGACCCGTACCGAGGACGGACTCGGGTTCGGCGAGGGCTCTATGGATATGGCCGCGCTGTCGCGACTGATTCGACAACACTTCGAGGGGCTGGTGGTACTCGAGGTCATGCCGGAGGAACAGGCGGACGCGAAGGAGCGATTCGAGACCTACTGATTGACGCCCGGCTCAGCCGGTCGTTTCTGCTCTGGGTCCGTCGCGCTCGGTCCGTGGGTGCCCTCCGCTATCCTCGTGCGAGACCCGACGAACCGTCGATTCGACGCGACAAGTTCGTCACCCGAGGCTCGGTGGGGACAAGTCGGCGCGTTCGGTGCCTCGAAGGGGTCACCGCGCGACAGGTTAGATTAGCTGGTCGGTCCAGGTCTCGGGCGTTTTCTCGTTGACGATCTCGAGGCGGAGGTGGTCGTAGTCGAACTCGCGCGGGCCTTCCTCCTTGATATAGGCCACCATCTCTTTGAGACCGTCCCGGAGCGTGTAGTGAGTCTCGTAACCGAGCAACTCCCGGGCCTTGTCGGCCGAACAGTTCGCTAGTTCGACCTCCTGCGGTCGGCCCTCCACGTAGATCGGATCGAGGTCGAAGTCGATGATCTCCGCGATTGTCTCTGCGAGCGTGTTGATTGTGATGAATTCGTCGTCCGGGCCGATATTGATGACTTCGCCCTCGGCTTCTTCGTGGTGTGCGAGCGTCTTCAGCGGACGGACGTTGTCCTGCACGAACGTGAAGCACCGCTTCTGTTCGCCGGTCCCATAGATGATCGGCTGCTTTCCCTGGAGCATTCGGTTGATGAAGATGGACGCGACGTTCCGGAATGGGTCGTCGAACCGCTGGCGAGGACCGATAATATTGTGCGGCACGGCGATGATGTGGTCGAACTCGTGGACGTCGCTCATGAGCTTGACCATCTCCTCGCTTGCGACCTTGCTAATCGCGTATGGGTCCTGTGGCGCCGGCTCCATGTCTTCAGTGAACGGCGGCTCCTGCTCCCCGTACCGTGACATGCTGGAACAGTAAACGAACCGGTCGATTCCGATGTCGGCCGCCGCTGAGAGCGTACAGGTCGTTGCCTGGTAGATACTCTCGTTGATCTGCGCTGGCGAGAACACGCTGAGTCCTTCATGGGCACGCGCAGCTGTGTGGTAGACGACGTCCGCGTCTCCCATCGCTTTTTTCATCCTGTTCAGATTGGTGCAGTCTACCTCGTGGAACTCCGCGTCCGTGGGGACGTTACTCCGGTACCCCCCGCACAGATTGTCGTTCCCGGCCACCTCGTAACCGTCTTTGAGGAAGGCGTCCGCCAGATGGCTTCCGAGGAAACCCGCGATTCCCGTGATGAATACCCGTTCGGTCATATGCTGTATGCCTTCATTCGTTTTGTGGATTATATATTCTGTCATTCAATAATACTATGCGAGATGAATATTGTTCGATGCTGCCCAAACGGTGGATTTATGGAACCATTTTATACTATCTCCTGCTCCAAAGCGGCGCGACCGCCGGATGGTCCAGACACGCGTGTCATGCTCCCCCCTTCATTGCGGGTTGTTTATAGTTGATGATTCATTATCGAATGGATATTCCTCCGTACGCTGGGCAAATCCGAACCGGGTGTCCTGTTGGTGTACACACCTCGGCCTGAGGGTGGCAGGGAAGTCTGAAGCAGGACGGGTACTACTTTCCGAAAGAAATTGCCAAAGGCGATGATTCGGGCGGCGAACGGGCCACTCGTCTCCATGCGAAGTGGTCGGAGCGCCGTACCCATTTCTTCCACTCCTTAGCGAAACACATCGTAGAACGGTGTGTCGAGCAGGATGTTGGGCGAATCAACGTCGGGGAACTCACTGGTGTCCGCGAAGACGACAACGGTAAGTCGAGAAACTGGGGTCGGCACGGGGATCTCGACTCGCACGGATGGGCGTTCGACCGCTTCACCTCGATTCTCACCTACAAGGCGAAGAGTGACGGAATCGAGGTCGTAGAAGTGTCAGAGCGTGACACGAGCAAAACGTGTTGCGTCTGCAGTAGAGAAGACGGCAGTCAGCGCGTTGAACGCGGCCTCTACGTCTGTGAGGTGTGTGATGCGGCGTTCAACGCTGATGTGACCGTCCGTCTCGACATCAACGAGGAAAGTAACTCCGAGTCTTCGGCCAGTTTGGACGAAAATAGGAGTACCGGCTGGTTAGCATAGCCCGGAGTCTACCTTCATGACCTCTCCCGAGGATTCCAACCTCGGGCAGAGGTGGTAGACTGCAAACCCTAATATCCCAACTCAGCGGTGCGGTGCCGTGGGATTCCCGCGTCTTCAGGCGCGGGAGGATGTCAACTGAATCAGCTCGTCGCCTCGGCGTCGCCGTGCCGCACGTACTGTCCTCCCTCATAGTCTCTGAGGACGGAGACTTCACCCGTAGTGTAGATCTTGCTCTCGGTCTCTTCCATCTCGGTGAACCACTGGTCGGTCATCACCATGGTCTGGAACGTCCGGAAGTCCGGGATTAGCTCCTGGCTCCGGGTCGACCACCGCTCCCGGTACAGAAGCAGTTCGTTGTCGGTTCGTATACCATCGGCTTCAAGCGTCATCCGTCCGGGTGCTTCCGTCCCGTACCGTTCGAGCGTCTGCCGACTGATCCAGTCGGTCGTGACGGACACCTCGTTTTCCGCGAGCGTCCCCGCCGCCTCCTCCAGTCCGCGGTACTCCCCGACAGAGAGTTCCTGTTGGTCTTCCGGCAGGGGTTCCATCTCCCAGAGATCAGGCCCACTGTGGAGACCGTACATATCGTTTCCAGCCACGACGTGGGCGCTGCTGGCCAGTAACACGAACACCACTAATGCCGGGACCGCCCGTGACGAGGCGACCTCTGCAGCCGTGAACAGCCGGTAGAGTCCCAGACCGACGAGGAACGCGATGAAGAGGCTCATCGCTAGTCCGAACCTCTTCAGACCTCTGATCCCGAGCGGAATGCGGAGCAGGAACGCGGAGGTGATGACCCCGACGGAGAGGACGCTCAGCGCGTTCACCAGCCGGCGCTGCTCGGTGATGGACGTGACCACGCCAAGCGCTAGGAGGGCGACTAGAATGATGTTGTAGATCCCGTCGGGGCTGCCGAGACTCTGGAGGGAGATGATCGCCGTCATCTCAGGCATCTGCATGCCGTAGAGGACCGTCTCCCGCAACCCGGTCGAACCCTGGACAGAACCCAGGAAGACGAAGTCGGCGACGATGCCCGAGACCGCCGATAGCAGGACCTGGACGAAGTTGCTGGCGAGCAGCCAGTAGAGTCCCGCCCCGACGATGAGAAGCGCGAGTGGTAGTGCCTGCGGCGTCCCGATCTCGTTCAGCTGGAACGAGGAGAGACGGTTGATGACGAACGGGGCCGTCAACAGCAGGACGAACGCCGGCAAGAACAGCACGATCGAGAGATGGTGACTCAGGATGAGCGACGGCACGAACAATAGACTCGCTGCCATCAAGAAGGAGCGATCTGCGCCGCTCACCTTTGCCCGGAACAGGATATAGAGGAAGATGACCGTCAGCACGGTGAAAAACGCTTGTGGGAAAAAGTACGTCGAGTAGATCAGCGACGGTCGGAGGAGCGTCATCGCGAGCGCGACGTAGAGCGCTAAGGTATCGTTGAGTATCAGCCGGGCCAGCAGGTACACCCCGACAATCGCCATCGCGTAGAGGACAATCCCGGCGAGGATGTACCCATCGTACGGGTCGATCTCGGCCAGCACTGAAATCGAACTGATGAAGCTGTGAAAGCCCGGGAACGCTATATAAAGGCTCGTCTCCGGAAGGGCAGTCCACGTACCGGACTGCATCACGCGATCGATGTACCCCACGTGGATTATGGTATCCCCACGCGCGTAGTAGAACCCTGTTGACATGTACTTCGTAATCGGTGAGAGGAGGAAGAGTGCGATTGTCTGCAGCAGAATCCATACCCTTGATACCCGCCGTCGGATCTGAAGCGCCAAGAGGAGGTACGCTACCGGGAGAACCCCGACGAGCACCAGCACGCGCGAGCCAGTCAGTTCCGTCACGATGAGCGCAAGCCCCCACAGCAGGAATACACCACTCCCGAGCAACCCCCACTCCATCTCGTGGCGGGCATCCCACCAAGTGGGGTTGTCGTACAGGTAGTAGACACCCGCGGCGACTAGGAGGCCGAGGAACACGTACCCGCCTTTGATTGCCACGACCGGTCCGAGAACCCACCATCCGATGCTGAGTGCGAGAACGACGGCGACGAAACACGCTGGAAAGAACACTTTCAGCGTCGTGGCTTGCGGCGATCGGACGGGATTATCCATTACTAGACCTTATTGTTGAGCGGAACGAGAAAAGGGTAGCGTACTATCGCTGTGATCCTGCCGACTCAAAAATCGGAGGCATTAAGTAGGTGATGATTGGTACACGCCTCACCGATTGACTGGGCTCGTTCGTTCCGAACGCACCAGATTGCGAGTCGGAAGATCGGTACAAACGGGACGAAAGCATTGAAAATCTGTCTGAGCGCGTCGAGACGGTCTTCCTCACGGGGCTGATTCTGCGAAATGTGTGCACCGACGGTGGCGACATGAACCTGGTATGACATTCAAGTGATAATAAAATTTGAATATTATACCAACGCGTTATATACTTACATCTAACATATTATTTATTTCGGAGCACTGAATAGCACCCAGAGGAGACAATTTCGCGATGCATAGAGGGAACGTGGAGAACTCTTCTACCCAACAGTCACCCCAAGCACGGCTCGAAGGGATATCCTCGGAACACGGCCCTAAACGTCACCCGGAAGTCGCAATCGTCATTCTGACTTGGGAGAACTACGAGGAGGCGTCCGACTGCCTGGACTCACTCAAATCGATCACATACCCGAACTACCGCGTGATCGTTGTGGACAACGGGTCCAAGGACGGCTCGATAGAGGCGCTACAGGATGAGTATGGCTGGTGCGAGTTCGTGCTCAACAGCGAGAACAAGGGATTCTCCAAGGGCAACAACGAGGGCATCAGGTACGCCCTCAAGACCGGGACGGACTACGTCCTGCTCCTCAACGATGACACTATCGTGATGGATGACTTCCTCGACCCGCTGGTCGAGACGATGAGAACCCACGACAGGGTGGCCGCCGTCGGCGGGGTGAACCTCTTTGCCGACTCAGGCGAGATTCACAACGCGGGGTACAAGTTCTACCCAGTACTCGCCGGTGGGGGCGTCATCTACCGGGAGCCGAAGGACGATCAGCCCTATCCGGTCGATTACGTCCAGTCTTGTCTCGTCCTATTGAATCCGGAGTTTCTCGAGGCAATTGGACTCCTGAACGAGAACTACTTCCTCGGGATGGAGGATGTCGACCTAGCGTGGAAGGCACGCGAACGGGGCTGGAAGGTTCTCACCGACCCACAGTCGAAAATCTACCATCACGTGGGCGAAACCGCCGGCAGGGTAAATCGGTCCCCGTTCAGTTCCTATCACAAGGTCCGGAACAAGCTCCACTTCGCGGCCGAGAACCTCCCTTTCTGGCGGCGATTCTCGCTGTACGCCTCGCTCACGATCGAGACCGCGATTCTGTTCGTCCTGTGGGCCTTAACGTGGAACAAGGAGAACATCCGAGCCACGCTGCTCGGTGCGCACGACTACGTCACGGACACAGATTTCCGAGAGTACGACGAGCTCATGGGCTGAACCGACTGATAGAGAGACATCCCACAGTCCCGTGATGGCTCTCCTGTCATGTGGACAACCTACTCCGCCAACCGTGAGGGAACCGCTTGGTCGTCCTGTTGACGGCGATTACGCCGGCTTCTCGACGACTATGTCGTTTAGTACCAGTACGTCAAGCCCCATGCTAAAGAAGGCCTTGACCGCTTCTGACGGCTGGTTGACAATTGGCTCACCATTGTCGTTGAACGACGTGTTCAGGACGACCGGGACGCCGGTAATCTCCTCGAACTCGGAGATGAGACGGTGGTAGCGCGGGTTCTGTCCCTCGGTCACGGTCTGTGGGCGGGTCGTCTGGTCACTCGGATGTAGGACGGCCGGGATCTCGGACTGCTTCTCAACGGGGACGTCGAACGTCTTGATCATGTACGGCGCCCGTTCACCGTCGACGAGATACTCGTCGATAGCGCTCTCAAGCATCGATGGGGCGAATGGGCGCCACTCCTCACGGTGTTTAACGAACTTGTTCACCCGGTCGGGAGAGCTCTGATCGCGGGGGTCGGCGAGGATACTCCGATTACCGAGCGCCCGTGGCCCCATCTCGAGTCGGTCTTGGAACCAACCAATCAGGTCACCATCGGCGATCCGTTCCGCGACGAACCGTTCGATATCGTTCGGCTGCGCGTACGGGATTCCGTTCCGATCCAGTTCGTCCGTGATGTCCGAAGTCTCGTAGCTCGGTCCCCAATACACCGCCTCCATCTCCGCCACCTCGCTGGGATCCCACTCCGCCATGCCCGCACCGACCGCGACCCCCGCGTCGTGCGCGACCGGCTGGACGAACAGTCCGTCGACGCAGTCGAGCTCCATCACCCGTTTGTTCATCTTGCAGTTCAGTGCGACCCCGCCCGCGAGCGCGACGTTCGAGAGCCCAGACCGGTCGCAGTAGTGTTCGACGACGTTCGTGACAATCTCCTCAAGCAGCTGCTGTGCGGTGAACGCAAGATCCTTTTCCCACTGGGTGAACTCGGTCGGGCTGGACTTCCGCTCGCGTCCGAGCACGCGTTCGAGTTCGCGCGTGCTGTACTCGAAACTCCCCGTCACAATCGAAGTGACGTCGTAGTCGGCGCTCGTGTCGAGCTCAGCCCGGAGGGCGGCGTCGATGTCGGCGTCGTACTTCCCGTACGGCGCCAGTCCCATCACCTTTCCCTCGCCGTTGTTCGGGTAGAAGCCGAGGAACTTGGTCACTGAACCGAAAAAGTAGCCGAGACTATTCGGATGTCTGTACGTCTGAGCGCGCTTCAGCCCTTCGTTCGAGCCGACCCAAACGGCCGTCGAGACGGTTTCGCCCCGACCGTCGAGCGTGACAACGAGCGCGTCGTCGAACGGACTTGGGTGGAACGCCGACACGGCGTGGCTGTAATGGTGGTCGCGCATCACCACTTCCGGGACGGGTGTGCCAATCTCCGCGAGCTGGGACTCGACACTAATCTTCCCACGAATCCACGTGCCGATCGACTCCTTCACTGTGAAGCCGACCCGCTCAACTTTCTCGCGGACCGACTGCGGATACCGTATCGCCTCGGAGAGGCCGGCCTGACTCGACCCGAGGAACTTCTCTGGAGCCCAGCCGACGACAACGCGGTCCACGTCTGAGAGTTCTACTCCCTCGTGGTCCAGACACGTCTCAATCGAACGCGTGGGGAACGTATTAACGGCGTGTTTCTGGCGAGTGAGACGCTCCTCTTCGATACCGAACGCCAGCTTCCCCTCGCGAAAAATAACCGCACTTGGGTCGTGAGACCCCATTCGGTGGAGGGCCGGGTTGATCGAGACGACGTATCTACTCACCTGTACATGGCGCGTTTAGCGTGCAATAAATGTTAGGCATGCAACTTGTTTTCCGATGCATTCTCTGGACCGTTTCATAATCGACCCGGAGAGTGTCTGATGAGCAGCAATCACCGTGACTGATATGTCTGTCGGAAGTCGCAGCTCCGACCGAGGCAACTGCCGCATCGGTCCCATACATCTCAGTTACGAGAGAGTACGACCTTGTGGTGGTTGAAGACTTAGACGCAAAAGGGTTGGTCGAACTCCCCGGCAACTCGCGGAACCGCGCAGGCATGGCGTGGGGAGATTCCTGTGGATGCTTGAGTATAAGTGCGAGCGTGAAGGGACACACTTCGTCGCCGTGAATCCGCGTGGAACGATCAGAGAGTGTGCGTCCTGTGGCGTTTCGACGGAGAAACCGTTGTGGGTGTGCGAACACTCCTACCCGGCGTGTGGGTTTGAAGCGGATAGAGACGCGAACGTGTGGTGAAACATCCGTTCGCACGGGATGAAGAAGCGGTTGGGAATGGAACGCTCCGGCTCAACACCTCTCCTGTGGAGACTGCACTCCCGGTGTCCTCCGTCGGGGATGCAAAGCGCGTCGTGGAGGCAGGAAGCCCCACCCTCGAGCGCGAGCCGCTAGACGAGCGGTAGGGCGGGGCAGTTTACGATGGTCCGAACACCGCTCGGTACGTCTCCGATGCGTCCGGATGCGGCATGTATCGCCCCGAGATGTGTAGATCAAGCGGGCCCACATAGTGGGGACCCGCGACGAAACACCAGGCGGTATGCCAGCCGACGACGTCGCTGTTCTCGGCCATCCACCCAGCGAACCAGTCGAAGAAGCGCGGGTTGTCACCGCCGCCCGTATCGTTCCAGCTCCGGGAAACGACACCGTACTCCGGGAACACGAGCGGCTTCCCGTGGTCTCTCGCGTACTGCGCCCAAAAGTCGAGCCCGAACTCCTGGGTAACGAGCATCTCCCACGTCTGTTCGCGCCGGGTGCTGACGCACGTTTCGTCGCACTCAACGGGGAAGTAAAGTTGGCTTGCGTCGTAGACGGTCAGTCCGATGTAGTCGACCCAGTCGTCCCCAGGGTACGCCAGCGTCGGGTCCATGTCACGCCGGCCGATGTGCGGGGCCCAGACGTACTCGAACTCCGCGCCATCAACCGCGTCCATCGCACCGGTCATTTGTTTCCACGACTGGATGAACATTTCCGGTCGGCCAACGGCGCCGTCCGCGGCCCACTCGCCGTTCAGCTCGGCACCGATTCGGAGCGTCGCGTCCCCCAGGTCGTTGTCGACTAAACTGCGCGCAAATGTCTTGTGCTGGCGGACGTGGTTCCCCTCGGCGACCGCCTCCATCGTCGTCGCCGCCGGCGGGAACATCCGGACTGATATCGAGATGTCCCGATCGGCAGCGATCGGTCTGATCGGACGCTCGAACGGCATATTCTCGATCCGGTACGACCGCCATCCGTCCGTCGGCACGATGAACGAATACCGGTCGACGGGTCGTCCGAACCACGCCTCCCACGGTTCGAGCGCTGCCTCATCGCCCAGAAAGACACCGACACCGATCCGGCCCTCGTCCGGTGCGACCGTGTTCATCGTCCCGGACTCACCCTGTTCGGAGGAGTTCGTAGCTTCCGGAGTCTCGGTCCGCCCGCCAACGGTTCCGCCCTGGATCATCGAACAGCCGGCGAGGGCGCTCGTCCCTGCGACGCCACTCGCTCCGACCAACTTCAACAGGCGGCGGCGGCTGACACTGCTGTTCGGTGGAGGGCTTCCCTCGGCCGGCGGGCCACCGGCGTCGCGGGTAGACTCGTCATCTCGCATATATCAGACCAATACAGTTTTGAGTATTTAACATCGATGCAGAAGTACACCGTTCAGTTGGCAGCCTCAGCCGGCCTGACGCGACAGTGCTGTGGAGTGCGTTCACTCAAAGACCCGCAGACGAACTCTCCATGAACGACATTCAATTTCAGTATAACATTTAACTACCGCTCGGTTGAATAACTGTTACTGATGACGGATGTGACGATCATCGGGGGAGGCATCGCGGGGTGCTCTCTCGGTCATTTGTTAGCTAACGACGGCTTTGACGTAACGATTGTTGAAAAGACCGCGATCGGTGGGCTTCTCCGAGAGATCGAGTTCGACAGCGGCTACCACTCCGACTCGGCGCCGCACCTTCTCTTCTTCGACGAGGAGGAAGAGAAAATCGTCAAGGAGGTGTTCTCGAAGTTCACGCATCTTGAACCACACGAGTTTTACGCTGCGACGTTCCCCCGCGGTGACCTCTCGGACTCGCATCACTACCCCGTGAGCGAACAGAACATCGGCCGGTGGGATGACGCCGACCAGATTTGGGACGAACTCGAAGAGGCCCCCGGCCAGACCGACGCGGAATTCTTCGAGGAGTACATGATGAACCAGGTCGGGCCGACGCTGTACGATCGGTATTACAAGAACTACACCGCGAAACACTGGGGTGTTGATCCCACCCGCATCACTGGCGACTGGTTCGATTTCAAAATCAGCTTCCCCGAAGATGAACAGGAGTTCTTCGGTGACGGGGCGTACTACCCTGACGACAAGTACACCGACATCCTCCACGAAATGATCACCGACTGTGAGGTCGTGATCGACGGGGTGACTGGTCTCAACACGACCGATGGGGAGATCAACAGCCTCCGAACCGAGAGCGGAGAGACGATTGAGAGCGACCTCTTCGTGAGCACGATCGACCCCAGTATCATCGTTGACACCGAAGAGACGCTCAACTACCGGAGCATGGTTATCCACGGGATGCACATCGAGGCCGACCAACGGCTCTTCGACGACCACATCGACTGGGGGTACTTCCCCAACGACTACGAGTTCACCCGCATCACCGACTACGAGTTCACCCCCCAGGATATCCCGGACGGGGAATACATCCTGACGATTGAGTTCCCCTGCTTCCTCGACGACGACCTCTGGTCAAAGCCGATCGAGTGGTTCGACGACTACGTGCTCGACTTCCTCGAAGAGCAGGGCGTCGACGCCGAACTGATCACGTCTGAGGCACGCCGTGCGCCGCACGCTTACCCACTCCCGGTGAACGAGGAGATCGAGAAGTTCGGGCGGATCAACGACCAACTCAGCTCGTACGAGAACATGTTTAACCTGGGCCGCGTGAGTACGTATGAGTACATTTGGATCAAGGATATCGTCCAACAGGCGTTCGAGACTCGGGACGAGATCCTCGACGCCGTCAGTCACCCCGCATGAACTACCCTACCCTACTCCGCTCCCTTCGGTCGCTCCGTTGAGGGTGGGGGCGTAGCGCCCGCATTGACAGCTGATACAAAACGACTCGCAGATGCGTGCAACTGTCGCGCCATAGGCTAATGATTTTTTGACTGTCCGTCGCGTGTATGGTAGACAATGGTGAGAAAGCTGACAACGCTTCTCAACGAGAAGGGACCGGTCACTCTCGCAGCGGTGGCTAAGAGGTATCTTATCGACGAGATAGTCAAACACGTCCGTGACTCCCGGCGTAACGTCTCAATCCACTCCTCGGCAGAGGTTGCGGCGGAGGCGACGTTCGAGGCTGACGGGGAGATCATCGTTCACCGTGACGCTCGCATCAGGAAGTATGCCGTCATCGCCCCGTCGGGGGGACAGATCGAGGTTGGCGCGAACACGATGATAAACGTGTTCGTTACACTCTTAGGCCACGGGTCGATCACGCTCGGCAGAGACGTTCTAATCGGCCCACACACGACCATCGTCGCGGCGAACCACACGTTCACCGACCCGGACGTTCCGATAGTCAATCAAGAAATCTCGCGAGAGGGGATTGTCGTGCAGGATGACGTCTGGATCGGCGCGAACTGCACGATCCTCGACGGTGTCACCGTCGGCAGGGGCAGCATCGTCGCCGCTGGGAGTGTTGTCACCGAGTCAGTCGAAGAGAACTCGATCGTCGCGGGAGCCCCGGCGAAGCCAATCGGGGAGCGAGGCTCAAGCGCACAGGTCACGGAAGCATGACCCCCGGCGTCGGTTCTGCGGCTGACCGCGTTCCGCCTCCGCCGACTGTCGGCACCGAGTCCACAATATCCGCGCACATTTCTGCCGCCACAGGTCGCCGATCAAGCGACTCAGTCTTCGGTGTCGAACTCGGCCTGCCAAGTCAGTTGCCTGTGCTCTGACGGCTCAGTCGGTCCTGAGCACTTGGCGTGAGGGCCCTATCAACGGACAATCCACGCTGCGTCCGCTCCCTTCGCCAAACACCTGCTCGGCCGAACAGATCGTCCGGGTCCGGCACAACTGAGCTGGGTACCGACGAGATCGGGTGAATCGACGTCCGGCACGGTCGAACGTGAGACTCGTCAAGACTCGACAAGACGAAGTAGAATGTGGCCCCGTCGACGGGGGCTGCGTGGACCGCTGCCGCCCGTCGTACTCGAACCGCCTACTCGGACACGGTGAGCCAGAGGTGGAGTTCGCGGTACGCGTTCTCCCTGCTCGGGGTCTCGGGTACGCCGTCAGTGTAGAGCAGGTACGTGAGTCGGATTCGATCTACCGACCGTTCTGTGGACAGGCTCAGCGTGTGCGATAGTCGCTCCGACTCACCGTCCGATACCGGAATCTCCTCGGTGAGCAGCCGGCGGTCGCCAGCGATCACTACCGTCCCGTTGGATTCGAACTCCTCGCGTATTATTACGACGAGTGTGTAGTCGACCTGTTCGTTCTCCTGATTATCGATGACGGCGGTGAACTCTCGCTCCTCACCCAGAGCGATCGTCTCGGAGTAGTTCCCCAGGGTCATCTCGCCGTCAGTGTTCTCGGCCATAATATAGAACTCGGTCAGACCGTCGTCGTCGCTGTCGTAGCCGTAGGTGATACTGCCGAGGGCCCCCAGCACGACGACGATCACCAGCAGGTTGAAGACTAGCTTCGGCTTGTTCGAGGTGTCGAACAGTTCAGCTCTGACGACTTCAAGCGCGGGGGTTAGTCCAGCCATCGGCGATGCCGCCGGTGCGAGCTGGCGACGCTGCACGACCGCCGGGATGAGCGCCACGGCCGTGATGAAGAGTACGGCCGTAAGCACGTTCTGCGGATTGATGCCGTCGGTCACGGTACCCAGCCCGACGCCGACCAGCACTGTGACTGTCGCACTAATACCGACAGAGAAGACGATTCGCTCAAGTCCGTCGATACCGCCTCGTTTCGCGATGCCCTGATCGGGTTCTGGCTCGATGGGTCCGTCCTCGACCCCAGCGTTTGTCTTCCGTCCAGGGAACAGCGCCGCCACAATCGCGTAGCCTGGAGCGAACAGTACGAACACGAGGGTACTGGCCGCCCTGAGCGGACCCGTCATGGAGGGTGTGATGAAGACCGACACCGCCGCGATTATGCCCAGTGTCCCGACGAACACGAAGTCGAGTGAGACGGCAGAGCTATTTCGATCCACGTAAACTCACTGCTGGTGTTCAGCGTTGCCGCTATTTAATGTTCTGCATTCCCTACACTACCAGTAAAGTTTTTATGCTTAGACTGGATTCCGTGACCGACGCGACCAGCCGAGTGGTGTAGCACCTCACTCGCACGTGACCGGACCACGCTCGCTTCGGTCCTCGGCAGCTGGCTCACGGCCTTCCGACTCGGCGTGACCGACGTCCAAGTCACCGAGAGGGGTTCTCGTTCGTTACGGAGCCAGCTCGGTGTGTTTTCCTTCTACAGGGGTTTCGATGCATGTTTGTACTAATCGACCGACGAGCTTTCGATACAAGTCGATACGTTGTATTTTTGTATTAGATGATATAATTGGCATACATGAATGCTCATACAAGCCATCTCTCCACCGGTCTCCGAGTACTGGCTTCTGCGATGGGTTCTGTCCTCTTCAACCTCGTCTCGAGTGTCGGACTTTCTGACCACCAGCCACGGCCACGAGCCCGAGCAGTCACGCATTCACGTTTCGGTCCGTTTTTTATTCTTTCGGCGATGGGCCTCGAAGCACAGCACCTCTGACCCCGAGCGTACGAGAATCTTATGGAACACACCGCTGCTGATGCCCCCGAGACGAGAAAAGACGCAATCACGACCGACCCAACGACGCAGGCCGAATCCATCATGCTCGGGATTCCGGCGTACAACGAAGAGGGTTCCATCGGTGCTATTGTCGACGAGGGCAGCAAGTACGCCGACGAGGTGGTCGTCGTCGATGACGGGAGCACCGACAAGACGGTCGCAATCGCGCGAGAAGCCGGCGCGGCAGTCATCGAACACGAACACAATAGGGGCTACGGTGGTGCGCTCCGGACGATTTTCGACGAGGCACACGGCCGCAGCGTGGACCGACTCGTAATCCTTGACGCCGATGGCCAGCACAATCCGCGTGACATCCAGCGACTCGCCGACGCGCAGCGGGAGTCGGGTGCTGAAATCGTCGTCGGGAGCCGTTTCGCGGACGGCGCAGAGACCGACGCGCCCCTGTACCGACGCCTCGGTCTGGTGGTAATCAACGGGCTGATCAATACTGGACTCTACCTCGGCTACAGTACCCCCAAAATCACGGACACCCAGAGTGGGTTCCGGATGTACGACTCAGACGCAATCAAGACGATGAGCGGAAACACCGCGCTGAGCGACGGAATGGACGCCAGCATCGATGTCCTGTTTGTCGCAGCAGAGGCGGGCTACCGAATCACAGAGGTCCCGATCAGGATTACCTACGACGTCGAGGGGTCGAGCACCCACCACCCCATCGCTCAGGGGGGAACCCTCCTTTTGAACATCCTGTTGCGACTGTACAACGACCGACCGGCACAGCTGCTCAACATTCCCGCAGCAATTTTCGTCTTCTTTGGCGTCACGCTCGCCATTCTAACTATCGCGGGCAGTTCACTCGTTGCGGGCGTGCCGCTACTGGCGACCGCGTTGCTCTTGCTGTGTGGCGGGGCCCTTTCCACCACTGCGATCTTCCTCAGCCGGGCGTAGCGCGAACGGACTCAGCCAGGGGCCTGATACTCCACCGATTTTCGGGGTCCAGTGTCCTCTGTCTCGGCGGCGACGGCGTACCGTTCGACTCCATCCGGGAACAGCTCCGTGTCCGACGGCTTTTCGGTCTCCGGCGGTCCTCCGGTCTTCCGACCTTAGGAACCGAAATCACGGGAGTTCGAGGAGAAAGTCCGCGCTCTGGCGGGGGATAGCTCCGACAGGAGGGACGTTGACCACGAGTTTCTCACACTGCCTGACAACAGTAGCGTGAGCACACAAGGCAACCCTACGTCGGATGCTCCACTCAACCAGCACGGATGAGTTGGATCGATGGCACGGCCTGAGAGATACAAGCGGATACCCGAGTATACCACGCTTCTCGGGCTGTCTGACGCACGACTCACAAGCCGCGGCTGGGTCAGAATGCCTTCGAGAACGCACGAACTGCCTGCTGTCCCACGAAGGAATCCTCTCCCTCCGGGACGGGGAGAATGTCAACACCCGTGCGCCGCCACCGTTGGCGCCGTTCTGGATAGCCAACCGCACGCCCCCAGGTTTTGTTGCGCGCTGTCACCAGGTCCGAGGCGACCGGCACCCCCGCGTCGAGAATAGCACGTTACTCCAGCTTCGATATGCGCTCCTCAAGTTCCTTGATGTCTGTCTCGATGTTCGCGAAGTTCTGGTTCAGCGGTTCGTGCCAGTTGAGCGTGCCGGGTTCGGGCTGGTTGTACCGGCTGCTCGTCGTGTCGTCCGAACCATCGCTCGGCTGGTCGACCGGGTCGCTGTCGGTGCCATTCGTCGGGGACATGTCGTTGACGACGAACTCGCGCCAAGCGTTCCCCGCTTCGATCAGCTGCCCATCAGGATCGGGGTATATCTCGTGGCTGCCACCGCCGGTCGCGTAGGCGTTCCAGTACGCCTGGAAGGCGAAGCCGTTGTCTTTAGCGTAGTTCAGCACGTCGGTGACGAATTGCGGGTTGTCGTTACTGGTCGGGTGGATCCACTCGTGGGCCGCACCCCATTCGCGGAGCGCCATTGTCGCACCCCGCTGGGTCGCGAAGTCGTTCCACATGTTTAGGTTCGGCTCATGGTGCTCGTTCCACGCCTGCTCGCGAAGGCTTGCCAGTTCGTTGTCCGACAGGCCCGAAATGTCGTCCGGGAACTGCGGGGCGTCCTCGTAGAACGACGGCGCGACGTACGGGACCGGCTCGTCCGACGGCCAGAAGGGGGAGTCTGGGGGCCATGCGTCGGGCGCGAGTCCGAGTCTGTTCGGTGCGGGGGCGAGGACGAACTCGAAGTTCGCGCCGTCGACCGACTGCATCTCGCGAACAAGTCGGGCCCAGGCGTCTCGGTAGTTCGAGGGGTCGTTCGGGTATCGATTGGACCAGCCGATGTTGAACTCGGCGTTGGGAGCGATGATGCTGTCTCCCATGCCGAGCCCGACGAGGTCACGGGCGAACGCACGGAAGTCGCCGTCCTTGCTTCCGTCGGCCAGCGGCGCGTAGTTGTGCTGGTTGTCGTTCGAATCGCCAATCTCGTAGGCGACGATCAGCCGTCGTTCGGTTTCACCGAACGTCCGCTGGAGCGACGCCCGCTTCTCGTCCATACTCACACCCGGCTCCCACGTCAGGCCGATCGCCGAGTCCATGCCGATCGTGTGGGTCGTGGTGATCAGGTCGACCTGTTCGCCGTTCAACCACTCGCGTTCGAACCGCTCGATGTTGTTTTCGGTCAGGAGGTACAGTCCATGCCTCATTGCTACACCCTACACGTGCCGTGACGGAATACATAAACCAATCGTCCAAATTATCAATTTTGCCTCCCAAAACCACACACCCTATAAAAATAGTAATTAAATTTTATTTATATTTCAATGTTTGAGTACTATATTTTGGTATGATAATTATACCGGCCGGTACACTCTCCGTTCCGTACGACGACGTCTGCTGTAAATCGGGTTCCTGACCGTCCTAGGCGGAATATTCTCCGAACGAGATTACTCCGCTACATCCCCATAACCAACCTCGAACACGCTGGACCGGGCGGTCGACCAGTGTGATTAGATAGGCGTCATCCGTTGCGATCCCTACACATCGTAGCCGGCCTATAGCCTGAGTTCACTCAGTGAGAACTAGCGGTCGGCCCGCGATTACTTCCACCTTCTCGGGGATGTAGGGTATATTTCCGACCGGTCCTCCTATCCAACGGTCCCGATACCCTTCTTCGGGCACACCGATTACGGACCGAAATAATAATCAAACTGTCCGCAAACTCACCCGTACCGATATTAAATGGACGAGAGCATCGAAGACTGGACCGACAAAATCCGGCAGCTCGTGCGGGACTTCGGAATCTACTCGGTCGCGAATGTCATTCCAGCAGTCTTAGGACTCGTCGGTCTGCTCGTGTTTACACGCGCGTTCAGTCCCGACGCGTTCGGCCGCTACTCGGTCGTGATGGCCGTTGTCGGCATATTCTCGACTTTCCTCTTCGGGTGGCTCGACTACTCGATTATCCGCTTCGCCCCAGAGATGGACACTGACGCCGTCGTCGGGAACGTGTTTACCATGTTCGTGACGGTAGCGGCCGCCCTCGTCGCGCTCGCGCTGCTCGGTTTTGAGCTGTTCGGGGGCGACCTCGGGGAGTTCCGGGTGTTCTACTTCGCATGTCTCATCCTGATCCTCGCGAACGGTTTCTTCCAGGCGACGACCGCGCTGTTTCGGGCGACCCTGCGGTCTGAGTGGGTGACTATCTTCCGGGTCACGAACGCCGTCGTCAAGCTCCTCGCATCGCTCGTCCTCGCACTGGTGGTACTGAACCACATCGTCGGCTGGCTGTGGGGTGCAATCATCGGGTTCGGGGTCGCAGTCCTCGTCATGGTCGTCACTTCGCCCGAGATCCGGACCAGACCCCGCGTCGACCGGGACAAACTCGTCCGGCTGTCGGTGTATGGACTCCCGATGCTCGGGTGGATTATCGGCGAGCCAATGTTGAATCACGTTGACCGTCTCCTCCTCGAGGTCCTCGTCGGCAGCGCCGCCGTAGGTATCTACACCTCGAACTACATGATCGTCGACCAGGGTCTCCGGCTCGTCTACGTTCCCATCCTTGAGGCGATGGGACCGATCATCTTCAACTCGTGGGAAGACTCGAGAGAGAGCGAGATTGCGAGCCTTCTCCGTGACTTCTCGCGGTATTTCATATTACTCGGCGTACCCGTGCTGGTCCTCGTCGCGGCGTTGAGCAAGCCGCTCAGCACCCTCATGCTGGGTGCGGAGTTCCACGAGGGATTCGTCGTGATTCCGATTGTCTCCAGTGGCGTGTTCCTGTGGAGCCTCGCGAACCTCGGACAACTCGGCTTCGAGGTCAAGGAGCGGACGGTGTATCTCTCCATCGGACTGATACTCACGGTGATCATCAATGTCGCGCTGAACATCCCGCTCATCGGCGCGTTCGGATACGTCGGCGCTGCCGCGGCGACGACTATCAGCTACGGTGCGTACGCGGTGTTCATCCGAGCCATGTCCTCACGCGGAATCCGCTGGCGGTTTCCGACCCGGTCGTTTGGCGTCGCCTTCGCCGGCGGCGTGCTGATGGGGATTCCGGCCGCACTGGTGTACGGGTTGGGGATGGCGACGGCACCGCTCGTCATCGCGAGCGCCGTCCTTGGAATCCCGCTGTACATCGGGGTGCTCTACTCGGTGGGCGAGTTCACGGATGCCGAACTGGATATCGTGCGGAACCTCGTCTGACTGCTCCACCGCCGTCTACCGCCCGTGACCGACCCGCATGTCACACATCGGACCTGGAGGTAGGGCGTCCGTCATTGGCCTCCCCCTGCGCCTGAAGACGGAGGTATGCGCTCGCAATCTCTATCACACGGCACACCGGCTCGTTTCAGCAGCTGGTCGATCGCGAGGGCCACATCGGTCCCCAGATGGCCGAAGAGTAACACCGCGGCCATCTCGGGTCGTGAGTCTGTCGGTCGTTCAACCTCCCCGGTTGGCTGCCGGTACATCTCATGGGGGACACCGATCTCTGGCTCCGGTCCGATGGTCTCAGATGGTGAGCCTGTCGTAGTACTACGGCGCAGAACGTCCGAAAGGAACGCAAAAAGGCCTGGCTTCCGTCATCGATATAAAAGGTCAATATCGTAGAATCGGCTCTATACGATGTATCGTGCATCCAAATCCCTCCGCACATGGTTCAGCTCAGTGTCATTAATATCACGATGCCAATCCATAATGTCTGCAATATACGAAGATATTTACGGCGGCCATCGCATGCTCATGACACGGAAGTAAGGTATGAATATCAATTGGAAAAATAAATCAGTTCTTGTAACTGGCGGTGCGGGATTTATCGGCTCGTTCCTGACGGAGGAACTCGTCAACCGCGGTGCCGACGTCTCCGTGGCCGACAACCTCAGTCGGGGTGGAATCGACCGTATCGAGCACCTTCTTGACGATGTCGAATTCCACTCGGTCGATCTTACCACCTACAAGGGCTGTGTGACGACGACGAAGGACATCGACATCGTCTTCCACCTGGCGGCAAGCGTCGGGGGAATCCATTACATCCAGCGCGAACACGTCGGGGGGCTCACGCCGAGCGTCCTGATGAACCAGCATATGCTGGAAGCCGCACGGATCAACGATGTTGATCGGTTCCTCTTTGCGTCGAGCGCGTGTATCTACCGGCAACAGCACGACGACCTGAACCTCTTCAGCGAGGGCCAAGCAATCCCCGCCGATCCCCACAGCACGTACGGGTGGGCGAAGGTCCTCGGCGAGGTCGCCTGTGACGCGTACCAGAAGGACTACGACCTGCGGACGAGCAGCGTTCGAATCTTCAACTGCTACGGTCCCCGCGAGAGCCTGGACCCCGACAGCAGCCACGTCATTCCCTCCCTCTGCCGGAAGGTCATCGAGGAGCCCGACGGCGGGTCGATCGAGCTCTTCGGCGACGGGACGCAGGAGCGTGGATTCATCTACGTGACCGACCTGGTCGAGGGGATGATTGAAGCCGTCGAAAAGAAGGCTGACGGGGAGCCGATCAACGTCGGCAACTCGAAGGAGGTCGTCTCGATGAATGACCTCGCCCGGCGCATCATCGACATCAGTGGGAAGGACCTGAGCATCGAGCACGACCGCTCGAAGCCGACCGGCACCGATAAGTACGCCTGCGACATGACAAAAATGAAAGACGAACTTGACTGGGAACCCTCCGTCCCGCTCGACCAAGGACTAGAGCAAGTCTACCGATGGGCCGAAGCAGAGCTCGGTGCGGACGAACCATCCGAGATGGACCGCGTAGCAACGGAGGCGACGACGTTTGACTGAGTGGGACGGCGAACGTGTCCTCGTCACCGGCGGCGCGTCGTTCATCGGCAGCCACCTCGTCGAGGACCTCGTCGAGGCCGGCGCGACCGTCCGCGTCGCCGACGATCTGTCGAGCGGCGAGCCGATCAACCTAGCGGCCGTCGAGGACGAGGTGGAGATGTTCGAGGGGAACCTCAAGGACATCAATTTCGCCGACCAGGCGACGACGGACATCGACACCGTTTTTCACCTCGCAGCGGATCATGGTGGCCGCGGCTACATCTCCAGTTACCCAGCGAACTGCGCGACGAACATGGCGCTCGACAACATAGTCTTCGAGGCCGCCTCGAAAAACGGCGTCGACCGCATCACGTTCGCGTCGAGCGCCTGTACGTACCCGACGGACATCCAGCAGGACCGCACCCGACTCCGCGAGGACATGATCTCGTTCGACGAACGGGGCGGCGCCTACGCCGACGAGGTGTACGGCTGGGCGAAGCTCATGGGTGAGCGGTCGCTGCAGGCGTACCACGAGCAGTACGGCGTCGACGCGTCGTCGGTCCGTATATTCACGGCGTACGGTCCTCGCGAAAACGAGACGCACGCGATCGTGGCGCTGATGGCGAAGGCGTACGCCGAGCAGGATCCGTTCCAGATCTGGGGCGACGGTGAGCAGACGCGCAACTTCACCTACGTTAAGGACATCACCCGCGCGCTCCGTCTCGCCGCGGAGAACATCACGGACGCGAGCGCCGTGAACGCGGGAATCAGCGACTACATCACGATCAACGAGGTCGCCCAAGCCATCTTCCAGCGGCTCAACTGGGAGCCGGACGAGATCGACCACATGACCGACAAGCCGGTCGGCGTGCGCCACCGTGCCGCCGACACGACGAAGGCGAAGGAGGTTCTCGGGTGGGAGCCGCGGTACACGCTCCAAGAGGGTATCGACAACACCCTCGACTGGTACGTCAACAACCGGGACAAAGAGTACGTCAGAGAGAACCTCGAGACGCTGCTCCACGAACGATAGAGAACTTCCGCTCCGCTATGACGTCTTCGAAAGAGTACGTACTGGTCACCGAGTACTTCCACCCGGATACCGCCTCGACTGGCCAACTGATGACCGAACTCGTTGTCGGGCTGCAAGAGCGCGGCCTTGACCTGACCGTATACACCGGACAGCCGAACTACCACAGCGGCGACAACGAGAAACAACCACGCGTAGCAACCCACAAGGGGGTCTTAGTCAAGCGTATCCGTGCCCCACAGATTCGGCAGTCGTCGCTCGTCCGCCGCGGATTCAACTGGGTCGTCTTCACCGTCTGGATGTTCCTCGCGCTCCTCGTCTCGCGGCCGCGACGCGACCGAGAACTCATCTTCGTCTCGAACCCCCCGTTCCTCCCGATTGCCATGTGGGCCGTCTGCCGGCTCCGGGGCTGGGACTACACGTACATCGTCTACGACCTCTACCCGGATTTCACGGTCGAGATGGGGTACTTCGACGAGGACAGCGTGATCAACCGGATTTGGTCGGCCCTCAGTCGTCGCGCGTTTCGCGACGCGAAAAACGTCGTCGCGCTCGGTCCGGCAATGCGGACTCGGATCGCTGCGAACGCCGGTCCGGGCTTCGACGAGTCGAAGGTCGCAATCATCCACAACTGGGCGGACGAGTCGTTCATCACTCCGCGCGAGAAGACCGACAACTGGTTTGCCCGCGAGCACGATCTAGTCGACACGTTCACTGTCCTCTACTCCGGGAACATCGGAGAAAACCACGATCTCGTGACGGTGGTCGAAGCCGCCGCTGCCCTCGAAGACGACGACCTGACCGTCCTCATCATCGGCGAAGGGGACCGGAAGTCCGAGATCGTCGCGCTGGCCAAGGAACACGGACTCGTCGGGTCACAGGTAGAGTTCCTCCCCTACCAACCGCTCGATGACCTCCCCTATTCTCTCACCGCAGGCGACGTCTCGGTCGTAACGGTGCAGGAGGGGATGGAAGGAATCTGCGTATCGAGCAAGCTCTACACGGCCCTCGCTGCTGGGATGCCGGTGCTTGTGATTGCACACCCGGAGGACGACGAGGCACGCATTGTCGACACGTTCGACGCGGGGCTCAACGCCGCACAGGGAGACACAGGTGCGGTCGTGGACGCCATCCGGACGTGGACCGAGAACCCCGATCTCGTCGACGAGCAGGGTAGAAACGCACGCGCAGCCCTTGAGGCGCACTTCACCAAGCAGCACTCGGTCGACCGGTACTACGCACTCCTATCTGACGATGAGACGCTCGAACCGGACCCGGTCGCCACGTGGATAGATGACCGATCAGAAGAGGCCGTGGCCACCGCGTGACCGCCACGTCTCGACGCTCCTTCTGGTGGCGACCTCCTGAGACACATACCGAAGATTGCCGTCGGACGTCCTCTGGTCCGACCGACGACCGGGAGGGCGTGACGAAGCGACACCGACCCATGACACCGCCCCGACCATCGGTGGACTGGACTCGGGGCGTTTATGTGCTATGTCTCAGAAGTGACGGTATATCTCGGTCCCAAAGATGAAAATCACAGTCTTTTCTCCTCGCAACCCTATCCCGGTCGACATCGGCCTCGCCGAGCGGGTCTACCAGCTGTGTCGCTACCTGGGGACAAGCCACGAGGTGGAGGTCGTGTTCCCCGCAGCTAGCGCGTGGTCGACCGACGGCCGCATCCCCAGCGACCAGCCGTTCAAACGACTGAAACTAGACTCCCCCATCACTACCGTACTCGATCGGCGGCTCCCGGATTCGTCGGCGCTCCGTGGCCCGTACCACCTGCACCCTTGGTTCTACCGAACGATCCGGAACTACCTCCGCTCGCGCCGCCCCGACGCAGTCTTCGTCGAGTTTCCGTACCTGATGCCCGTCGTTCGGGCGGCGAGCCGGGGGCTCGATCCCCTGATCGTCCTTTCGGAACACAACGTCGAGTACAGTCAGGCACGACGGCTGGGGATCCGCCTCTGGCCGCTCCTCATGCAGTACGAACACCTCGCATGTAAGCTCGCGGATACCGTCGTCACGGTCTCCGAAACCGACCGGGAGGCGCTTGCCGCACACCTTGACCCGGATGCCGATCTCGTCGTCGCGCCGAACGGGGTCAACGTCGCCCGCTACACACCGGACGCTGAGGGCGCGGCGAGCGTGCGACGGGAACACGACCTCTCGTTTCCCGTCCTCGTCTACCATGGTGACTTAGCCGATGAGCGGAACGCGCGTGCTGTCGATCATCTGCTCGGAGAGGTGTTCCCGGCCGTCCGTCGCGTGTTCGAGAACGCGACGCTCCTGCTGCTCGGGTCGAACCCGCCAGCGACGGACC
Organism: Salinigranum sp.; assembly: GCA_041641795.1. Taxonomy (GTDB): domain Archaea; phylum Halobacteriota; class Halobacteria; order Halobacteriales; family Haloferacaceae; genus JBEPXT01. The sequence continues at coordinate 50,811 of JBEPXT010000004.1, forward strand.
AACCGGGGGTGATTTGTCCCGGCTTCGTGGACGACCTCCCGGGGTACTTGGCCGCGGCGGACGTCGCAGCCGTTCCGATGACCGCGGGTGGTGGGACGAAGCTCAAAGTACTCGAGTACCTCGCCACCGGAACGCCGGTAATCGCGACGCCAGTGGCCGCAGAAGGGATTCCACTTGAACACGAGCGAACCGCACTCCTCGCTGACAACGTCGACGATATGGCCGGCGAAACGCTTCGTCTGCTCCGCGACACCGATCTCCGCGAGCGGCTCAGGACCAACGGGCGCGACCTGGTCGTCTCGGAATTCAGCTGGACACGGACGCTTACGCCGTACGCGGAGCTACTCGAAGCAGTCGATTCAGGATCGTGATAGGCAAACTACGCAGGTACGCAGGCGAACTCAGACGACGACTCGTTCCCGACGGCACACTCGCCGAGCAGACCGCGAAGAGCGGCCTCTGGGCCCTCGGCACGAACGGCTTCAGCCGCTTTTTTACGATTCTGATGTTCGTGCTGCTAGCGCGAATCCTCTCCCCCACCGCGTTCGGCGTCTACGGCATTGCCATCCTCGTCATCAGCGGGGTCGACGAGGCAACGACGACAGGGGTCCGCGAGGCGCTGATCCAGCGCCAAGAGGAGAACGTCGACTCGTTTCTCAACACGGCGTGGGTGCTTGAACTACTCCGTGGACTGCTGGTCGGTGGGGTGCTGTTCTTGATTGCTCCTTTCGCCGCGTCGATATTCAGCGAACCCGGGGCCGCGCCGCTGCTCCGCCTGATGGGACTCGGTCGCGTACTTCTCGGGTTCCGAAACCCCGGCATCGTTTACTTCCATAAGTCGCTGGACTTCCACGGCGAATTCGTCTACCGCGTCAGTTCGTCATTCGTGATGTTCGTGGTCGCCCTCATCTTGGCGTACCTGTGGGAGAGTGTCTGGGCGCTGGGCGTCGCATACGTCGTCGCTCGTGGGACCGAGGCTGCCATCTCGTACGTCGCTCACAGCTACCGTCCGTGGCCACAGTTCGACACCGAATGCGCCCGCCAGATGCTCGGCTACGGCAAGTGGATCAACAGTTCGTCAATCCTCTACTTCCTCTACGACCGGGGCGACGACGCGCTCATCGGCTGGCTACTCTCCTCGGCCGCGCTGGGATACTACCAATTCGCCTACCGACTCTCAAACGCGCCGGCCACAGAGGTGTCCCGTGTGGTCTCAAACGTGATGTTCCCGACGCTCTCCCGTCTCCAGGATGACCCGGCGGCACTCCGCGACGCGTTCCTCCGGTCGCTCCAGCTATCTATGGCGGTGACCGCGCCGATGGCATTCGGGATCATCACCGTCGCACCGACATTTGTCCAAGGCGTCCTCGGGGAACAGTGGATCCCGATGATTCCCGTCCTCCAGTTGCTCGCCGTCTTCGGCCTCGTCCGGTCGGTCACGACCCCGATGGGTGCCCTATGGCGAGCCATCGGCCGTCCAGACCTCAGCACTAAGACGTCGTTCGTCAGAGTCGCCCTGATGGCGGTCCTACTCTACCCGGCCACAGTCGCGTACGGAATCGAGGGGACGGCTGCGACGATCATCGTGATCACCGTCTTCCCAATCCTGCCGCTGAGTATCTACTTTACCGTCGTGTCGATTAGCTCCTCGTACCGGAACATCCTGATAGAGCTGCTGTATCCAACCCTCGCGGCCGGCGTGATGGCGCTCGTGGTCGTCGCTGTCCGCGAGTCACTGCCCCTTGCACCGAGCGTCCTTACATTCGGACTTCTCGTCGTGGTCGGTATCGTCGGATACGTCGCCGCCGTCGCGGCACTCACTATGGGGTTCGACTGGGGGATCGACCGCAACCTGAAGTGGATCATCGACAACGTAGTGAGCTGACCTTCGCTGTGGACGGGCCGGATTCCCGACCGGACTCATCCCGACTCAACCTGTGACGGCGTTTCCATGAGCCGACCCGACATCGGGTTCGCTGCTCCTCAGTTCGACACACGCTTGTAGATGTCGAGGTACGAGCCGACCGTCCGTTCGATTGAGAACTGTTCCCGCGCGCGCTGGTACCCTCGGTCGCCGAACCGTTGCCGTCGGTCGTCTTCGGCGAGTCGCGTCATCGCCGCAACGAGTTCCGACTGATTTCCTATCGGGATGATGTATCCGGTCTCCCCGTCGACAACAGTCTCCGCCGTCCCGGACGTGTCTGTCGCGACGATCGGAAGCTTAGACGCCATCGCCTCAATGAGCACCACGCTCAACCCCTCGGTGATCGACGAGAGGACGAACACGTCCGCGAGCGCATAGTACTCCTCAACCGACGGGACCCGGCCGGTGATGGTCACGTGATCCTCGAGGTCGCGGTCAGCGACCGCCGCCTGGAGTTCCGTCTCCAGTTCCCCCCAACCGACGACGAACAAGTGTGCGTCGGGATGTGTGTGTATGACATCCTGCATCGCATTGATGAGGGCACGCTGATTCTTTTTTTTGGAGTACCGACCAATCGAGAGGAAGACAGGCCCGTCCCCGACGCCTGCCTCCGCTCGGATGCGTGAGGGGTCGGCGCCGCGGACCCGTTCTCCGAACTCCTCAACGTTGATTCCATTGTAAATCGTGTGCGTCCGGCGGTCAAGCCGCTTTTGTCCGTGTTCATACCGTTGCGCCGACCCAGCGAAGGTCCGTTCGACCGCCTCAGAGACGGCGATTGAGACGACACTCAACGGCCGGCTGACTCGTTCGACCACCCGGAGCACGCGGTTGAAGTTGTCGCTCGTGTTGTGGTACGTCCCGATCACGGGCGTCCCGGACAACTGCCCACACAGCCGGCCGAGCACGTGCAGGTACAACGACGTATGACAGTGGAGCACGTCAAACGATTCGCGCCTGAGGAACCCCGTCAGCTCGCGAACCACCGCCGGTCGGAACTGATTCATCGGATTCTCGGACCCGTTTTCAAGTTCGACGACGCGGACGCCGGCCGCCACGAACTCATCGCGGAGGCTGTCGTCTGCCCCGGGGTAGCAGAGAGTGTACGAAACGGCGTCGGGGTCGGTTGCCTTGATCATGCGGAGAATCTGCTTCTCAAGGCCGCCAAGCGCGAGATGGTGAACGAGATGACAGACACGCATACGGGCGGTCACATCGGGCCGTTCGCGACAGGGCTACTTAGGTTCGATTAATTCCGACAGTACACGTTGTTGTTACGCTGCTCAACACAGCGTATGCCTGGATCGAATCCGACCCGGGTCGCTGCTTGACCGACAGCTTGATATACCAAACTATTCGAAGACGGGTAGTATTAACCGACAGACTGATATCCAAACATGTTAACACCACGAGTAGATGTGGGAATCGCCTGACGCCCCGCTCGTTTCAGTGGTTATCACGACGTATTATCGGAATGAAACGCTCTCTGCGGCGATCGACAGCGTCCTCAACCAGTCATACGATCCGGTCGAACTCATTGTCGTGGACGACTCAGGGGAGGCACACGCGGCGTCCGTCGCGGCCGACCGGTCAGGCGTGGAGTACATCGCGCTCGACGAGAACCGCGGCATGAACGCCGCGCGGACAATCGGCGTCAAGCGAGCCGACGGCGAGTACATCCATTTCCTCGACGACGACGACTGGATGTATGAGTCGAAACTGGCCCATCAGGTCGCCACGATTGCCCGCCGGGAGGAGAGCGGCGTGGTCTACACCGGATTGAACGAGGCCGGGACCGTCTATCTCCCAACCCCCACTGTACGTGGGGACGTCCTCCAAGAGGCCCTCTGTCTAGACATGTGGCCCTGTATGACCTCGACGATGCTCATCGATAAGGACGTCGTCGCAGACGTCGTCCCGTTCTCGGAGCGGCCAGCCGCGACCGATCTCGAGTACATGATTCAGTTTGCCCGGCGCACTGAGTTCGAATACATAGATGCGCCGCTGCTCTACAAGCGCGTTGAGGAGGACTCCGTCGGCCGCTCGCCACAGGCGATCGAGTGTCGCAAGGAGCTAATCGATGATTACACCGACTTATACGCCGCACAGCCGTCGTGGGTTCGACGCCGTGCACTCGCGAACACATACGAGACGAGCGGCGAACTGACGATCATGAAAAATGGCTGGTCGGTTGCGGCCGTCGCGTCGTACGCGAAGCACCTCTACTACGAACCGCGCGAGAAGTCCAAGTCGGTCGTCAAGCTCGGCGGCGCGCTCTTCGGTCGCCCCGGACTGCGACTCCTCCGCCACATCGCCAGTCATCTTTCGGGCGAGTGAACTCTAATATCCCGACCCAGCGGCGCGGTGCCGGGGGATTCCTGCGTGTTTACCCGTGAGAAGATTCGACCCTCCATACCGAATCGAGTGAGAGCGTATGGCGGAGGTTTTTTATTCAGTTCACTCGCCTCTTCTCGTCGTTTCATATCCATCCACTGTGCCACAGTTTGCCGACATCGGTTCTCGTAGGGAGATCAGCATATGATCATCACTTTGACCACACCACCTGTGCTGTCGGACCTATCGCCCAGTCTCATCACGAGTCGTTGCCTGGAGATTGCCTGAGCTGATTAACCAACAATCTCGGGTGAGTCCTCGGTTTGTTGGGTAATAGTTCTCGCAAGCGGTCAAAATCGTCGCAGGACGAGAACTCGTTGAAGCCGCTGGAAGGAGGAGCTACCAGAGACTACAGCTCCGACTTCTGCGCGGTGTCACCGTTTCATGTCCTCGATGTTCGACAGTACACCGCGGCCGACGTCTGTGAGCAGGCACATCAATGTCAGTATCCAGGATATTCGTCATTGGCGGGGGTCCGGTCAATCTGACTGCCACACTAGAGAGACGATAGCGACTCAATCAGACGCCGGGGCGACCTCGTCGACACTCGGCGGGGCCACGCTGTCGACGATTTCGGCCACCACTTCGCGCTCCCCGCGGTCGCCGAGCATCGCGTCGGGCGTGAGACCGAGGCGGTGTGCGAGCACCTCCGGGGCGAGCTGCTTCACGTCGTCGGGGATGACGTAGTCGCGGCCCGCGATGGCGGCGACGGCCTTCGAGCCGTGCAGGAGCGCGAGCGACCCGCGCGGGGAGACGCCGTAGGCGACGTCGGGGTGGCGGCGCGTCTCCGTGACGAGTTCGAGGATGTACCGCTTCACCTTCCGGTCGACGTAGACGCCGGCGACCTCCTCGCGTGCGCGTCCGATTTCCGCCGGCGTGACGACCTGTTCGACGACGCGTTCGTCGAGGTCGGGGTCGGCGTCGAAGCGGTCGAGCATCTGCAGTTCGTCCTCTTCGGTCGGGAGGTCCAGCGTGAACTTCAGCATGAAGCGGTCCCGCTGGGCCTTCGGGAGTTCGAAGGTCCCCTCGATCTCGATGGGGTTCTGCGTCGCGACGACCATGAACGGCTGGGGGAGGTCGAACGTCTCGCCCTCGATGGTGACCGTCTCCTCCTCCATCGCCTCTAACAGTGCGGACTGGGTCTTGGGCGTGGCGCGGTTGATCTCGTCGGTGACGATGACGTTGGCGAAGATGGGGCCTTTCGTCACCTCGAACGTCCCCGTCGACTGGCGGTACACCTTCGTCCCGGTGATGTCCGCCGGGAGCACGTCGGGCGTCATCTGGAGCC
>JBEPXT010000005.1:0-55470 GCA_041641795.1 Salinigranum sp.
AGGACGTCGACGCCGACGAGTACCAGCTGGGCCTCCCGGCGGACGTCGAGGCCGCCACCCCGGACCGCCCCGTCGACGGCCTGGGAGACGCCGTCCGCGACGCGCAGGAACGCGACGACCCCGACGAGGAACTCGTCGTCGAATCGGACGACTGAGGCGGCCGGCGACTACAGGCCCCGGACCGCGTCGACTGCTTCCTCTATCGGGGGTGCGTCGAACCACTCGCTGCCCGTGTAGGCGTTCGCCCCCGCCGCGTAGAGGTCGGCGGCGGCCCGGAGGACGTCGTCGGGCAGGGGGTCGGGGTCGGTTTCGCACAGCGACCGCCAGTCGGAGCGGCCTTCGCGCCTGGCGGCGGCCTTCGCGTCACCGACCGCGCGGACCCACTCCGGGTCGGTCCGGCGGTAGTACTGGCGAACGACCTCCTTCGAGACTTCCTGCCCGTCGTACGCGAACCGGTTCTCGTCGAACGTCCCAACCACGTCGGCCACCTTGACGACGCCGTCGTGGTAGAGACACTCGATTTTCCCGTCCTCGTGGACGAACCCGCCGCGGTCGGCCTCCCGGGTGACGATGTGGTTGACCGCGAGGGCCAGTTCCTCCAGGCTGTCGACGTCGACTCGCCCCGCGATGCGGTCGGCCTCGTCCCGCGAGAGGTACCGGTCCTGCTCCTCGTACTTGGTGGAGAACTCCACGACGGGTTCGGGGAGGTCCACCGGTTCGTCGGGCCACTCGGTCGCATCGAGGCCGAACTCGGTCGGGTCGGTCCGGTCCCTGAGACTCGACCCGATGGGGACTGTGTTCCGGAAGACGATTTCGAGCGGAATCAGGTAGTTGTCGCCTGCGGCCGCGTGGTAGGCGTCGTAGTCGTACGTCCCGTCCTCGAAGGGCAGGTCCGGCACCTGCGTCAGGTCGATGGCCATCTCGGTGGGCGGCGCCGTGGCCTCCCCCAGGTCCTTGACCGTCCCCTCCTCGACGACACCCCGGTAGTGGGTGGGGATGTGGTTCACCTGGAGCATCTCGAAGTTGTACGCCCCCATCGTGCAGAGACTCGCGCCCTTCCCCGGAATCTCGTCGGGCATCTGTCCCCAGTCGAACACCGAGTACTGGTCGGTGAACGCGAACGCCCCCGTACCCAGTTCCTCGGCCGTCGGCTCCGTCTCGACGCGGAACTCCTTGACGCTGGTCATACTGGCTCTGGCGTGGGAAGGGCCAAGAAACTTTCACTCTCGTGGGCACCTGACGCTCGCACACATCGATAGTATCCACGAATCTGGACATCGACGGCGGACCGCTCTCCGCCGCACCAGTTCCGTGACGGTTTTTGTACTCCTCGTGCGTCTGTGACGCATGGAGGATTCACTCGACGCGGTCGCCGAGGCGCTGGTCGGGGCGAACTGCGCTGCGGCGCTGACGGGGGCCGGGATGAGCACCGCGTCCGGTATTCCGACGTTTCGCGGCGAAGACGGCGTGTGGGGGCGCGAATTTCGGCCGCGGGACTTCTCGCTCTCCCGGTTCGAGTCCGACCCGAAGGGGTTCTGGCGGGACCGGGTCCAGTTGCACGAGGTGATGTACCCCGGCGACGTCGCGCCGAACGCGGCGCACGCCGCCCTCGCCCGCCTGGAGTCGCTGGGATACCTCGACGGCATCGTCACCCAGAACACCGACGGCCTGCACTCGGCCGCCGGGAGCGAACGCGTCATCGAACTGCACGGCAACGCCACGCGCGTCATCTGTCGGGACTGCGAGACGCGAAGCGACGCGGCGGCGGCGCGCCGGCGAATCGAAGACGGCGAGTTGCCGCCGCTGTGTGGCGACTGCGGCGGCGTCCTGAAACCGGACGTGGTGCTGTTCGGCGAACGCCTCTCCCGGGAGCGGTTCGACGACGCCCACCGCCTCGCCCAGGAGAGCGACCTCTTTCTCGCAGTCGGTTCGTCGCTGGTCGTGGAACCGGCGGCCTCGCTCCCCTCGCAGGCGGCGCAAAACGGGACGCTCGTCATCGTCAACTTCGACGAGACGCCGTACGACGACGACGCCGACATCGTCGTCCGCGAAGACCTGACCGAGGTGCTCCCGCGGGTGGTGGAACTGATAGAGGAGCGGGTCTGACCGGCGAGCGGGCCCCTCGGCGTCGATGGTCTGCCGAACGCGACAGTCCGGCCCGAACAACACTGTTTTCCGACGCCCCTCCGAGAGTCGGGACATGGTCTCCGACCGACTGCGCGCCCTCGCCGGAGACAGGCGTCTCCAGGTGGTAGTCGCCCTGTTCGTCCTCCTGACGTTCCTCTACAGCGTCGTCATCGTCGGCCGGATTCTCGTCTGGGTCTGGATGATGGGATACTTCGTCGCGCTGGCCGGGTTTTTCTTCGGCCTGTACCTCCTGCTCCGGTTCGTCCTGGCCGTCGAACAGCTCGCGGACGCCGCGGACCGGCTCGCGTCCGGTCGCGCCGCCGGGGACGCCCCGGTCGGAACGCCCGCCGACTCGACCGGTGAACGTCCCACGCCCGCCGACGACCGGACCGAGCCCTCCGACGACCGGGCAACGCCCCCGTCCGACCCGGCCGGCGACACCGACGAGTTCGCCGGACCCGGAACCGACGCCGCGGATTCGGACGCCCCCGACGACGCCTGATTCGACCGGGGACGTCCCGTCCCGCGGCGCGCGGCGACGCGAGCGATAGCGCCAGCCGGGGTCGACACAGGGATGGCCGCCCTGCTCCGGCGGACGCGGTCCGACGGGCGACCGGCTTATTATCGCCGAACCGCTGGCTCTGGTATGGTCCGTCCCTCCAGCCGCCTCCGCACGGCCCCCTCACCGAGGCCGGACGCCCGACAGCGAGGCCCCGAGCCGTGATGACGACCACCCACGCGGCCGCGGGCGTCGCCCTGGCGCTCCCGGTGCTGGTTTTCGCCCCCGAGTTCGCTGTGTTCGCCGCCGCCGCGGCCGTCTGCGGCGGCGTCTTCCCGGACCTCGATTCGGTCGTCGGGGTCCACCGCAAGACGCTCCACTATCCGGTCTACTACTGGGGGCTCGCACTCCCGGCGGTGGGCGTCGCCGCACTCGCACCCGGTCCGGCGACGATACTGGCGGCCGCCTTCCTCGCGTCCGCCGCCCTCCACGCCGCGAGCGACCTGCTGGGCGGGACCGACGACATGCGCCCCTGGACGGGCGACTCGTCGCGGGGCGTCTACGTCCACGCTCTCGGCCGGTGGGTCTCCCCGCGCAGGTGGATTCGGTACGACGGCGCGCCCGAGGATTTCGTCCTCGGCGCGGTGCTGTCCGTCCCCGGCCTCCTCTGGTTCGGGAGCACGCTCCGGGGGGTCATGCTGGTCGGCCTGGCCCTGGCGGCGGTCTACACGGTCTTTCGCAAGCAGATTCCCGACCTGCTGGGCGTTTGAGTCCCATTCGCTCACGGCCGTCGCACCGTGGCCCGTCCGTCGCGGACGGCGAGTTCGAACCCGGCGTCCACGAGCCAGTCACGGGCCTCGCCGTCGGCGTGCAGCAGCACCTCGACGAGGTCGGCCGGTTCGTCGACGTCGGTGGCCAGGCGCATCGAGTCGACCTGCCGAACCGACGCGCCGACTCGGTCGGCCGCCCGCAGGTGGTCTCTGAACGACAGGCCGTGGTAATCGACCCGGAACGACGGCGCCCGCGTCACCAGCGCGTTCGTCCCGCCGCCGCGCCCGGGGGCGAGGACCACGTCGCCGTCGGCCGCACAGAGGCGGCGAACCGCCGCCGCCGTCACCAGCGCAAGGTCGGCCATCACGACGCCGGCCGCCGAGGCCTCCCCGGCCGACGCCTCGATGCGCCCGTTCACCGCGTCCGAGAGCGTCCGGTCGTCGACTGTCACCGGGGCGTCGACGGCCACGGGGGCCGTCGCCAGAACGGTCGGCGCGTGTCCCGCCTCGCGGACGACGCTCACGACGTCCCGGAGCATGGCCCGCGCGAACGCCCGTCGCTCGTCGGCGTCGAGTACGTCGCCCAGTCTGGTCTTGGGCTGGTCGGCCGCGAACGGGACGACGACGTCCATGTCCAGCGGTCGTCGTCGCGGGTAAAAAAGGGTTTCAGCCCAGCCTGTCGTAGGTCTCCTGCTGGGACCGCCAGTAGAGGAAGCCCCCGGCCAGCAGGCCCACCACGACGAGTCCGCCGACGGCGTACATCGCTAGCTGGAACGTCTGCCTGGACTGTTTGGCGCTGTTCGCGCGCTCGGTCGCCTCGGTGGCCAGGTTGGTGGCCAGGCCGAACTCCCCGCTCTCGTAAGCCTCGACGGCGTTCTGGAAGCTCCGCTCCGCCTCGGCGGTGTCGGCGCCCGAGGCTCCCTGAATCGCGCTCCGGGCCTCGTCGAGCGCCTGTCGTGCGCTCTGGCTCTCCGGCGTGTAGTGGTGGACCTCCCACCGGTCGATTTCGGTGCTGGACCCGCCCTCGCGAGTCTGTGACAGCTCCATCGCGTTGAACGTCTGTCGGGGGTCGTAGGTGTACTCCCGGACGTCCGGGACGGTGCCGCGGACCTGGACCCGGACCTCCGACGTTCCGTCGGACGCCGCGATCTGCGCGCCGTCGAACTCCTGGCCGTCGAACGACTCCTGCCCGACTTTCGCGCCCGTCTGGTCGATGTAGGTGACCGTCCAGGTCACGTTTTGCAGCGCCGTCTCGCCGGCGAGCGACCACTGCTCGAGTTGCGGATTCCGGTAGAGTTCCGTGAGTCGAACCGACGCCGTCACCTGCGAATCGACCTGCGCGGAGTCGGGGACCTGCTCCTCCGAGACGGAGACGGCCGCCGCTGGGACGGCGGCCCCCGCCAGCACCAGGAGGGCGACCAGGGCGACCCTAGAAAAGCGACTCCAGTTCGTCCTCGTCATCTTGTACCAGGTTCTCGAGGTTGTCCTCGCTCTCCTTTCGAATCTCGTCGATGTTGTCCTGTGCCTCGATTGCGACCTGCTGGAGTTCCTTGATTCGGGGAACGTTCGTGACCCCCGAGAGGAGGATGACTCCCGCGACGAACCCGCTTCCGGAGACGGGGTAGTCGCCGCCGCGGACTTCCATGCTGCCGGTCTGCTCTTCGAGCCACTTCCGACCGCGCTCGATCCCCTTGCGGTTGAGATGCTCGGGCGGCCCCGCCATCACCAGGAGGGCCCGCTCCGCCCCTTCGATTTCGCACGGGAGGGTGAGGCGCCCGAGCGCGGCCTTGCGGACGAGGCTGGTGATGCGGTTGGTCGTGTGGGCCGTATCGAGGCTGTCGTCGTCGTCGCCACCGCCGGTGAACCGCGAGAGCAGTCCCCCGGAGTTCTGCCTGGATTCGACCGTCTCGGAGGCGTACCCGACCGTGGACACGCCGCCGCCCGAGAGGGTGTTGATGATTTCGCTCGAGTCGACGACGCTCTCGGCGACTTCCTGGCCGGGTTCGACCTCGCCGGCGCCGAACAGGATGCCGAAGCGTTTGACGATTTCGTCGTTTATCTCGTCGTAGCCGCCGGACACCGACTCGCCGGTCTTTCGCCAGGCGTCGTTGTCGAACACGAGGAGGTTGTCGACCTCGCGGACGAACGTCTGGAACGAGCGGGCCGCGTTCAGCGTGTAGATGCCTCCCTCGTCGCTGCCGGGGAGGATGCCGAGTCCGTACACCGGTTCGGTGTAGATGCGTTTCAGGTGCTTCGCGAGCACCGGCGCGCCACCGCTCCCCGTCCCGCCGCCGAGGCCGGCGACGATGAGGAACGCGTCCACCTCGTGGACGGGTATCGAGTCGATGGCCCCCTGTACCTCGTCGATGTCCTCCTCGGCAATCTCCGCGCCGAGTTCGTTGTCCGCGCCGACCCCGTGTCCTTTCACGCGCGACTGCCCGACGAGCACGCGCTGACTCTTCGGAATGTTGTTCAGACCGAGTAAGTCTGCCTTCGCCGTGTTCACGGCAACCGCCGCACGGACGATGCCTGCGCCCGTACGCTCGTCGTACTCGACGAATTTGTCTACGATCTTTCCCCCGGCCTGCCCAAATCCGATCATTGCGAGCTTCATCGTTCCGGTCCCCTCACCATTGCTTGAAAACCAGGAGGAATGCGAATATAAGCCTTGTGATGCCATAACGTCATGTTACGATGAACCTTATCGGGAAAATCGGCAGACGTAGGCGGAATTTTAACGAGCCATTATAACGTCCGACGCTCGTCGGACTACGTTCTAACGGGTGCTTTATCACCGACGCGTCCCCCGGTGAGGTAGCTTCCGAGCGATTTCAGGTCGGATTCGTCCACGCCGAAGGCGTCCACGTCGTTGCGCGCGGGCGTGTGGTCCAGCGTCAGCGACCGGTACTGGTCCATGCCCATCGGCACTCCCGGGACGGCGTCCATGGCAGTCAGCCCGAGACGCGCGAGGGCCATCGGCACCGGTATCACGGTCACCGGTCGGCCCGCCGCGCCGTGTATCTTCCGCGCCACCTCGGCGAGCGTCAGCACCTCCGGACCGCCGAGCTGGTACGTCTCCCCGGCGTGGGCGTCGGACTCGGTGGCGTCCGCCATCATCGGGGCCAGGTCGCCGACCCATATCGGCTGGAACGGCGTCTCGCCGCCGTTCGGGAGGGGAGTCACGTACGGCGGGGCGAGGAGTTTCGTGAACGAGAGGAACTCGGCTCCGTCGCCGAAGACGACGGACGGGCGGAAGATGGTGTCCGAGAGGTCCGACTCGCGGACGTGCGCTTCCGCCCGACCCTTCGCCCGGAGGTACGCCGTGGGCGCGTCGGGGCCGGCGCCCAGACCGCTCATCTGGACGAGTCGGTCGACGCCGTGCTCCTCTGCCGCCCGCACGACATTCGCCGTCCCCTGGCGGTGAACCACGTCGTGCATCCGGTTCCCGCCCGAGGGTTTGAACAGCGGCGAGAGGGCGACCAGGTTCACCACCGCGTCCCGGCCTTCGAAGTGCTCGGTGATGGAGTCGTAGGCGCTGACGTCGCCCATCGCCTTCGAGATGCCGGCCGGGAGGTCGTCGTCCCCCGGACTCCGCGAGAGGGCCGTCACGCTGTGGCCGCGCGATTTCAGCTCCTGGCACAGGTTCTTGCCGACGAATCCGGTCCCGCCGGTGACGAGAATGTTCATGGAGCGAATACGTCGCCGAGCCGACGTAAAAGTACTGCGACGCGGGGTCATCCATCGATTGTCGTCCGGCGCCGACCCGGCGGAACGCACACCGGTCGGGTTCGTGTCCCGTATCGAGGCGCTGCCGGTCACCCGGCGGCCGCGCCCGCGACGCGCGACCCGTGGCCTTAATCCCGGACCGTCGATAGCATCCGGTATGCTCGTCACTCTGGAGGGACTGGACGGGAGCGGCAAGACCACCGTCTGGGAGGCGCTCGCCGACGCCCATCCCGACGCCGTGTTCACGCACGAACCCACCGACTCCTGGTACGGGGAGGCCGTCGACCGGTCCATCGCCGACGACGCCGCCGACCCCCTGGCGGAACTGTTCCTGTTCACAGCCGACCACGCGGACCACCTCTCGCGGGTCGTTCGCCCGGCCCTCGCCGAGGGTCGCCTGGTTGTCTCCGACCGGTACTCGGACTCGCGGTTCGCCTACCAGGCGGCCTCCCTGGCGGCGGCTGACGTGGACCTCGACCGGCCGATGGAGTACGTCCGGGGCATCCACGCCGCGTTCTCTCGTCCCCCGGACGCCACGATATACCTCGACGTCGACCCCCAGACGGCGGCCGCCCGGGCCGGCGCGACCAACAAACTCGAACGGGCCCAGTACCTCTCGTCGGTCCGCGAGAACTACGAGCGCCTGATGGACCTCGAACCGGGACGATTCGTCCGCGTCGACGCGACGCGCGCGCCCGAGGACGTCATCGCGTCCGTCGAAGACGTGCTCGCGGGGCTCGTCGAGGACCGAGACGGGTGACCCGGGTCTGAATACAGGTGCGGTCACACGTACGGGCCACTCGCACAGTCCCGTCTTTCAGTTGGCGGTGTCCGGCAGGTCGTACTCCTCGGGCGCGGGCACGTAGAGCACGTCGATGGTGTAGCCGAGCGCGAGCGGCATACCGACCATCACTCCGACGGCCATCGCCGAGTTCCCCAGGTCGATACCGATGCCGAACAGCCCCGAGAAGACGAGCGTGCTCACGACGAGCACCGGCGGAATCAGCAACAGCGCGTACAGGGCCGACCCCCACCGCGTCTTCATGCGGATGCGGAAAAAGCGGGTCATCACCGCGGCGAGGACCGTGTGGAGGGCGAGGACGGCCGCGAACAGGACCAGATTCACCAGCGTGGCCATACCCGCCGTAGGGCCGGGCGCACCTTTTCGCTGTCGGAAGCGGGCGCCGCTGCCTCCCGATTTATCACCCTGGCGCCGGATGCCGGGACATGCACCGACTCATCGCCGAGCGGTCCCTGGACGAGACCTGGCTCACGGCCGAGGACGCCCGCGCGGCGCTCCGGGACATGATTCGGGCGCGGCGGTTCGACGAGCGTGCGGTCGCCCTCCAGCGGCGGGGGTGGATGAGCGGTTATCCCCCGTTTCGCGGCCAGGAAGCCTCGCAGGTTGGCGCGGCCCACGCCATGCGCGAGGCCGACTGGCTCTTCCCGACCTACCGGTCCAACGCGATGCAACTCGCGCGGGGCGTTCCGATGACGGACCTCCTCCTGTTCCGTCGCGGCCACCCGGAGTACCGGTCCGGCCACGACGTCCCGGTCTTCCCCCAGGCGATTCCCGTCGCGACCCAGACGCTGCACGCCGTCGGTGCCGGCGTGGCGCGGACGTACGACGGCGCCGACCACGCCGTCGTCGCGTACCTCGGCGAGGGCGCGACGAGCGAGGGTGACTTCCACGAGGCGATGAACTTCGCCGGCGTGTTCGACGCGCCGGTCGTCTTCTTCTGCGAGAACAACGACTGGGCCATCTCGACGCCGCGCGAGCGCCAGACCGCGAGCGAATCCATCGCGGTCAAGGCCGAGGCCTACGGGTTCGAGGGGGTTCGGGTGGACGGAAACGACCCGCTTGCGGTCCGCGAGACGGTCACCGACGCGCTGGCGTCTGCCCGCGGCGGGTCCCCGGTCCTGGTCGAGTCGGTGACGTACCGGCGGGGGGCCCACACGACGGCGGACGACCCCTCGGTGTACCGCGACGAGGACCCGGACCTCCCCGACTGGCGGGCCGCGGATCCGCTCGACCGTTTCGAGGCGTTCTGTCGAGAGGCGGGCGCCGTCGACGACGGGTTCGTCGAGTCTGTCCGCGAGGAGACGGCCGCGGAACTGGCGGCCGCCATCGACGAGGCCACAGCGACGCCCGCTCCGCCGGCCGCGGACGCGTTCGACCACCTCTACGAGACGCTCCCACCGGAACTCGCTCGACAGAAGGCGGCGGCGCTCGAACAGGGGAACCTGGGTCACCCTCTCGACGAGTGACTCACTCCTCCAGCGAGAGGTACGTCTTGGAGTCGGTCACGCCGTCGAATCCCCGAATCGACCCCGAGACGGTCTTCAGCACGGCCGGCATCTCCTCGGCCGACACTTCGACGATGACGTCGTGCGCGCCGGCGACGACGTGCGCTTCGCTCACGTCCGCGAGGTCACGGATGGGCTCTAACACCTGTTCGGCCGCGCCGGCGTCAGTTTTCACCATCACGTATGCCCGAATCATGGGTTTGCTACTAGTTGTCACGGTAAAAAGGTTCCTGCAACCGGGAGCCCGCGGCGCCCCGTCGCGGGATAAGGTTATTGTCTCCCTGTAGCGTAGGGCAGTCCATGCGTTTCGTTATCATTGGTGCAGGTCGGGTCGGACTCCGGACTGCGCGCGTTCTGCGGGACGAGGGCCACGACGTGACCCTCGTCGAGCGGGACCCGGACCGGGTCGAACGCGCACGGGAACGAGAGTTCGACGTCATCGAGGGGGACGGCTCGCGCGAGTACGTTCTGGAACAGGCCGACCTCGACGCGGCCGACGCACTCGGCGCGCTGACGAGCGACCTGAACGTCAACTTCACCGCCTGTATGGTGGGCAAGCACCACGGCTGTCGGACGGTGATGCGCATCGACGAGGACTACCGCGAGGAGATCTACCAGAAGTACGCCGACGAAGTGGACGAAATCGTCTACCCCGAGCGCCTGGGCGCCATCGGCGCAAAGAACGCCCTCCTCGGCGGGTCCATCCGCGCCATCGCGGACATCGCCCAGCACCTCCAGGTGGTCCTGCTCACCGTCTCGGAGGAGTCGCCCATGCGGGGGTACAGCCTGAGCGAAGTCGCACTCCCCGCCCAGTCTCGTATCCTCGCCTTCGGGAAGGCCGGCGAATCACTCTCCATCCCGCTCTCGGACCACTCTCTGGAGACGGGCGACCGGGTCGCGGTGCTCGCGGACTTCGACGTGCTCGGGGAGGTTCGGCAACTGGTCGTGGGCGAACAGATGGCGACCACGGCGGGGGGTGACTGACCGTGGTCACCGCCTACATCATGGTGAAGGCCAGCACCGGCGACGTCGACCGGCTGAAACAGGCGATTACCGACGTCGACGAGGGAATCGAGTCCGTCAACATCGTCGCCGGCGACGTCGACTTCATCCTGAAAGCACGGGTCGACGGCCCCGGCGACGTGAAAACCATCGCCGCGGCCGTCCAGGACATCGACGGCATCGAGGACACGCAGACGTACATCGCCATGGACTGACCCGGTCCGAATCGACTCGCTGTCGCGTTGCCGGGCCGAAACTCCCCGGCGGACGCGTCCCGGGTGGGCGCTCTGGACAGCGACGGGTCACGCCTTCGGTCACCTCCCTCGCGCGCGACGGATAGCAAACGGGTCGCGAATTCCGTATCCCGTCGCCTTCGTAGCTGCGCACCGCCAGTCGCGGACGTGACCTCGCGCCCCCGGGTTCACTCACCCGTCCTCGGATGACTGGTACGCCCGCGAGAGCAGTTCGGACACGGGGTCGGTGTACTCGTAGCCGGGAATGATACCCTGGACGTACGTCCCTTCAACGTAGTCGATGAGCGCCCCGGCGTCGTCGACCCCGCGACGCTCGTCGCGGTCCTCGAAGGACATCTCGACCACCGCCGCGTCGTCCTCGCGGCGGACCGCCGGTGAGACGTCCCGGTCTCGTCTGGTGACGCCTCCGACGTCCTCCATCCGCAACTGGAACGTCTCGAACCAGCCGTCTTCGACGACCGGCGCGACGGAGTCGGCCGTGACGGCGTCCAGCATCGGCACCCGGACGGTCACGGCGAACGTCAGAACGCCGTCTTCCTTCGGCGTGACCGCTACGCGGGCCTCGAAGGCAGTCGTCAGGGACTCGAAGGCGTCCTCGTCGACGCGTTCGAACGAAGCGTGGTCCCGGAACGCCCGGTAGACGCGGTCCGGTAGTTCAGACATGTGGGTATCCAGTAGCCCCCCCGAGAAAAACGCGTTGCGTTCGAGCGCCGGGTGCGGTCACGACCGCTACCTGGTCGGATTCGGGGGCGTCGACCGCGCCGACTCCGGGTTATCCGGACCGACTCACTCGACAAAATATTAAGACAATTACATAAGTCTCCGTTTTCTGTATTTCCAGATATCACCGAACCACGCGCACTCTCGCCCACACCCGGGGTGTGATGCCGTGGACACTACGCTTAAGTATCTGTGTGAATACATTGTAGATGACGCTTCGTCTTGGAGGGCCGAAGCGTCAGCGGGGACCAATCAGGGCGGCAGTCGGTCGCGCTTTTTCCCGCGACCGATTTTCGCTTTCCTTTCGTACCAGAGACGGAGTCACGACGCCGTCGAGCGCCGCGTCTGCGAACCGCGAGGCGAAACCTGGCATCTCGGAGTGTCGTCGAGTCGAAAACGACGAGAACAGCGTCGCGTCCGGCGGTCGGGTCGTCCCGGTCTGCTTCCGGGGTTACTTTTCGGGGTCCGCGGGTCCGGACTCTCGCTCCGGGCCGTCCGGATTGAGCACCATCCCTCCCAGGAGCGTCGCCACGGCGGCGAGCGAACTGATGCTTCCAGCGACCCGAAGCGGAACGCTGGAGACGGCGCTGATTCCGAGACCGACGGTGAGAACCGCACCCATCACTACGAGTACCAGGTCGGTCCAGGTCGGCGCGTGGGGCGGGAGTGGACTCATGGCGGGTGTAATTACATCTAATTAGCCAGGGTTGAGTATCTTTCCTTTCTGTCACCCGAACTACATTGCGTTCGAGCACAACGTTCCGGACTGCGGGCGGTCCGGTCGCTCGAAGCGTCGCCGTTCACCCGCGTCTCGACTGCGAGACGGTCGCTGTCCGATAGCCCGAGTGGGTGGATGAGAAATCGTCGGTCGTCGAGGATGCGAGGGATGGGATTCGAACCCATGGACCCCTACGGGAGCGGATCTTAAGTCCGCCGCTTTTGGCCAGGCTCAGCCACCCTCGCGCGTGTGCCACTTTCCCGGTTCGCCGCAAGTGGGTTTCGGTCTCGTCTCGTGACCGTTCGCGGCTACCAGTCCACGCTGAGGGTCCCGTCGCCGTGCGGGTCCGGGGCGACTTCCTCGTCGGTCCGCCGGTCCACGACGTGGATGACGCCCCGTCCCTTCTTGGCCGGACACATCTCGGCGGCGCGGACGTTCTCCTCCAGTTCCTCCTCGGAGACGTAGTACGCCCTGGGCCGGGCGAGTCCGGTCTCCAGGTCCAGTTCCCAGTTGTCCGACGCCTCGGCGCACCGACCGGCGCCGAAGCACTTGTTCGCCTCGAAGATTATCTTGTACGGCTTCTCCGACACCGGAGGCCCTTCCCCGCCGAAGTCGCTCGGCTTCACGGCTTCCTCGCTCATCGAACGCGGCTACGGTCCGTTCGGACTTTTCGCTGTCGGTTAGCGCTCTATCGTCACGGATTCGAGGACGACGTCCTCGACCGGTTTGTCGTCGCCGTCGGTCGGGACGCTGGCGATGTCCTCGACCACGCCCATCCCGTCGACGACCTCGCCGAACACGGCGTGGCGGCCGTCGAGGTGGGGTTGCGCGTCGAGCGTGATGAAGAACTGCGACCCGTTCGTGTCCGGGCCGCGGTTCGCCATCGAGACGACGCCCGGGCCGTCGTGCGTGAGTTCGTCGTGGAACTCGTCGTCGAAGGTGTAGCCCGGCCCGCCGCGGCCGGTTCCGGTCGGGTCGCCGGTCTGTACCATGAACCCGTCGATGATGCGGTGAAAGAGCACGTTGTCGTACAGCGGGTCCGTCCGCGTCTCGCCGGTCTTCGGGTCCTCCCACTCCTGTTCCCCCGTCGCGAGGCCGACGAAGTTGTCCACCGTCCGGGGCGCCCGGTCCTCGAACAGTTCGATGGTGATGTCTCCCTCGCTCGTGTGTAGCGTCGCCGTCGGATTCTCCTCGTTCTCCATGGACCGGTTCATGGCGGGACGACCCAAAACGTTGCTGGTGTCCCGACTGACGGCGGCGCCGACTGCTCGCCCCGCAGGTACAAGGGCCGCCAGTTCGAGTGACTCGTATGCACACTGCCGAGCGAGTGACGCTCGCCAGACTTCCCTCGGGCGTCCCCATCCGGACGACGGTCCACACCTACCGGGGGTCGACCGACGGCCCGACGCTGTACGTCCAGGCCGCCCAGCACGGCCGGGAGATAAATGGTGCGGAGGTGCTGCGCCGGGTCCACGAGCGACTCGACCACGAGTCGCTGGCGGGTCGCCTGGTCGCCGTTCCGGTGGCGGACCCGGTCACGTTCGACCGCGTGTCCTACACCGCCCCGGAACCTCTCGACGCCGTCAACTCGAACATGAACCGGGTCTGGCCCGGCGACCCGGACGGGAGTCTGCACGAACGGATGGCGGCCGCGCTCTGGGAGTACGCCGGCGAGGCGGACGCCATCGTCGACCTGCACACCGGGAGTCCCGAGATGCTCACGCACACGGTGTATCTGCAGGGGGACGCGGCCTGTCGCTCCCTGGCCGAGGCGTTCGGCGTGGCGTTCCTCCTGGCCGAGGCCGCCGGGGAAGACGCGGACGAGGAGTGGTCGAAGCGGAGCTTCGAGGGGAAACTCCGGGTCGCGGCCACGCGGGCGGGCATCCCCTCGATAACGCCCGAACTCGCGCACAACAAGCAGTTCGTCGAGCCCGCGATTCGGGACGGCGTGACGGGCGTCTTCGGCGTCCTCAGGCACCTCGGGATGCTCGACGGCGACCCGCCCGCGCTGAACTCGCCGACGGTCGCCCGGAACCACCTCGGCCGCGTGAAGGCGAGCGAATCGGGCCTCTTTCACCCGTCGCCGGACCTCTCGCTGGGCGACCAGGTGAGCGCGGGCGACCGCCTGGGACGCGTCGTCGACCCGACCACCTACGAGGAGCTACAGGTCGTCGAAACCGACCGGGCCGGGTTCGTCTACTCGATAGCCAGGGAGGCGACCACCACCGCCGGGCAGACGCTCGTCGGCGTCGCCCTCCCGCTACAGGACGCTGCGGAGGCCGGCACGCGATGAGCGTCGTCAGAGACACCACCGCGGGTGGTCGCTGATGCGCGCGCTCGCGTTCGGTCTCCTGGGCGCGACGGCCTGGGGATTCTGGGCCCTGTTCACGAAACTGGCGACCAGGTGGCTCGCACCCGAGGTCGTCCTCGTCATCTCGTATCTCACGGGGGCGGCGGTCGGCCTCGGCTATCTGCTCTGGACCGACGTTCCCTTCCAGTTCGCGGGTCCGGGGCTGGGGTACGCACTCGCGGCCGGCGTGGCGACCGGTATCGGGTCCGTCTTCTACTACGTGGGCTTACAGATCGGGCGCGTCTCGGTGGTCAGCACGGTCACGGCGCTGTACTTCGTGGTCGCCGTCGTCCTGGGCGTGGTGGTCCTCCGCGAGTCGCTCGACCCGGTGGACGTCCTGGGCATCGTCCTCGCCCTCGGTGCGGTGGGCCTGCTGGCCCGGTGACGTCGCGGGTCGGACCGCCCGCGAGTGCGGTTTTCGCGCGACGTCACCCAGCCCGATTTTCGCGTGGACCGTCCGCGAACGCAGACGCCGACGCCGCGGGTCAGAACGCCTGCAGGTCCTCGAGAACCGCCGCCGCGCTCCCGTCGGCGATGGCCTCGCGGGCCAGTTCGAGGCCCTCGTCGAGCGTCGCGGCGTCGTCGCGGGCGTAGATGCGGAAGGCGGCGTTGAGCGCCGCGGCGTCGTAGAACCGGTCGGTCCGCTCCCCCGTCAGGACCTCGCGGGTGATGCGCGCCGACTCCCCGGCGACGTCGTCCCCGTCGACCGCGAGGTCGTCGTACTCGAAGTCCATACCGTACTCGGCCGTCTCTATCTCGTAGTCGCCGAACTCGCCGTCGGTCCAGTCGGCCACCTTCGTGTAGCCGGGGCGGATGTCGTCGTACCCCTCCATCCCCTGGAACATGATGACCCGCCCGAGGTCGTGGTGCTCGCTCCGCTCGAAGGTCTCGACCATCTTCCTGGCGAACGCCAGGTGGTAGAACGACCCGAGGTGCACGTCCGCGTCGGCGGGGTTGGCGATGGTTTCGATAGTGTTGAGGAACGTCCGGACGCCCATCTGGTCGCGTCGCTCCCACAGGTCGTGGACGACCGGATTAAAGGCTGGCTGGTAGTAGAAGCCAAAGCCCGTCTCGTCGACCATCGCCGCGGAGTCGTTCGGGGTCAGTTCCGTGTGGACGCCGAGTTCGTCCAGCACGTGCTTGTAGGCGTCCTGTTTCTGCGTCGGGACGCGGTCGCCCGAGTGGGTCACGACCGGCGTCCCGGCCCCCGCGGCGACGACGCCGGCGGCGACGCCGAGGATGGCCGTCTCCCCCTTGCCGTCGTAGTTGGCGCCGCAGTCGACCGGGTCGACCGACGGGGCGGCGTACTCGACGTGTTCGGCCATCTCGTCTGCGTACGCCGCCAGCTCCTCGGGCGTGTTGTGCTTCCACCGGTTGGCCAGCCAGAAGGCCCCCAGCGTCGTGGGGTCCGGGTCCCCGGCGAAGATGCGCCGGAGGGCCTCCCGGGCCTGTTCGCGGGTCATGTCCTCGGCGGACTTCTTGCCCGACCCCACGACTTCCGTCATCAGTCGCTTGAGCGGCCACTCGCCGAATTCGCGCGTCGCTCGTGACATGGGCCGGGGTTAGGACCCTCCGGGCAAAAGCGGCCCGGTCACGACCATATCGGCCGCCTGCCGGTGTCTTCAGGGCGCGGTCCGGGTTTCACGCCATGTTGACGCGCTCTCCCTCGAGGAGGAAGGAGACGACGTGGCCGAGGAATCGCTCGTTGTCCCCCACGTTGTACCGACCCGGACGCATGAGCGTCGAGTCCCCGAGCACCAGCACGTTCTCCTGCCGGACTGCGACGGGATACCGCCGGGTCGCGTCCGAGTCCGCGCGCCGGGTCCCCCGGGCAGTCCTGAGGAGCGTCCGTCCCGTCCGACTCTCGACTTCCGCGGCGGTGAACAGCGTCACTCGCCCGACGTCGCCCAGGTCGGCGTTGCGCGGGGGGTCGGCGACGACGTGCTTGTAGTTGCCGCCGTTGGTCTCCAGGTTGTACAGGTACTGCGTGTCCACGCTCATCCGGTAGGCCGACAGCAGCGTCGTGAGTTTGCTCTCCCGCGAGGATATCCTGCCGCCGGTGTCCGCAATCTGCCTCCGGGTTGGTTCGCCGGCGACCAGGAGGTGGCCCCCCCGGTCGGTGAACCGCTGGACCGCCCTGACGTCCTGGTCGGGGAACTCGCGCCCCGGGTCGACCACGACGAACGCCTTGGCGTTGTTGAGTTGCGGACCGAGGTCCTCGTCGTCGTCCGTGAACTCCACGCGGTGGCCCTTCCGGACGAGGGCGTCGACGACGGGCGCGATGTCTTCCCGGTCCATCCCGTTGGCGTGCGCCGCGTCGACGACGACAAGGCCGCGACCGGGATCCGCGGACGGTTTGATCTCCCCTCTCGCGGGCGACGGGGTGGCCGCCAGCGACGCGGCGTCGTACTCCGGAATTTCCAGGGGCGGGGGCCCGGCGTCCCCGGCGTCTCCGCCGTCGCCGACGTCGACGACCTGCGGGGCGACGGTAGCCGTCCCGACGACGACGGCGATAGTCAGCGCGAACACCGCGAGGCGGGCGGCGACCTCACGCAGCATCGTTCACCTCCGTCGCGTCGACCGACCGGGCGGCAGTAGCCTGTGCCGTCGCGTCGACCGACCGGGCGGCAGTAGCCTGTACCGTAGCGTTACCCGACCGGGCGGGCGTCTCGCCTCCCGTCGCACCCGGGGTCCCTCCGTCGTTCGTCGGCACCGGCCCCGCGAGGTACGACCCCTGGACCATGAGGAACGTGGGTGCGCCGCTCCGGTTGCTGACGAGGTACTCCGGCCCGACCATGGTCTTGTTCTCGGCGGCCGACGCCAGGTAGTTCCCCCGCGAGACGAACTGAATCGTCGCGCCGTCGTTCCGGAGCACGCGAACCCGGTAGTCGTCGAGGCCGGCCATCTCGGCGGCCTTCCGGACCGCCGCGCGCCGGTCGCCGATGGCGTCGGCCATCCCGTTCTGGACGGCCTGCGACCCGGCGTACACCTGGGCCTGGGACACGTCGGCGCGCGAGAGCGTCAGGTCGTCGGCTCGCTGTTCGAAGACGGCGTTGAGGAACGCCCGCCGCATCGACTCGATGACGGCGTAGTACTCGAGCTGGTCGGCTCCCGTGAGCTTGTTCGGCCCCGTCGTCACGAACGCGTCGTTGGGCTCGTTCTCCTCTGGGAGCGTCGCCCGGACGCCGACGCTGCCGACGATAGACGCCGGCTTTGCGTAGATGTAGTCGCTCGGGACGACCGTGTAGTACGCGCCCGACGCGGCCGACGAATCTACGCTGGCGACGACCGGCATTTCGCGGGCGGTCCGCTTCGTCTCGAGGTACATACTCTCGCTGGCCGGGGCGGACCCGCCGCCGCTGTTCGACAGGAGGACGACAGCCTCGACGCTCGAACTGGACCGGGCCTGCTGCATCGCGTCGCTGTAGGCCGCGGCGGTGCCGCCGTCGATGGCGCCCTCGACTGGGACGACGGCGATAGTACCGTCGGTCTGCGCTCCGGGACCCCAGACCACGGGCGCAATCGCCAGCCCGACGATCAGTCCGAGGACGACGACCAGCACGTACGAGGTGGCCACCCTGCGGAGGGCGGCGACGATGTCGGTTCGCATCGCGTCTCGTCGGGACGAAGGGGGCTCGTTACAAAAACCGTCGGATTGGGGCTGTCGTCGGTGGACGTCCCCGCGGGTGACTGTCCTCATTCCCCCCGCCCGGCCCACCCCTGTCTCGACCCGAAAGTCGTAGGTTCGACCGGTCCTAACGCTCGCCGATGAATTCCGCTGAGGGCGACGGCGACTGGCGGGCGGCCCTGGACGAGGTCGACGCCGTGCTCGTCGACGAGTACCAGAGCGGCTTCCCGGTCGAGGAACGACCGTTCCGGACGGTGGGGCGCACCCTCGGCGTCTCGGAGTCCGAGGCGCTCTCCCGGGTGCGTCGACTGCGGGACCGCGGTATCGTCCGCCGGTTCGGCCCCGTGTTGAACCCCCCGGTCATCGGCAGTTCGACGCTCGCGGCCCTGAAAGCGCCCCCCGACCGGTTCGAGGAAATCGCGGACGTCGTCAACGGCTACCGCCAGGTGAACCACAACTACCGACGGGACCACGAGTGGAACATGTGGTTCGTGGTGACCGCCGGGTCGCGCGAGAAGCGAGACCGGATACTCGCAGACGTCGCGGAGCGAACCGGGTGTGACCTGTTGAACCTGCCGATGCTCCGGGACTACTACATCAGCCTGGAGTTCCCCGTCGTGAACACCGACCGGTTCGCCCACGAGAGTCTCTCGGGCGACGCGGTGGCCGCGACCCACGTCACCGAGGACGCGCGCGACGACCTGACGCCCCTGGAATCCGACCTGCTGCTCGAAGTGCAGGAGGGGTTCCCGCTCACGGCGACGCCCTACCGCGACGTCGCCGAGGCAATCGGGGCCGACACGGACGCGGTACTCGACGCCGTCCGGTCGCTCCTCGACGACGGCTGTATCAAGCGCATCGGGTGTATCGTCAACCACGTCGTCACCGGGTTCACCGCGAACTGCATGGTGGTCTGGGACGTGCCCGACGACGAACTCGACGACCGGGGGGTCGAAGTCGGCCGCCTGCCGTACGTGACGCTGTGTTACCACCGCCCGCGCCGCCTGGAGCAGGGCTGGCGCTACAACCTGTTCACGATGATTCACGGGCGCGAGGCCGGCGCCGTCGACGAGAAAATCGACGAACTGGCCGGGGAGCATCTCCCGTATCCCCACGAGCGCCTCTACTCGACCGAACGGCTCAAACAGACCGGCGCCCGGTACGAGGACCTCGTCGGCTCGGACCGATAGCGGCGAGCGCCACCCACAACAGAACGCGAAACCCTCTCAGAACGGCATCAGCGTCGACAGCAACTGCACGCCGGTCCGGACGCCGGTGACCGCCGCGGACCCGCCCTTCCGGGCGCCGACGCGTGCCCAGTAACTGCTCTTCCGGGCCGCGCCCATCGTGTAGTGACGCCCCGAGGTCCGGAACGGCTGTCGCCGCCCGTCGATGGCCGTCGAGCCGTCCCGAATCGCCGACAGCACGTCCTCCGCCGTCAGGTCCTCGCGGGACTGGTTCGGGATGTCGATTTCTGTGAACGCGCGCCCGACGTACTCGACTTTGTGGGCGTCGCTCCCGGCCACGCCCGGGTACTGGTTCGCCGTCGCGAATCGGCGCGCGCGCCGGTTCTTGTACCCCGTGAACAGCCAGGAGTTGTACACCTCTATCGCGTCACAGTCCGTCAGGTTGCGCCGCCGGACGCCGTGTCGGCTTCGCTGGAAGGGATGAGGGACGACGCCGATTCCGCCCCGTTCCCGGACCCATTCGACCGTCTCGCCGAGGGGGGCTCGGCGGGGGGGCATCTCCTCGACGCCCAGCGCCAGCAGGTGGCCGTCGGCGGTAGACACCTCCACGCCGGGAATGCCGACGAGTCCGTACAGGGGTGCCAGTTCGGCCGCTCGTTTCGACTCGTGGATGACGTCGTGGTCGGTGACGACGATGGCGTCGAGGCCGATTTCGGCCGCCTGTTCCAGCAGCAGTTCCACTGGGTCCGAGGCGTCGTAGGACCCCTCCGAGTGGACGTGCGGGTCGATACGGACGGTCAGTGAGGACACGTCCTTC
This sequence comes from Salinigranum sp., assembly GCA_041641795.1. Lineage (GTDB taxonomy): Archaea > Halobacteriota > Halobacteria > Halobacteriales > Haloferacaceae > JBEPXT01. The sequence goes on from JBEPXT010000005.1 coordinate 20,106, forward strand.
TGATAGGGCCGACGACGATAAAACCTCTCCGCCGAGGGACGTGTTCACTCCCTCACCACGTGTGCTAATCACACCCATGATTCGGCGTCGACCGTACCAACTTCCGGTCGGATTGTCACGACGCGACGGTTGCGACAGCGATTCGACGGCACAGGATTATATGCTGTGACCGTATGTCTAGCACGCGCGACTGGAGCTACACTCGACCCCGTTCTCCCCCGGCCGCGACACCAGTCTGCCCGGACGAGACCCGGGGACGCTCTCCAGCGCGAGGTGCTATCCAACCGTGTCACGAACCTCCTCCCCGGACGACTTCGTTCGGGTCGCTTCGGCAGCCGACGTACGGGAGAACAGCCCGCAGGTGGTACGCGCTGGCGGTCGCTCTATCGGGCTCTTCTACCACGAAGGGGCGTTCTACGCCACCGACAACCGGTGTCCCCACATGGGGTTTCCCCTCACGGACGGCTCTGTCGACGACGGCATCCTGACGTGCCCCTGGCACCACGCCCGGTTCGAGATTTCCTGTGGCGACACGTTCGACCCGTTCGCGGACGACGTCCGCACCTATCCGGTCGAGGTTCGCGGCGACGACCTGTACCTGGACCCGGACCCCGAGCGAGACGTTCCTCCGGACGAACACTGGCGAAACCGCCTGGAACACGGCCTGCAGGAGGACCTTCCCCTGGTCATTGCGAAGGCCGTTCTCGGACTGGCAGACGAGGGCGTCCCCGACACCGTCCCGGTGACGCTCGGCGTCGAGTTCGGCACGCACTACCGGCAGGACGGGTGGGGGCGCGGCCTGACCACGCTGGCGGTCACGACGAACCTTCTCGACGACGTTCGACCGGCCGACCGCCCCCGGGCGCTCTACACCGGACTCGCGGAGGTGGCAGACGAGTGTGCGGGCGAACCGCCCTTCTTCGTCCAGGAGCCGCTGTCGACGCAGGACGCGTCGGCCGACCGCCTCGAACAGTGGTTCCGGGAGAACATCGAGGTGCGGGACTCCGACGGCGCGGAACGCGCGTTGCGTGCCGCGATTGCCGCCGACCTCGGTGAATCGGTCGTCGCGGGGATGCTCGTCGCCGCCGCCACCGACCACCGCTACCTGGACGGGGGCCATCGACTGGACTTCGTCAACAAGGCCTTCGAGACGCTCGACCACGTCGGGTGGGACCGCGCGGACGACGTTCTCCCGAGTCTGGTTCCGGGCCTCGCGTCGGCGTCCCGCGCCGAGGAGCAGTCGTCGTGGCGCCAGCCGGTGGACGTCGCCCGGCTGTGCGACGACGCAGCGGCGGAACTGCCCGACCTGGTCGCCGCGGGCCGGGAGCGAACGTGGACTGAACCCGACGGCTTCGTCGACGAACTGCTCGGCGACGACCCGGCGGCGATTTTCGACGCGGTGACCGACGCCGTCGAAGCGGGGGCCACCAGTTCCGAACTCGCCCGGACGGTGACCTACGCCGCGGCCCGACGCGTCGCACAGTTCGGAACGTCCAACGAGTTCGCCGACTGGAACACGGTCCACCACACCTACACCTACGCCAACGCGGTGTGCGGCCTCAGCCGGCGCACGGACGCGACGGCGGTGTACCGGGGCGTCTTCGACGCGGCGGCGAGCGTCTACCTCGACCGGTTTCTCAACACCCCGCCCGCGCCGCTACCGGACCCGGACGGCGACCGGGCCCCGGACGCGGTCCTCGACGAACTCGTGGAGACGTTCGAAGTTGAAGCCGACGGCGAAGTGGACCGCGCGGGGCGCGCGACTGCGGAGTACCTGGCGGCCGGCGGCGACGTCGCGCGACTGAAGCGCCGCCTGGGCGAGGCGCTGCTCCGGGAGGACGCCGGGTTCCACCCCCGACAGAACCTCGAAGCGGCGTTCCGGCAGTACGACTCGCTGGCGGGCGACGACGGGTCCCGCGCCCGCGTCCACCTGGTCGCCACCGCCCGCTACCTGTCGGCGCACACCCCGACTCGCCGGGCCGGCGAGCAGACGTTCCGCATCGCCGAACGACTCAACCGCGGCGAGAAGATTCACGAGGCCTAACGGCAGAGCGACCGTCTCGCCCCCCGACGTTCAAATACCATACCGGACCAGACCCCCCGTGACCTGAGCGTCGCCGCGGGGCGAACACGGCGGGTGTGCGGTCCACCGTCCCGCGACCGGTCCCGGGCCGCCTGCTCGCCCCGCCACGGCACCCCTGCGCGACGCCGTCAGAGCGTCTCGCCGATTCGCTCGCCCGCCTCGACGCCGTTCCAGAACGCCTCGTGGACGCGTCCCTCTCCCGCGACCCAGTCGCCGGCGAAGTACAGGCCGTCCGGTTCACCTCGCCGAATCACCGAGGACGGGGCTGCGTCGTTCGGCAGCGCGTAGCGCCAGCGCTGGTCGTCGACCCAGTCCGGTTCCCGGAGCACGTCGTCTCCCACCAGGTCGGCAACCGACGCGGCCGCGGCGTCGGCCACCTCGTCGAGGGGGTCCTCGAAGTGAGCGGCCGACCACTCGGGGCTCATCTGGACGACCAGGAGCGCCTCCCCCGGCGGCACGTGCCCGGGCTTGCACTCCTCGCGCGAGACCCACCCCACGTCGTGTTCCTTGTCCGTGTTGACCAGGGCGTACCATGGTACGTCGAGTTCGAAGGGGTAGTGGAGGACCACCGACAGGACGCTCCGGTAGGACACCGTGCCGACAGCCTCCCGGAGGGCGGCCAGGTGCTCGTCCTGGTAGCCCGTGTTGGACAACAGCCCCGCCGTCTGTGGCGCCGGCGGCGTCAGCAACAGCGAACTGAACGGCCCCAGGCGGCGGCCGTCGTCGACCACCACCAGCCAGTGGCCCGCCTCGTGGACGATGCTCTCGACGCGCGTCTCCAGTTCGACCGTCGCGTCCGCCTCCTCCAGAACGCGCTTGGCGAACTGGGTGATGCCGGCCTCCCAGGTCCACTTCTCCTCCTGGCGGTCGGACCGCTCGATGCGTCCCGTCCGGTCGAACGTCCAGACGGGCTTCGAGATGGTGTCCAGCCCCTCCGTTCCCAGCGACTCCAGGAGCGTCTTCGTCCGCCGGTCGGCGTCCTTCAGGTAGTTGGCCCCGTGGTCGTACCGGCAGCCGTTGCGCCGGCGCGTCGCCGCACGACCCGAGACGCCACTGCTCTTCTCGATGACCGTCACCTCGGAGTAGGTGTCTCGCAGGGCGTAGGCCGCCCCGACGCCCGCCGCCCCGGCGCCGACGACGCCCACCGGCGTCTTCACCCGGCCACCCCCCGATGTCGACTGGGCCGCGAGGACCCGGCCTGTCTGCGGTAGTACTGGTCGTTCATCGTCGGTGTGTGAGACCCCGGTGCGGTAAAACCTTACACACCCCGAGCGGAACCTCCGGCCAATCCTGCCGTAGCATCCCGCCGCCCGACGCACGCTCACACGAGTCGATGGAGGCATGTGGGTGGACGGCGCACGTCGGGGTGATGACCTACGACGCTGTGGTCTTCGACCACGACGGGGTCCTGGTCCGCCCCGTCGGAATGGAACGACTGTCAGACGCCGCCCGGCAGGCGTTCCAGGCCGCCGACGTTCCCGACCCCGACCCGTCGGACGTCGAGCAGATGGCGTTCGGACCCTCTCCCGCGCAGGTCCGCGCGGTCTGCGACCGGTACGGTCTGGACCCGGACCAGTTCTGGCGAGAGCGCGAGCGAAGCGCGTCCCGTGCCCAGCGACGGGCCGTACGGGACGGGGTCCTCACGCTGTACGACGACGCGACGACGGTTCGCTCGGTCGACGCACCCCGCGGCATCGTCAGCAGCAACCAGATGGAGACCATCGACTTCTTCCTCGACACGTTCGGCTACCGGGACGCGTTCGACGCCGTCTACGCCCGCGAACCGACCCTGGAGAGCCTCGACCGGAAGAAACCGTCCCCCTACTACGTGGAGCGAGCGCTCTCGGACCTCGGGGCGTCGAACGCGCTGTTCGTCGGCGACAGCGAGTGCGACATCCAGGCCGCCGAGAACGTGGGCATCGACTCGGCGTTCGTGCGACGTCCACACCGGGCGGACCTGACGCTGGAGGCATCGCCCACCTACGAGATTCCGACGCTCTCGGACCTCCTCTCACTCCCCGGCGTCCCGGTCCGGCGAACGTGAGCGAAGCCGGTATCAGGCGTGATAACCGGCACGAAACCGTTAATTGGGGTCTTCGTGAGATTGAAACATGCGCATCCGGAGCGGCGTAAGTGGATTCGACGACCTGATTGCCGGCGGGTTCCTCCCCGGACGGCTCTACGTGTTGAGCGGTCCCCCCGGTAGCGGGAAGACGACGTTCACGTCCCAGTTCATCGCCGAGGGTCTCAGAAACGGGGAGTCCTGCATGTACATCACCATGCACGAGACGAAGGAGGAACTGATAAACGACATGTCCAGTTTCGACTTCGGTTTCGAGCGACTGGCCGGGACGGACAACTTCCGCTTCATCAACCTGGTGAGTAGCCGCGGCAAACACACCCTGAGCAAGTACGCGAGCGGGTCCCAGTCCGGGGTACAGAGCCTCACCGACAAGATTGTGGCGTTCGTCAACTCCCGGGACGTAGAGCGCCTGGTCATCGACTCGACGATGCTCCTTCGGCTGTTTTTCACCAACGGGACCGAGGAGATGACGCGGTTTCTCACCGCGCTCAAGAGCGGCGACGCGACGACGCTCCTCATCTCGGAGATGACCGACCCCAGTTCCTACTCCGACGAACACTACCTCGCACACGGCGTCGTGTTCTTCCACAACTACCTCGAGGCGACGGGGATGACCCGGGGCATCCAGGTCATCAAGATGCGGGGGACGAACATCGACTGTGACATCCGGTCCATCGAGTTCGGCGCGGGGGGCCTCGTCGTCGACCCCAGACAGAAGGTCGAGGTGTGACCCCGCATGTACGAGCGGACGTTCGGCACTGACTGGGATTCGCTCTCGGACCGGGCGGCGCTCCGCCGGATGTACGCCCTGGGCGTCGCGACGGCCCTCGGAGACGGTGACGACGACGAGTACGACCGACTCCGGGCGCAGGGAACGACCCCCTACGTACGGAGCGTTCTCGAACTCGCCTTCGAGGAAGGGCACGCCCACGCCGCCGGGACTCGCTCCGAGTACGACGACGCCGTCGACGCCTGGGAGGACCTCGTCGAGGATTCGACGCCGCCGAGGTCGACCCGGCCGGACGGCCTGGCGAAGTCCGACGCGACGCCCCTGCCGAGGCGGTTGTCCCGGACGTCCGTCCTCGACATCACGCGAGACGAACTGGACCGCTTGCGACTGCCCGAACTGCTCCGGCGCGACCGGTAAGGATCGCTCTGGTCGCTCCAGCGCGGTCGTTCGGGGCCGCCCGCATCGCCCTCGCGCGACCAGTTGCGGCCGAATCGGTCGAAGTCTGTCCGCCGCGTCGCGTCCCGCCCCGGCGACGGCCGGTCGAGCGTAAAGGCTGTCTGCGTTCAGCACCTAGGGGTGTTTCATGTCCGAAGACGTCCCCGACAGCGAAGCGGCCTGGCGCGAGCGACTCTCCCCCGACGCGTACCGGGTGCTCCGCGAGCGCGGCACCGAACCCCGGTTCAGCGGAGAGCACGTCGACCGGACCGACGACGGTTCCTACCACTGCGCCGGATGCGGAGCAGAACTGTTCGACTCCGACGCCAAGTTCAAGTCCGGGTCGGGGTGGCCGAGTTTCTACGCCGCGAAGGACGGTAGCGTCAGCCTCCGGGAGGACACCAGCCACGGAATGCGCCGGACGGAAGTCGTCTGCTCGAACTGCGGCGGCCATTTGGGTCACGTCTTCGAGGACGGCCCCGAACCGACCGGCCAGCGCTACTGCATCAACTCGGTGGCGCTGGAGTTCGATTCCGACGCATAGTCCCCAGCACGGCTGCCGGCGAACGTCTCTTAGTTCTGTCAGTAATATTGATATTCCTGCGTGAACAAACTCGTACACGAATGTCTCGTGAGTTCACCGACGCGCGCCAGAATGCCGAGTCGACGTCGGCGTACCTCCTCATCCTCGTGGGAGCCCTGACGCTGGTCGGTGCAGTACTCCACCCGGCGGCGCTCGCGCTTCACGGCGTCGACGTCGCCGGAATTCTCGCCGGGCGTCCCCTCGTCGACGGTTCCCAGCTGCTGGTCACGGGTGGGCTGTTGCTCATCAGTTTCAGCACGACAGCACTCGGAATCATCCTCCTCCTCGCACGCGCGTTCTGACGGTCGACGCGGCCCGTCGTTTTGCGCGCGAGGGTGGCCGGCCGTCGACGGGGATTCGTTCCCCCGGGTACTGTGGCGCGCGCTCGGCCGCGCGGCCGTCAGATGGCCGGGCGAGGGAGATTTTCACCACGCGTCACTGGTCCGAACGTACTTCTACGTCGCTCCCCGACATAACAGTAGCATGACGGATGACCTGTGGCCGCCCGAGGAGGTACTCGACCCTGCCATCCCGGACGAGGTGTTTCTCGCGCTCGCGGACCCGTACCGTCGGTTCGCGGTCTACTATCTCCGAGACCAGGGACCGGCGTCCGTCGAGGATCTGGCGACGCTCCTCTCGGGGTGGCTGGTCGCAGACGAGACGGAGGCGGCCACGCAGACGGACCGCGAGAACGTCCTCGGCAGTCTCCGGGCCGTCCACCTCCCGAAACTCGAAGCGGCGACCCTCGTCACGTACGACCGCGACGACGGCGTCGTCTCGCCCGCGAATTCGCTGACGCAGAGCGTCGACACGCTTTTGGCGTGGACCCAGACCTTCGAGGGGGCCGAAACGCGGACGGAGTCTGGCGTCGACAACAATTCGCACACCTGATATGGGACTCATCGAGACGATTGCGAACGTCGAACGGCAGCGAAAGACGCTGACCGTGTACGCACCCTCGGAGCGACCGGACCTCGCCGGTCAGTTCCGCACCCGGAACGTCACCGTCGAGTACGAACCGATTCCTCCGGTCGGTCAGGGGTTCGTCGTCGTCTCGGACGCGGCCGGGTTCGAGGGGGCGGTCAGCCTGCGCGTGCTCGAACGCCTCCTCGAACCGCCGATACGTCGGCCCGGCGGCACGCCCCCCGACGACGGCTTCCGGAACGTCTTCGAGTTGCTCGACGACACCGTGTTCGCCTCGCTCGACCGGCGCCAGCTGCTCGCGACGAGCCGCGAGATAGAAGACCGGGCCTGGCGGGTCGGCCACGGCGAACTCCACGTCGGATTCCAGTCGCTGTCGGCCATGCGTGCGCAACTGCGCATCTACCGCTACTTCGGGGAGGAGACGGACGTCGACGTCCACCTGTACGGTCGGGACGACTGGGACCCGCCGGACCTGCCCGGCGTCACCGTCCACCGGGAGACGGCGGACGAAATCGGCCGCGTCTGGTTCCTGGCGTTCGACGGCGGGGAGACCGACAACGAGAACGCCCTCCTCGCCGAGGAGCGGAGTCCGGACACGTACGCCGGATTCTGGACGTACGACGCCGGCATCGTCGAGGGAGTTCTCGACCACCTCCGGGCGACTTACGGCCGCGAGGCCGACGCGTAATCCGGTCCGGCGTCACCCCGGCAGGAGGACGTTCAATCCCGCGACGACCAGTCCCGCCAGCCCCATCCGGACACCGGCGACGTACCACCGCTGGCTGGATATCGACCCCATGTAGGCGCCGAACGTGAACAGCAACAGCACGCCGACGGCGACAGCCGCCGTGGTCGCCTCGACCATCGTCAGGAGGGTCCCTTCGAGCAGGAACGGCGACACCGGGAGCAACACGCCGATGACCGGGCCGACCCCGCTCATGACGGCGTTGATGACCCTGGCGTGCTCGCGTTCGCGTTGCTGTCGGGTGTCGCTCAGGTCCGTGAGCATCGCCTCCTCGATGCGTCCGAGTTCCGACCGCTTCTCGGCGCGCTCTATCTCCCAGACGCTCCAGGTTCCCGACGTCGCCAGTCCGATAGCGCCGCCCGTGGCGATTTTGACGACGGTCACGCCGTCGGGCACTCCCGAGAGCAACGCCCCGACGACGACGCCGATGCTCGTGAGCGTTCCGTCGAACCCGTTCGAGATGAAGTACCGACGGGATATCGACCGGACGTCCTCCTTGGCAAGGAGGCGCTTGAGCGTCTGGAGGTTCATCTAGTCCTGCGGAGTCCGCCGTTCTTCGACCATGTACTGGCCGCAGACCACCTGGTCGACCGAGTGGATGCTCCCGCCCAGGTCGCCGACCGTCTCCGCGAGCAGGTCGTAGTCGATGGCCTCCCCCTCGATGGTGAGTTTGAGGTTCTGGACCTCCTGGTCGGTTTCGACGAGCGTCGCGTTCACGCTCTCGACGCCCTCGACGTCCGACACTGCCTGTGTCAGGTCGACCGTCGTCGGTTCGTGCGGCTTGAGGAGGTCGATGACCACCCGTCGTATCGGGGCCATGGCCTCCACGTTCGAGCGGTTGCGAGTAAAAACCCGGCGGTGGGTCCAAGTGCGCCGTTCACACCCCCGATAGCTCACAGCCCAAGCAACGTGCGGGTTTCGGGGGTGAGTCCCCCGGTCAGGTCGAATATCCGCAGCATCTCGTCGTCGGTGAGTTCGAAGTCGAACACGTCGAGGTTCTCCGCGAGGTACTCGCGGCGAATCGCCTTCGGGATGGCGACGACGCCGTCTTGCTGTGTCAACCACCTGAGTGCGACCTGGGCGGCCGACTTGCCGTACCGCCGGCCGATCTCCTGGAGGGTCTCGTCGTACAGCACCCGCCCCACGTCGAGTGGACTGTACGCGGTGACGAGGACGTCGTGTTCCAGGCACCACCGGACCACGTCCTCCTCGCGCCGGGCGGGACTGTACTCTATCTGGTTGGTGAAAACCGGGGTCCGCGAGGCGCTCGTCGCGGCCTGCATCCCGCGAACCGGGAAGTTGCTGACGCCGACGTGGCGCACGCGTCCCTCCGCCTGGAGGTCGTTCATCGCGCCGACCGTCTCCTCGACTGGCACCTCGCGGTTCGGTTCGTGAATCAACAGCAGGTCCACGTAGTCGGTCTCCAGTCGGTCCAGGCTCTCGTCGACCGACCGGAAGACGTCCGTCCGTCGGAGGTTCGTCCGGTGGAGTTTCGTCGTCAGGAACACGTCCTCGCGGTCGACGTCGGACGTCGACACCGCCAGCCCCACCGCCGCCTCTGTGTCGTATATCTGCGCCGTGTCGATGTGTCGATACCCCAGTTCCAGCGCCCGGCCGACCGCACGCTCGCACTCGCCCGCCGTCATCCGGGCCGTCCCGAGACCGATTGCCGGTACGGTCGCCCCCTGTACCGTACAGAACTCCATACGGGCAGTCCCGTCGCCCGACTATTGAGACCTCTCTTTTCGCCGGCGGCCCGTCGACGGCTGGCAGGGAGTCGGTACCCCGTGGCGAGGGCGACGAGTCTCCCTACAGGTCGGACACGGTCGCCATCTCGTCGTCGGTGAGTTCGAAGTCGAACACGTCGAGGTTCTCGGCGAGGTGCTCGCGCCGGGCGGACTTCGGGATGGTGACCACGTGCTCCTGCTGGACCAGCCACCTGAGTGCGACCTGCGCGGGCGACTTCCCGTGCCGGTCGGCTATCGCTCGAAGCGCCTCGTCGTCGAGCCCCCGCCCGACGTTCAGGGGGCTGTAGGCGGTGAGCAGCGCGTCGTTCTCCCGGCACCACGCCAGCGTGTCGGTCTGGTCCGTGAAGGGGTTGTACTCGACCTGATTGGTCAGAATCGGCGTCTCGGACGCCTCCTGGGCCGACTCCATCCCGTAGACGTTGAAGTTGCTGACGCCGACGTGGCGCACGCGTCCCTCCGCCTGGAGGTCGTTCATCGCGCCGACCGTCTCCTCGATGGGGACCGTCGGACTCGGGGCGTGTATCAACAGCAGGTCCACGTAGTCGGTCCCGAGCTTTTCGAGGCTGGTCTCGACGGAGCTGAACACGTCCTCGCGGCGGAGGTTCGTCCTGAGGAGCTTCGTCGTCAGGAACACGTCCTCGCGGTCCAGCGACGAGGCGGCGACGGCCGCGCCGACGGCCGCCTCGTTGTCGTACATCTGGGCGGTGTCCACGTGCCGGTAGCCCAGTTCGAGGGCGGCCGTCACGGCGCTCTCGCAGGTCGCCCCCGTCATGCGGGCCGTCCCCAGGCCGACCTCGGGAACCGAGACACCGCGAACCGTCTCGTACTCCATGCGGTGTCCTTGGGGCGGAAATCAGAAAGCGATGCGGGGTGTCACGGGTGACCGGACGTGATATGCCACGTCTCGGGTGCCCGGACGCGCCGTCGTGTTCGGCGAGGCCGTTCGGCGTCGCTCGTCCACCGCGAGACCGTTCGGCGTCGCTCGTCCACCGCGAGACCGTTCGGCGTCGCTCGTCCACCGCGAGACCGTTCGGCGTCGCTCGTCCACCGCGAGGCCGTTCGACGTCGACCGTCCACCGCGAGGACGTTCGGCGTCACTCGTCGGGCGCATCGGCGGGCGGCGCCTCCCGCGTGTCGATGGTGCCCGTGAGTTGCCTGTAGGGGTAGGGCATCTCGATGCCCTCCTCGTCGAACCGCTCTTTGACCGCCTGGGCGAACTCCGACCGGATGCGCACGAAATCAGTCCGCTCCGGGTTCGAAATCCAGAACCGGACGGTGAGGCCGACGTACGAGTCGGCGAGTTCCGTGAGAAAGACCGTCGGGGCGGGCCTGTCCAGTATCTCCTCCCGCGACTGCGCCACGTCGACGATTGCCTCTCTCGCCCGGTCCACGTCGTCCTCGTAGCCGATGCCGAAGTTCATGCCGATGCGGAGGTGGTCTTTGGCCACCGGATTGGTCACCGCGTTCTGGGTCAGCTCCGAGTTCGGGACCGAGATGAGTTCGTTGTCGAACGTGTGGACGCGCGTCACCCGGAAACTGATGTCCTCGATGATGCCTTCCTTGTCCTTCCAGGCGATCCAGTCGCCGATGTTGAACTTCGGGTCCATGACGATGAACACGCCGCTGACGAAGTTGCCGAGGACGTCCTGGGCGGCGAACCCGAGCGCCAGCGTCGCCGCCGCGGCGAACGCGGCGGTGGTCTGAATGTAACTCGCCACGCCCGACGCGGCGGTGGCGATGAACAGCGAAAAGAGGATGATGGCGGCGTGCAGGACCTTCAGCACCGGGAGCTCGAGCGACTGGTCGACCGCGAGCTCGTCGAGGAGGCGCCGCATCCCGGGAAGCAGCACCAGCCGTCCGGGGAGGTAGATGACGAGGACGGCCCCGAGAAACAGCGCGGCGTCGAACAGCGAGACCGCCAGGCTCCCCAGCGCGGCGGTCGTCCGGGCCACGAGCTGGTCCACCAGGGATTGGGGCTGCATCACCTGAACGTCCGACACCTCGTTTGTAGATGTTTCGCCGTAGCCCCTCGTCTCCGGCCGGCGTCCCTCTTCTACCACCGTCGCCTCTCGTCTTCCGCCGGAACCCCCTGTCTCTTTCCGTGCGGCCGTCGGACACACGAACGCTCTCATGTCGCTGGGAACGACCGACACTGACCGGCTCGCATACGACCTCGCACAGTCGGATTTCGACGCCGCAGAACGGGACGGCTACCGCGCCGAGTGGACCCCGGACAACACATCGGTCGTCGTCCGGAGCCAGGAGGGGAGCGAGGAAGTGGTGTACGACGCCGAAGACCTGGTCCGGGCGGCCTCCGACCGCGAAGTGCAGAACGCCCGCGACGACGCCGTCTAGCCGTCCGCCGTCCGTTCGCGGAACCCGGGCGCGGTCGAGCGTCGTTCGGGTATACGGGCCGACGTCGGGGAAGAGGACCGATTCCGTCTGTTGGGATAGACCAGTGCGCCTCCGTTGCGCCCCCGCAATTCATAACAATTCACGAACAACTTTCCCGTATGGTCCGACTCGACGAGGCTGACCTGAGCGACCTCCAGCGACTCCTGCGGGGGACCGAGAGCAGAGAAGCGACCCGGCGGCTCATGGTCGCCATCGCGTACAAACAGGGTGTGAAACCGGGTGACCTGGCCGAGTGGTACGACCTCCCGCTCGTGACAATCGACGAGTGGCTGGACCAGTTCCGCGACGAACCCGTCGAGGACGTGGTCGCGAAACTGGAGCGCTTCGAACTCCCAGGACGGAACGTGACCCCGGTGGCCCGGTCCGAGACGTCGACTGTCGAGTATCTCAACTACGAGGTGCTGGACGATTACGACTGGGACCACCGGGACGACGACCTGTTCGAGAAGGCCAGTGAGGCCGACCTCTCGGCGGAGGACCACGGGCGGGTACTCGTCCAGCCCCGCGAGTCCATCCTTGAGGCGGTGGAGAACCGGAACCTCTCGTGGCCGTACGCCTGCCGCGGCGGCGCGTGTTCGAACTGCGCCGTCCTCGTCGTGGAGGGTGACGTCGCGATGCCGGGCAATCAGATACTCGACGAGGACGCCCTCGAACGCGGTGCTCGGTTGACCTGCGTGGGCGCACCGGCGACCGAGGACGTCAAATTACTGTACAACGCCAAGCACCTGCCGTTCCTCGAGGAGCTGCTACTCCCGCCCAGCCGCTTCGAGTGAAGGGGTCGTTCGGTTCAGTCCAGAATTCAGCGGTCGTTCGGCACAACGACGGTGGAGCGACGAGGCGGTCGAACCGGCTCAGGCCAGTTGCGCGAACGCGAGCGTCCCGCTGATGTTGTTTATGCGGATGGTGACGACCTGTCCCTCGCGGGCGCCGGGGACGAAGATGGTGTACTTGCCCTTCTCGGCGACGCCGTCGCCCTTCCGACCGGTCCCGGTAATCTTCACCTCGTAGGTCTTGCCTTCCTCGATCGCCTCCTGGGACTGCCGCGAGGAGACGTTCCGGCCGCGCTTCTGGACCGGGCGGAACGCGCCGCAGGCCTCACACCGCAGCATGTCGACGCCGTCCTCGGTCACCAGACGCGTGTCGGGCAGGCCACACTCCGAGCAGAGGACGTACTCGGTGACGTAGCTGTCGATGGCCGTCTCGAAGTCGTCCAGGCTGAACGACCCGTTGTAGCGCGCGCGGTCACCCTGGAACTGCCCGTTGGTCCCGAACTCGCGCTGGATGAACCGGTGGAGGTGCTGGGGCTCCCGCGCGAGGGCGTCGGCGATTTCGCCGAGGTTCGTCAGGCGCGTGAACGCGCCGTCCGACTCGCCGGCGGGGTCCGGTATCCGGAGGCGGGATTCTTCGACGTTTCTGTCCGGCAGCGTGTCGAGGGCCCTGTCGAGGGCGTTCTCGTAGTTCATACGTACCGGAGTCGCTTCGCACGTATAGGCGTTCCGTGGCTTGAGATACCACCGTCCCTCCGCCGCGGGGTTCTCTGGGAACTGGACACCTACGACGCCCCGGGCGACACGACGAGCGCCACGATGATCTCCCGATGCGGGAGGCGCTCCACGAACGCGACGTGCACGACGTAGCCGCCGACGTCAGGGCGGCGAACTCCCTACCCGTGGGTGAGCGGGACAGGACACCCGAAAATGGGAGCATAGGGGATTCACCCGTGAGGAACTGTCCTCGCCTGGGTCACCCGAGGACGTACTTGAGTGCGGGGTACCGCTGGACGAACGCCATCTTCTCGATGTAGGCGTCGAGTCCGAGAATGCGACCCGCGCCCCACGCGCCGAGGCCGAACAGCAACAGCGCGTAGACGAGGTGGTCGTCGACGAACCAGCCGTGGGCCACGGGCAGACCCGCGAGCAGGCCGCCGGTGAGCGCCGCCGCCCAGTAGAACAGCATCATCACCGCCGCCCAGAACGCGGCCCACCGTACCAGGGCGCCCAGCATGAGCGCCAGCCCGGTCAGCGTGAGTCCCCACGCGTTCAGCGGGTCGATGAGCCACAGCCACTCGGTGGCCAGCGTGGCCCAGAGGCCGCCGAACGGGTTCCCCTCCGGAATCGCGTTGAGCAGGAAGCCCTCGGCCGACCACGTCGGGTCGAGAATCTTGACGATGCCCCCCTGGAAGAGAACCCAGCCCATCCCCAGGCGAAGAGTGAGAATGGAGTACGCCAGCCAGGACCCGGAGTAGGTGAAGTTCACGTTCCGTCCCAATAGTTCTGCGTCTAACGCTTGTCTCGTAGCCATGCCCTACTCAGGGATTCTGTGAATATATTGTTCGCGCTGACGCGTGACGCCGGACGACGACGGACCGGTCCGGATACGCCACGCGCGGCAGCACGCGTCAGCCTGGGACGAGTGACGCCGCCAGACGTCGCCTCAGTTGACCTCGAGGATTTCGACTTCGAACTCCAGCGTCTCGCCCGACAGTTCGTGGTTGAAGTCGACGCGGACGACGTCGTCGTCGACGTGGACGACTTCGCCGGGCGCGCCCTGCTGGGTCTGGACGTGCATGCCCTCGGCGACGTCGGCCCCCTGCAGCATCTCGTCGAACTCGGCGGCCTCGTACTCGGCGACGCGCTCGTCGGTTCGCTCGCCGTAGGCCTTCTCCGGCGGAATCGTCACCGTCTCGGTGTCGCCGACCTCCATCCCGACGAGTTCCTCTTCGAGGCCCTCGATGAGCTGGCCGGCGCCGACGTCGACCGTCAGGGGTTCGTACTCGCGCTCGGGTTGCTGCTTGGCCAGCCCTTCCTCGGTTGCGACGTCCTCGCGGGACGTGTCGAAGACGGTGCCGTCGTCCAGTCGGCCGATGTACTCCAGCGTAACCGTATCTCCGGTCGTAATAGCCATACCGTCCCGATGGGAACGAGCCGGATAAGTCCCGGGGATTCGACGCTCTCGTCGGCGCTCGCCGACGGCGACGGGCCGGGTCACTCGCGCGAGTCGTACTCGTGGTAGATGACGCTCCCGCAGGCCTTGCAGTGGGAGGCGTCCGAATCGTGGTACGCCAGGCCGCACACCGGGCAGGTGACGTTGACTTTCCCCCGGTGGGCCCACTCCTTGATAATCTTGCTCGCCTGCCAGGGGATGACGACGATGCCCACCAGGATGGCCGCCACCGTCACCCAGCGACCGAGGACCGTGACGGGAATGATGTCCCCGAAGCCGACCGTCGTCACCGTCACCACCGTGTAGTAGAACGCGTCGCCGAAGTTCGAGACGGCGGGGTTCGCCGCGTGCTCGAAACTGAAGAACAGGCCGGCGGTCGTGAACAGCACGACCAGGACCGTCAACAGGAGCTTCGTCGCCCGGAGCGCCTCGACCGACAGGGTGCCGAAGAAGAACTTCTGGTCCCTCGTGAATCGGTAGAACCGCAGCGCTCGCAGGATGCGGAGGACGCGCAGGAAGCCGATGTTCATCGCGGTGGCGGGCAAGGGCAACACCAGCACCACCAGCGTCGGTAACAGCGACACCAGGTCGACGACGGTGTACGGGTTGAAAAACTCCGCCGTCCGGTTTCTCGCCCCGTACAGGCGGAGGACGTACTCGACCAGGAGCACGAGGGCCGCGCCGATTTCCAGGGACCACAGCAGTTGCCGCGTCTCGGCGGTGGTCGGGTACGTCTCTATCACCAGGATGCTGACGAACACGGCGTTCACGAGCAACAGCGCGACGTCGATGACTTTCCCGAGGAGCGTCTCGTGGTCCACCAGGTAGAACCGCACCAGTTCGCGCGTGTTCGTGTGCGCTGGCGACGCGTCCGGACCGGACATACAGTCCTCTCTGGGTGGCTCCCGTTAACCCTCGTCGGTTTCGACTGCCGCCGGTCGATCCGCCCCCGCTGGGAGGGACAGTATCAGAACTGAAACTCGGAGGCGCACGTATTTGTACGGGCGGGGACGACTGCCGACGATGTCCGGCGACCACCGCGACGGCGTCGAGTTCGAGGGCGTCGAGTTCGAGGGCGACGCGTACGTGTCGCCGGCGGTCGATTTCGTCGCCTTCGCGGTCCTGACGCTCCTGGGAGCGGGGATGCTGGTCGTGGTCCTGGTCTGAGCCCCGGACCGGTTTCGAGTCGTTCGCCCGTGTCGACAGTTCTCGCGGTCCGTGCGAAATCGGCATTTGCGTGGTGGATTCCCCGCGAAACGGGGATTCTGTCCCGAACCGTGTGATTCAATGTAGTGTCTCCCGTCTGAGCAGTCGTGATACCCGCGGGCGCCGGGCGCGTCGCCGCCCTCCGCGAGCGAGAGCGACTGCTCTGGGTCGCCGCGGTAGTCCTCTACGGCGCGGGCGACACCGCGACGACCGTCCTTGGTCTCCAGTCCGTGGGCGTCGCCGAGGCGGGCCCCGTGGCCGGGCCGCTCGTCGCCTCGTCGGGCGTCTGGGGCCTCCTGTTTCTCAAGGTCGCGTTCTTCCTCGCGTGCGGCGGTGTCTGGGCTGTGGTCCGCTCGGACGGTCGGGTGGCGATACCCCTGGCGCTCTCCGTCGTCGGTGCGGCGGTGACCGCCTGGAACGCGGCGGTTCTGGTGACGCTCTGAGCGTGCCGCCGGTCGCTCCCCGACGCGCTGCCCCCGGTCGTCTCGCCGCCCCGCCGTCGCGTTACCCGGTCGGTTCGACGACGGTGTTCGTCAGCGTTCCGACGCCCTCGTACCAGATTTCGACGGCGTCACCGGGTTCGACCAGGCCCGGGTTGGCGGGACTCCCGAACGACACGACGTCGCCCGGCTGGAGCGTGTACCGCTCGGAGAGGAACGACACCACCTCGCGCGGGCCGAACAGCATCTGCCGCGTGTTGGCCTCCTGTCGCTTCTCGCCGCCGACGTGGGTGGTCATCTCCAGTGCGGTAGGGTCGACCGCCGTCTCTATCCACGGCCCCAGCGGCCCCGACCCGTCGAACGCTTTCCTGGCGGTCCGTCCCTGCTGGTCGAGTGCGTCGAGGTCGTTCAGCACCGTGTACCCGCGCAGGACGTCGTCGACGTCCTCGGGGTCCACGTCCGAGCAGCGCTCGCCGACGACGGCGGCCAGTTCGCCGGCGTACGTGAGTTCGTCGGTCCAGGCGGGGTACTCGATGTCCGCCCCGGGCGCCAGTACCGAGACCGGCGGCTTGATGAACCAGTCTGGCGCGTCCGGTCGCTCGTACTCCATCTGTTCGAGGGTCGTCGCGTAGTTCCGGCCCACACAGTACATCGCGGTCGGTTCGCAGGGTGCCAGCAGCGTCGCGTCGTCGCCGACGGCGTAGGCGGCCCCGTCGACCAGCACGTCGCCGTCGTCGTACTCGCCGGTGACCACCCCGTCGTCGGTGCGGACTCGTGCAAGGCGCATCCTGTCGTGGCTCTCGGAGCGCGCCACTATCACTTTCGGTCGGCGTCGATACCGTCGGTGACCGACCGTCGCGTCCCTCCTCGCGGCAGCGTCCTGCGTCCCCTCGACGCGACGTCCTGCGTCCGCCGGACCCCCGGAACGACCGGTTCGGACCGGCACGCCGTCGAATCCGTCGAACACTTAACAGCGTCGGGGTCCTATCGTGTCGAGTGACCTCCCGTTCGCCGCTCTCGTCCGCCCGGTTCGAGGTGACCCGACCGGAACTCGCGGTGTTCGTCTCGGGCGTGACGAGCATGGGTCTGGAGATACTCGCGGGCCGGATGATAGCCCCCGAGTTCGGCAGTAGCATCTACACGTGGGGCAGCATCATCGGCGTGTTCCTGGCCGCGCTCAGCCTCGGGTACTACCACGGCGGCCGACACGCCGCAGACCGCGCCTCCCGGAGCCGGATGGTGCGAATCTTCCTCGGCACGGCGCTGTACGTCGTCGTCCTCATTTTCGCCGGCGACGTCCTGTTGCGGTCGGCCGCGGCGGTTCCGCTCCCGAGTCGGTTCGCCTCGCTGCCGGCGGTGACGCTGCTGTTCGGACCGCCGACGTACGTTCTCGGGTTCGTGAGCCCGTACGCTGCCGAACTCTCGGAGAAAGAGGGACTCGGGGCGGCGTCGGGGCACGTCTACGCGGTGGGGACCGTCGGCAGCATCGTCGGGGCCTTCGCCACGACGTTCTTCCTCATCCCGTCGCTGTCCGTCGAGCACATCGCCCTCGTGTTCGGTCTCCTCTCGGTCGGCACCGCCGTCGCGCTCGAATTCCCCGGCATCGGCCGCCAGCGAGCGACCTGGAGCGTCGCCCTGGCGGTCCTCCTCGTCGTCGCGGCCGGAAGCGGCGCCGCCGGCGTCTCGGTCAACGGGCGGGTCGTCTACCAGACCCAGACCCCCTACCAGGAACTCCAGGTCGTCGACCGCGGCGACGTCAGGACGCTCTACCTCGACGGCCAGCGCCACAGCGCGATGGACCTGGAGGACCCCGACCGGCACGTCTTCGAGTACACCCGCTACTTCCACCTGCCACTCCTGATGACCGACGACGTCGACCGGGTCCTGTTCGTCGGCGGCGGCGGGTTCACGGGTCCCAAGCGGTTCGTCGACGAGTACGACGTGACGGTCGACGTGGTGGAGATAGACCCGGTCGTCGTCGACGTCGCCAAGCGCTACTTCGGCGTCGAGGAGTCCGACCGACTCCGCATCCACACGATGGGCGGCCGGCAGTTCCTGCAGGAGACCGACCGGACCTACGACCTCATCGTCCTCGACGCGTACAAGAAAGACAAGGTCCCGTTCCAGTTGACCACCGTCGAGTTCATGCGCCTCGCCGAGCGGCGCCTCGCGGCGGACGGCGTCCTCTTCGCGAACCTCATCTCCGCGCCGAGCGGACCGGCCTCGAAGTTTTACCGGGCCGAGTACCGGACGGTGTCGAAGGTGTTCCCCCGCGTGTACAGTTTCCCGACGACGGGCGGCGTCGTCGTCCAGAACATCGAACTGGTGGCGACTAAGAACGCGACGCTGCTGACTCGCGAGGAGCTGTACGCCAGGAACGAGCGGCGGGACGTGGGCGTCGACCTCCGGGCGGAGATAGCCACCTACCGGACCGACGTGCCGACCGACGACGTGCCGGTGCTCCGCGACGACCGCGCGCCGGTCGACAGCCTGCTCGACCCGATGGTGGGGATGCGGTACGTCGTCGAGCAGTCGACGCCCAACGAGACGGCGCGTCCCCCGGGTCAGCCGTCGAGCGTCTCGGCCGCGTTGTCGCGCGGTTCGTAGTCGAGCAACTGCATCGTCTCGGTTATCGAGTGGAACCGCTCGTCGTTCCGGGAGACGGCGTTGACGGTCACCGGATTCTTCGGCAGGTCGACGGTCGCCGCCTTCCGATGGACATCCCGGCAGTCGTGGGGGCTCAGCCAGGTCGCCCGCGTGAAGCGGGTTTCGCTGGCGTCGCTCGCGGCGTCGAGTTCCTCGCGCAGGTCGTCCTCGCTCATGTACCAGCCGATGCGGAGGTTGACGACTTCGAGGTCGTGCTGGTTCGCGTAGTACCGCGTCAGGTCCTCGCAGGCCGCCTTGCTCACGCCGTAGAACGAGTCCGGCGACGTGGGCGCGTCGGCCCCGACGGGTCGCGCGTAGCCGAGCGTGATGCTCTCGGTGTCGCTCTCCGTCCAGTTGTACGTCCCGACGGCGTGGTTCGAGGAGGCGTACACGACCCTGTCGATGCCGTTCTCGACGGCGGCGTCGAGGACGTGCTTGGTCCCCTGGACGTTCAGCTCGGAGACCGTTTCCCAGGAGGCGTCGGGCGAGGGCGCGCCCGCGAGGTGTACCACGGCGTCGAAGCCGTCGAGTTTCTCGCGTACCTCCTCGGCGTCGGTGACGTCGAGGAGTTCGGTGTCCAGGTCGTCGTGCTCGGAGTGGGTGAACGCGACCACGTCCTCCTCGTCGAACGCGTCGAGCACGTTCCGACCGACGTTGCCGCCGGCGCCGGTGAGGGCAAAGCGTGTCATCGGGCCACCTTCCGACTCGTCCCGGGTAGGTGTGCGGGCGGCACAGGCAGGCGAGTCGTCTGGTAGCCCATCACGCACGCCGGGAACGCGACGCAGTCGTCCGGAAAAGCGCGGGCGCGACGACGGCCCCGCGGCGTCTGCGGGGCACCTCGCTCAGCGAACCTCGTCCCGCCGGACGAACGTCGACTCCAGCAGGGCGTCGCTGTCCCACCCGCCCGGGTACGAGGAGTCGGCGGACCCGTCAGCGTCCCATCGGTCGTCGGCGTACTCGGCAATCCACGCGAGCAGCTGGGGCACCGCGCCCTGGTTGGGAACCAGGTAGGCCGCGTCCGTCTCCTCGTCCGTCTCGGACCCGACCCGAATCCCCACGCCGTCGGGCTGGACTGCCCGGAACGCGTCCTCGTCGGTCGTGTCGTCGCCGACGTACAGCGACTGGTAGCCGTCGGGCGCCCGGTCTATCAACAGTTGCATCGCCGTTCCCTTGTCCCACTCGACGCCGGGGCGGAGTTCGCGAATCTCCTTCCCGGAGGAGACTCGGACGTCGGCCTCGGCCCCCTCGGCGAGCGACTCGACGGTCGAGACGACGTCCTCGGCGGCCTCGCTGCCCTGCCTGAAGTGGACCGTCGCCGACAGGTCCTTGTCCTCGACGTGGCTCCCCGGCACGTCCTCCAGGCGACTTCGTAGCTCCTCGACGAGTCGCTCGATGGTCGCCTGCTGTCTCGCCGCCTCCGGGTGGACCAGCGTCTCGTCGCCCACCCGGATTTCGAGTCCGTGGTTGCCCGCGTAGACGGGGCCCTCGATGCCGACGCGGTCGACGAGGTCGTCGAGTTCGCGCCCGCTGACGACGGCGACGAGCACCCGTGGGTGTGCGGTGAGTTTTTCGAGCAGTTCCCGCGCACGGCCGGTGATGGTCGACTCGGTCGGGTCGTCGACGATGGGCGCGAGCGTCCCGTCGAAGTCGACGCCCAGGACCAGGCCGTCGCTGCCGTCCAGCCAGCGAGCCACGTCTTCGCGGTTCGAGAGCACCGACGGGGGATGGGTTGCGTCGCTCACGGTCATCACTCTCCGTCCGGGGCCTCCCGCAACGCGGCTATCTCGTCGAGCGCGCCGTCTATCCACGCGTCGAGGTCGCGCGACTGCACCTCCCGGCGGAGCGACTCCATGTGGCGCCGTCGCTCGTCGTCGGGCATCGACAGCGCGTTCGCGATGGCGCTGGCGAACTCGTCGGTGTTCTGTGGCGTCACCGTGATCACGTCGTCCTCGACCAGGTCGTGGTACCCCGCCTGCTCGCTCAACACGAGCACGCCGTCGCAGTCGACCTGGGCGGCGACGTACTCCTGGGCGACGAGGTTCATCCCGTCGCGGATGGGGCTCACGAGGGCGACGTCGGCTCGCCGGTAGAGGGCGAACAGCACCTCGTTCGAGACGTAGGCGGTCGTGTAGACGACCGGCTGCCAGTCGTCGGTCCCGAACCGCTGGTTGATGCGGTCGACGGTCTCGGCCACCTCCTGCTGGAGTTCCTGGTAGGCGGGTATCTGCGACCTGCTCTCGGTCCCTATCTGGACGTACGTGAACGACTCGCGCAGCTCCGGCCGGTCTTCCCACAGTCGTTCGAGGGCGTGCAGTCGCTCGGGAATCCCCTTCGTGTAGTCCAGTCGGTCGACGCCCAGCGCCACGTCCGCGTCCAGGTCGATGCCGTGTTCGCCGGCGAATCGCGCCCAGCGGTCGCTGGCGGCGTCGTCGGCAGCCGCGTTCTGGATGCGGTCGACTTCGACGCCCAGGGGGAACGACCGGACGGCCACCTTGTTGCCGGGTTTGTAGACGTGGCCGGTCTCTCTGTCGACGGAGGCCTCGGGAATCATCTCCTCGACGCAGTCGAGGAAGTTCTCGCAGTACCGGTCGACGTGGAACCCGAGCATGTCGTTTCCGAGGAGTCCCCGGAGTATCTTCTCCCCCTGGGGACACGCCCGGAACGTGTCCGGCCCCGGCCACGGAATGTGCCAGAAGTGCGCGACGAGGGGCATCTCCTCGTCCCGCGAGCGGAGCATCTTCGGGACCAGCCCCAGGTGGTAGTCCTGGAGCCAGACGACCGAGTTCTCGTCGGCGCGGTCCGCGATTGCGTCCGCGAAGCGGCGGTTGACGCTGCGGTACTGCTCCCAGTACTCGCGTTCGTTCTCGACCTGCGTCAGCGCCCCGTGACAGATGGGCCAGAGGACGCGGTTGCTGAATCCCAGGTAGTAGTTGTCGACCTCCTCCTGGGTGAGCCATATTCGCTGGAGGGTGTACTGGCCCTCGTCGCCGTCGGGAGGGACTGACACCTGGTTGGATTCGTCGACGACTGCGCGGTCTGCCTCGCTGTCTCCCCAGGCGATCCACGTACCGCCGACCTTCTGCATCACGCCGTCCAGGCCACTCGTCAGACCGCCGTTCGGCCGGACCACGTCGATGCCGTCGTCGGAGAAGTTGTGCTGGTAGGGCTCCCTGTTCGAGGCGATGACGAGGTTGTGGCCGTCGAGCGAGTACGACGAGTTCTCTTTAACCTGCTGGTCTGATGGGGATGAGTTCACGATGGTGGAGGACCTCACGTTGATTGTTCCGAGGGGTGGAACACACCTACCTTGTCGCCCTGCCTCTGCGAGGTGTATATAAGCTCTCGGCGTGGGTGAGAGGGCCACGCACGGGAGGGTCGGACGCCTCTACCCGAGGAACCGCTTGAGCCGCGACCCCGCGCCGATGTTGCGCTGGCAGAGGATGGACGTCCCGTCGATTCGCTCGGCGACTCGCTCGGGGAGCGACCCGAAGACGAGGCGCTGGAGCACGCCCTCGCTCTCGGAGCCGAGGGTGACCAGGTCGTAGTCGGTCGCTTCCGAGACGAGACGGTCCTCGGCGGCCTCGTCGTCGTCGACGTCGACCGTCCGGGTCTGGACGTCGAAGCCGGAGGTGTCACTCCGTCCGCCGTGCTCCTCGACGAGGGTTTCTATGTCCGGGTGCGACGAGTCCTCGAGCTGGCTGTCGCGGTCCTCGCTCACGACGTCGAGGACGTCGACGTCCGCGCCGGTGGCGCGGGCGATAGAGAGGGCCGTCTCGGCGGCGAGTTCGTCGTGTGAGCTCTCGAGCCACGGGACCATGATGGAGTCGACGTCGCCGTCGCCGTCGCCGTCGCCGACTCGCTCGGCGAACACGTCCGCGTCTGCCTCGGTCGCCACCTGGTCGACCGTGCTGCCGACCGCGACTTCGCGGTCTCTCGACCGCCGCCCGCTCCAGCCCATCACGACGCCGTCGACGTCGTACTGGTCGACCGTGTTCAGTATCGCGTCCGAGGGTGCGCGGGTGAGTCGAACCGTCCCGCTGACGGGGATGTCCCGTTCGTCAGCGAAGTCCATCGCCCGGGACACGATGGCGCGCGCACCGTCGGTATGGTGTCGACCTTCCGCGTAGGGCGTCTGCCGCGGGAGCGTCACCGCGTTCATCACGAGCAGTTCCGCGTCGCGGTCGGACACGATGTCTGCCGCCGTCCGCATCAGTTGCGAGACGTTGTTCTCGTTGGCGATGGGGACGAGCAGTCGGTAGTCGTGGTCCCCGACCGAGTGCTCTGCCACGGCAGTCGGCGTCTCCGACTCGAAGGTCTCTTCGGACGGCGTGGTGTCCCGAATGGCGAACCAGAGGGCCACGCCGACGAGTTCGGCGAGGACGCCGATGACGGCGACTCGCGGGTTCTGGAACACGATGTTCCCCAGCAGAATCACGTTACCGACCACGCCGGCCAGCGGCACCCAGGGGACGAACGGGACCTCGAACCCGCGGTCCAGGTCGGGGAACCGCTGGCGCGAGCGAATCAGCGCGAGGTTGACGAGCGAGAGCCCGATGATGAGCAGGAAGTTCGCGAAGTTCGCCAGCGCCTGGAGTCCGAGTTCGATACCCAGGGGGATGGTCTCCGGGCCGGGCGCGCCGGGCACGTCGAAGAAGACGACGGTGAACAGGGCCAGGAACGTCAGAATGATGACCCCCGTCAGCAGGACCGACTTGTGCGGCGTGCCGTACTTGTCGTGGGTGTCCTCGAAGGAGTGCGGGAGGTGTCCGTTCCGGGCGAGCGCGAGTTTCACCCGGGACCCGGCGAGGATGGTCGCGTTCGCCGCAGACAGCATCGACACCAGCGCGCCCACGATGATGATGTAGAAGCCGATGGACCCGAGGTAGGTTCGCGCCGCGAGGCCCATGGCGAGTTCGCCGTGGTGGGCCACGAACTCGGCCGGCGCGAGGCCGCCGAGGTCGACCTGGTTCTGCAGGACCGTGACGAACTTCGGGTCGTTGACGGCCAGGACGATGGCCAGCACGACGAGCGTGTAGATGACCGAGACGAACGCCATGCTGAAGTATATCGCCCGCGGAATCGTCCTCCCCGGGTCCTTGATTTCCTCCGCGTCCGTCGCGATGGCGGAGAAGCCGAAGAACGTGATGAACACCAGTGCGCTCGTCAGGCCGATGTTTGCGAAGTCACCGATGTTCTGGCTGAACGAGGTGGCGATGACAGTGGGGTCGAACGCCTTGAACGCCCCGAACAGGAAGAACGCTATCAGGACCACCTTCAGGCCCGTGACGACTATCTGGAACTGGCCGGACTCCTCGCTGCCGGCGACGTTGAGCGCCACGAGCAGTCCGAGGATGGCGACGGACGCCACCCAGTAGGGAATCGCCTCGGGGATGCTCAGCGGGTCGTAGAGGAACTCGTAGAACCACTTGCCGAAACTGCCGAGGTAGAAGGCCGCGCTGGCGGGGTAGCCGAGAATCATCGTCCATCCCATGATGTACGTGAGTTCCGAGGGGATGGTCTCTGAGACGTAGACGTAGCCGCCGCCCGACTTGGGGTAGATCGACGCGAATTCGGCGTAGGAGGCGGCGGTGAAACTCGCAACCAGGGCGGCCAGCAGGAACGAGACGATGGCGACTGTTCCCACGTTGCTGACGGCCAGTCCCGAGAGGACGAAGATTCCCGCGGCAATCATCGTTCCGACGCCGATGGCGGCGGCACTGGCGAATCCCATCGACCGGTCGCCCTCGGCCTCGATGTCGTGCGATGCACCCGTTTCACTCGCGGGGGATGAACTATCGTTGGTCAAGAGATATTCGAAGATGCCCCGCCGTTCCAATGTGGGTGTGGCTTGCAACTGCCACTCCCGACGGCCGCCTCGGGCCCGTTCGACCGCCTTCTCGGCAGTTCGGCAGTTCTGGACGACGCCACCCTTCGGAGTTGACGTTCGCGCGCGTATCTCAAGTCGGGACATTCGCCCCGGGGGCCGAAAGCCCTGACACTCGCGAGGTCCAAAGGCGGGTAATGGATCGCCCCGACGACGCGCGGCCGCCGTTCGCCTCGTTCCTCCGTCGATACACGAAGACGTGGGTACACGCCCTCGCAACCGCGGGGTTGACCGCGTTCGGGATGCTCACGTTCCTGCACTGGGGGTTCGCCGTCGTGGCAATCGGCGTCTACCTCTCGGCCCCGGTCCTCCTCTACGTGACCGACGCGGGCGTGATACCCTCGGACGGCGGCGAGGAGTCTCGAACCGAGACGGCCTCGGACGACGGGGCCGACAGCCAGTCTGCCGGCGCGGACGCCGAGCGTCCCCGAACGTCCGACGCTGGGGCGACCGAGACCGAGACCGAGACAGCGACGGGGACGAAGACGGCCGACACGGCGGAGAGGAAGACGGCCGACACGACGGTGAAGAAGACGGCCGACTCGGCGGAGAAGAAGACGGCCGACTCGGCGGGGACGAAAGCCGACGGCGACGAGCGACCCGGCCGCCGGGACGACGAGCGACCCAGGGACGACAGGCGGTCGAACCGGACGGGCGACGAGACGTCCGACCGCGCGGACGAGGGGGATTCGTCAGCGTCGGCGAGCGGGGAGGATTCGTCAGCGTCGGCGGGCGAGGAGGACTCACCAGTGTCGGCGGCCGAGTGGACGGTAGTCGACGCGCCGACGGACGCAGACCTCGCGGACGCTGCCGTGGTCCCCGGCGGCGCGTACGCGGTTGGCGCCGGCGGCGTCGTCCTGGGCGCTCCCGACGCGAGTGTGAGCGAGTCGCCCGACGACTCGTCGTCCGGTGCGTCCTGGCGCGTCGTCCTCGACGACGGTCCGGGCGCCGACGGCAACGACCTCGCGGGCGTGGCCGCGACGGCCGGCGGCGAGGCGGTGTGGGTCGTCGGCGACGGCGGCGCGCTCGCCCGTCTCGACGCGGCGACCGACCGGCACGTGGACCACTCCTCGTCTCTCGACGCCACCGACTCGTGGACGGACGTCGCCGTCACGGGTCCGGGCGGCGAGGAGACGCTCCTGCTGGTGAACGGGTCCGGGGAGGTCCGCCGGGGTCGCTACCGCGACGGCGAGCTCACCTGGTCGTCGCCGACCAAGCCCGGGAGCGGGTCGAGCTTCGCGGCGGCGACGGCCGCCGGCGGGTCGGGGAGCTATCTCTGCGACACGAACGACGGCGTGTTCGAGGGCGACGACGAGGAGTTCCGGTGCGTCGGGGTCGACGGCGCGGACGGGACGCTCGAAGACGTCGCCGCGACCGCTCCCGGCGACTGCGGGGTCGTCGACGACGCGGGGGAGTACCACCGCTACGACGGGACCAACTGGACGCCCGAGTCGCTCTCCGAGGACGCGCTCCGCGGCGTCGCCGCGTCGTCAGCCTCCGACCGACGCGTCGCCGTCGGCGACGAGGGCCGTCTCTACGAGCGGTCGCGCGAGTCCGGCGGGTGGGAGCGACGCGACGTCCCCGCGACGGCCTCGCTCCTGGGCGTCGCTCTCGACGACGGAGATAGCGACCAGCGCGAATCCGACGGCGGGGCGAGCAGCGCTCCCGGGCGCGCAGTCGCCGTCGGCGAGGACGGTACGGTCCTGGAGCGTGGTCTCTGACGGGGGAGGACGACGGAGAGGCGGCTCTGGCGAAGGAGGACGACGGGGCGGCGGGGTCGCTGCGTGTAGCCGTCGCCGGTGATGGACCGCTCTCCGGAGGGTGGCGCGGTCGGTTCGTCACTCCGTCAGCGCCGAGCGGATGGCGTCCGCCCGCTTCGGACCGACGCCGTCGAGTTCCAGCAGCTCTTCCCGGGAGGCGGCGAGTGCGTCCGCGACGGTCGGATACGCCTCGTAGAGGACGTCGGCTATCTCCGGTCCGACGCCGTCGATACAGCCGTACATGCGCTTCGCCGTCGGAGCGCCGCGGGCGGTGACCGACCCGCGGGGAAGCGACCGACGGGAGGGCGCTTCGACGTGTTTCCGACCGAGGCGGACCGCCACGTCGACGAGTCGGTCGAGGTCCGTGCAGGGGATGACCGGCGTCCCGTGGCGCGCGGTCACCGACGCGACGGACCCGCGAACGGCGGCTGCCGGGACGCCGGGGTCGCCGTCCGCCGGGAGTTCGGATTCGAGCAGCAGGTAGGCGTGTTCGTACCCGGCAGCCAGCCGTCGAACCTGGTTGTGGAGGTCCGGGCCGCTCCGCCCGACGAGCGAACGCACGTAGTCGTCCAGCGTCTTTCGCTCGACGCCGACGTCGCCGACGACCAGGTCGCCGACCGCCAGCCGTCGTACGTCGACGGCGTCCACGTCTGGACACCGCTCGACCGCACGGGGAACTCTCGCGGGTTCCCGGTCGTCGACGAGGACTGTGAGGGCCATTCGTCGTTCGTTGGGCGGCCGGGCCCAAGAGTCCGGTGCAGGTTGCGTATGAAGGCGCTGGTCGTATCCGTCGCGGGACTGTTCTGTACAGCGTGGTCGCCCCCCCGGCGACCGGATTTCACCATGACGGATTCTACGACAGCCGAACGACTGGACCGCATCGAACGGGGACTCGACGCGCTGTTCGCCGCAGAGGTCTCGGAGGCGATACTCGAGGCCGTGGACTTCGAGGCCATCCTGGCCGACCAGCCGGCCGACGACCCAGTCGACGTCGAACGACTGGCCGAAGCACTCGGACGGCCGGTCGGCCGCATGCTCGCGCGTACGGTCATCAGCGGGAGCGGGACGACCGGCGTCGCCAAGCGAGCAATCGGGAGTGAGGTCGGCGGCCGCGTCGCCTCGAAGAGCCTCCAGGTCGCAGTCGACACGGTCGACCTCGACCAGGCGGCCGAGCGACTGATGGAACTCGACGAGGAGAGCGTTCCCGGCCCGGACCTCCGGGAGTTCCTCGGCCCCTACGCCGAAGACAGCGACGTCTTCGCGTTCGACCCCTCGTCGGAACCGGGCGACGTTGGCACGGGTGACGGACGTGGCGGCGACGGCGGTGGCGACGGCGAGTACGACCCCCACGAGTACACGGGAACCCTCGACGAGACGGACGAGTCGGACCTCGGCGGGGCAGAGGAGCCCGGCGACCCGCACTCCGTTCGCGACTGACGCCGCTACTCGATTCGGCGGGCGGCGGACGGCCGGATTTTGCGGTGACCCTCCGCCGACGCCACAGCCGGCGCTCGGATGTCGCGCTGCTGTGACGAGATGCGTCTCTCGGCGGCGCGCATCCGTCCTCACGTCCGGCCTGCTTTCGTCCGACGGGAGCGCCGAACAGCTCCGAAGCCCCATCGACCTACCGGGGGCTCTGCGGCGGAGTGAGGCGCGGAAAAATAACCGCGGTCGGGCCTGCGGGCGAGCGCCCGCGACGTCAGCGATTCAGTGCTGGCGCAGCCGAATCTGGTCGTCGTGTCGGTCGTCGACGTGCTCGTCTCGAATCTCGTTGGAGTTGTCGTCGTCCCAGCCGAGCATGTTTTTGACCTTGTCGGTCAGCCCGTCGTCGTCGTCGCTCCGGTCGACCGTCGCTCGGTCGTCCTCGACGCTGTTGATTGTACCGATGCGGTGGCCGTCGGCCGTGACGACGTCTTTGCCGCGGTCGTCGTCGGTGAATCGGTAGGACATCGCATCCGGGTAAACGGTACATGTGTGGGTGTAGCTGGTGCTTGCGGGTGCAGCGTGGCGGGACCCGGCTCGGCCCCGGGCGGCGATTTGTGGGGCCGCTCCCGCCCGTTCCGGGGCGCTGTTCGTCCCCTGTCGTTCTTCCGGCGACCTGCACGTGCGGCTATCGAGGAGCGTGGATGAGCCAGTACAGAAATCGCGTGCGTGGACCAGTACAGAATCTGCCCGCGTCGCTCCCGGTCGTCCAGTAGACCAAAAATCGGGGCGGTGTAATCGCGCCGACAGCCTTCCGGTCGCAGTCGCCGCCGTCAGTTCAGTCGCCGGCGACTTGCTGCTGGTCGAACTGCTCGCCGACCTGCGAGAGTTCGTCGAGCGCGTCTTCCTCCTCGCGGAGCGTCTCCTCCAGGAGGTCTGCGGCGTCGCCGTAGCCGAGCTTGCCAGCCAGCGAGGCGACGTTCCCGTAGGCGGCTATCTCGTGGTGCTCGGTCTTCTGCCCGGCGGCGATGTTGTACCGGTCGAGGACGTCGCCGTCGCTGTTCTGCGCGAACTGCTCGTGCTCGTCGATGAGGGCGTCGACTACCTTCTCCTCTTTCGTCTCCGGCGACTCGCCGAGCGATTCGAACACCTTCTCGAGACGGTCGACGTGCGTCTGCGTCTCGTCACGGTGCTCCGAGAACGCCTCGCTGGCGTCCTCGTCGTTCGTCTGGTCGGCGAGCGTCCCGAGCGCGTCGACCAGCTGCTGTTCGGTGTAGTACAGTTCCTGCACTCCCTCTACGAGGAGTTTCTCTGTAGAGTCTGTCATTGGATTACGACCAGCACAGCGTCCGAGCGGCCAACGCATCAGCACCGCCGTTGCCAACGCAAGGGATTCGCCCGAGGTTCGGTCCGCGAACTGGCCGCCCGCCCCGTCCTCGTCTCCGGTCGGGGCGCTCGTTCTGGTATAGCGGCCACTGTGCTGTCCCTGCCGGTCCGGGTACGAATGCCGGGTGCCCCGCTTACGGTGGACCGGTCGCTGTCGGAGTAGTCTCCAAAGAAGCGATGCGACGCGCCGCCTCGCAGTGACGGCGCGATACGCGAGCGTCGCCGCGGGAATCCGGCAGCTAGACGCGGGTGACGTTCGTCGCGCGGGGGCCCTTCTCGGCCTGTTCGATGTCGAACTCGACTTCGGTGCCTTCGGTGAGGTCCTCGCCGCCGACGTCCTCCATGTGGAAGAACACGTCTTCGTCGGAGTCCTCTGTCTCGATGAAACCGTAACCGCCTGTGTCGTTGAAGAAGTCGACCGTACCGTTTGCCATTACGTATGGGACCAGTCCCAGCCCACGGTTAAGAATTGCGACTTCGTCCGGTACGTCCGCTTCGTTTCGCACGAACGTTTACTAGACACGCGGCCCGGTCCAGTCCGCTCGGACGAACTCCTCGAGTCTGCGCCGTCTTCGCACGCCACGGCGTCGCCGCTGTCGAGTGTCGAGTTCGCCGCGGTGAGGGACACGTCGGCGACGCCGCCGACGCGCGTCCGTCACCCGGGCAGGAGCAGCGACAGGACCGCCAGTACGACGAAGATGATGACGAGCCACTTCGCGATGTTCATCGACAGCCCTGCGATGCCGCCGGCGCCGACGACCCCCGCGACGAGCGCGAGAATCACGAAGGCGATTGCGAGTTCCAGGATCGCCATGCTACCGCCTCCCGTGCGGCGTCGCGGCGCGCGGTTCGACGTGACGGTCGAGTCGTTTGGATGTCGGATTTGTCATACGTCATCACTTCTAGGGTGGTCCCGGGAATGACGCCGATGCTTGCATCTGCGTGTCACCAGTCCGACGTACGGCGGTTGTGCCCCCGCAACCCCGAAAACAATACATTGAAAGTACTTCCCGACCGAATTTTACAGTGATGGGGGGAGAAGCGGTAGGTCCGGTGGTACTCCTCGGTGCCGGCTTCGTTCTGGTCGCTGCGGTGGTCGTGGGAACGGTCGCCCACGAACTGGCCCACGCGGTCGTACTGCGGGCTCTCGAAATTCCGTACCGAATCGAGTGGCTCCCCGACAGGAACGAGTCGGGACTGTTCCGCGCGGGCCTCACCGGGCGGTGGGCGACTGTCAGTCCCTGCGGGGTCCCACGCGGGCTCTCGCCCTGGCGTCTCCGCGTCGCGGCCCTCGCGCCCCTGATTCTGGCGACGCCGCTCGCGCTCACTCTGCTGGGCGTTCTCCCCGACCCGTTCCGGACCGGGAACCCGTACGCGGGCGCGGCGGCAATCGGCTGGCTCGCCTGCGCCCTGCCGAGCCCCCAGGACTTCTCGGTCGTCTGGTACGCGGAGTGCGCCATCGCTCGGAACGAGCGCCGCGACGAGCCACTGGACGACTGACCCTGGAACATCTTCGAGGGGGTCCGACCGTCGGTACCTGCCGCCCGTGTGGTCTCGCCCGACGGGTTCTCGCCCGGACGCGGTCCCCGCCCGTGACGAACGGACGCCCTACTGCCACCAGACGCGAGGCTTGCCGCTCGGTCGGCGCTCCTTGTAGAGAACTCTGAACTTCTCGACGGGCACGTCGGCGCCGGTCAGGTACGCCACGTCGCCCTCGCGTGACTCACCCGGGTCGACTTTCCCGCCGATGTACTTCTCCGAACTGCTCTTGTTCCGGCCGGGGTGGTAGACTCTGTCGCCGACGATTCCCTTGAAGTTCTCCGTCAGGGGGAGGCGAACCCGTCGGTCCCGGGTGTTCTCGGTGCGGACGCGGACGACGACCCACTGCTTTCCTTCGCCGGCCCTGGCCACGTTCTCCTCGCCGCCTTCGCTCCATCGGTAGGTCTTCGTGGCGGTGGGCTCGTTCACCGTGACCGCGACTCTGGGGAGGTCGAGCGTCTGACCGAACGAGAGCCGGCGCGCCGACTTCTCCCCGCTCGCGGTCAGGGTCTTCGTGGGCTGTCCGCCCGCCTTGTCGTCGCCGCTGTCTACTGCCGAGCACCCGGCGAGGCCGGCGCTCGTCGCCGCTGCGATCGTCGTGAGGAGTGAGCGTCTGTTCATTGTGTTACCGGAGGACCTCCGTTGCGCCGAGCGTCGTCTGGACGACGATACCGAGCGCGAGCGTTCCGAGGTTCCAGAGGTTCGACTTCACGAACGCCAGGTCGAGCGCCACCTGCGTCTTCAGCACGGGCCAGAACGGTTTGACTGGCGGTGCGATGTCCGGCGAGGTCAGCATGTCGGCGAACAGGTGAGCGAGCATCCCCGCGAACAGCGCCGCCGAGGCGAACGCGTACACCGACCACGCCGACCGTCCACCGCTTCGGACGGCGAGGTACCCCCCGGTGACGATGCCGCCGAGAACGAGGGCGGCGGGGAGGGTAAACAGCAGACTGTGCGTCAGTCCGTGGTGCTCGACGAACAGGTAGCGCATCAACACGAGGTCCACGTCCGGGAACATCCCGGTCGACGCCGTCAGCGCCGTGAACGCGAGGCTGGGGGTGGCCCTGTCGAACACCAGCCACGCCGGGGCGGCGAAGAGAAGTGCCATTCCGATGTGTCCGGGTGATTGCACAGCGCCCCTAGGATACTCCGACACTAGTATCTTGTAGCCGACTCGTCGCCCGCCTCACCGGGCTGTCACCTCTCGACAGGCGCGGAACGCGCCTAACGAGGACCGAGACGACTTCGCGGCGCGGACCGATTCGGTGACCGGAGATGCTCCCGGCGCGGAGTCAGATTGCGAACTATTGACAACCACGACCGAGTGCGGGGCGCGCCTCGGGGTATCGCTCTATAGGGAGTTCGCGTCTGGCGGTTTTCCGTCTGCGCCGCCGCTGTGCGTCACGGTATCATGGGTTCCAATTGACTTTACCGTGTTCGCCACCTAGCACATCTGTGACTGAAGAAACAGGGCGCCGGAATCTCCGGATGCCAAACGACGACGAGATGTTCGCGGTCGTGACAGAACACAACGGCGGGAACCACGTCCGCGTTCGGTGTGAAGACGGACAGAACCGCATGGGCCGAATCCCCGGCCGGATGAAGTACCGGACGTGGATCAACGAGGGTGACGTGGTCCTCGTCGAACCCTGGTCCTGGCAGGACGAGAAGGCGAACATCGAGTGGCGGTACACGGGGCAGGATGCCGACCAACTCCGCGCAGAGGGCCACATCGACTAGTCCCGGCCGGCGGTCCGGGACACGGGGTTCCTCCCGGCGAGGGACCCGCGACTACTCCGACCACTTCTCCTTCGATATCGCGATACGTACCACCCGGTAGCGACGCGGACCGCCCGGTAGCGACGCGGACCGCCCGGTAGCGACCGCTCCCCGCAGGCGCCGGGCGGGACCGACTCCGACGCACCTATATGGCCTCCGGGGAGTCCATAGACGTGGATTCTAACGAGGTTCGCCGTCAGTGGGCAGACCGGTCCGGCGCGTACTCGCCGGCCTACTACGCCTACTACGGTCCGGACGAATCGAGCGAGGCCGTCCGCGCAGTCCTGGAGCGATTCGTCGGCCGGGACGCGGCCGTCCTCGAACTCGGGTGCAGTTCCGGCCGGCACCTCTCGCACCTCGCGGACCACGGCTTCGAGAACCTGGCGGGAATCGAGGTCAATCCCGACGCGATGGAGGTGATGGAGGACACCTACCCCGAACTCGCCGCCCGGGGCACCTTCTACCTCGACGCCATCGAGGACGTCGTCGGCGACTTCGAGGACGACCAGTTCGACGCGGTGTTCTCGGTGGAGACCCTCCAGCACCTCCACCCGGACGTCGAGTGGGTGTTCGCGGAACTCGCGCGGATTACGGACGACGTGCTCGTCACCGTCGAAAACGAGGGCGAGGAGGACGCCGATGCAGGTGGCGACGGTGGAACCCCCGACCACGAAATGAACGACGACGGAGACGACCCGGGCCAGGACGCCGGTCCGGAGGTGAACTACGTCGAGAACGAGGTTCCGCTGTACTACCGCGACTGGAACCGCATCTTCACCGACCTCGGGTTCGACGAGGTCCGGGCCGAATCCGTCGGCCGCGACACCCTCCGGGCCTTCCGCCGGCAGTCGGGAGAGCGCGACCGCTAACCCGGGAGCGGCGCGCGACGCTCTCAACCGGTCTTGCGGACCACGAGCACCGGGCGTCCGGACTGTTCGATTATCCGGGTCGGCACGTCGCCGAGTATCTGGTCGACGAGCGACGGTTCGGTCTCGCCGATGATGATGACGTCGTGATTGCTCGCCGCGTCGACGATGTCGTCGACCGGGGACCCTGTCTTCGCTGTCACCGTCTGGATGCGCTCGCTGTCGACCCCCGCCTCGACGAGTTCCTCGGCCGCGCTATCGAGCAGGAGGTCGCCGACGTCCTCGTCTTCGTCCTCCTCGACGGCGTGAAAGAGGGTGACCGACACGTCGCTCTCGTCGAGGAGCGCGCCGACGACGTGCAGGATGCGGTCGGCGTTCACGTCGCTCCGTATCGGGACGAGCACCCGGTCGACGACGCGCACGTCCGAGGGGACGACGACGACCTCGCACCCGTACTCCTCGGAGACGCGGTCGACCGTCTCCGACCGGTCGCGGGTGAACACCACCAGCGTCTCGACGTCGGCGCTGTCGCCCGAGAGGTCCTCGGCGATGGCCTCTATTCGGTCGACTGCCTCCTCCTCGTGCTCGTCGTGGAGTTGCTCGGGCGCGGTCTGGTCTGGCACCGGGTACCAGCCGACGAGGACGACGCGGGCCGGTCGTAACAGGTCGAGTAGTTCGGGGTCGGGGCGTTCTTCCGTCGATACGTCAACCGGGACGAGGACAGTCGGTGCAGGTTTGCTCATAGGTTATCGCTCCTTGCGGACGACCAGCACCGGTTTGCCGGTCTGGTCGTGGATTCGGTTCGGCATCTCTCCGACGACTCGCTCGCGGATTCCCGGCTCGTACTCGCCCATGACCACGAAGTCGTGGTCGCCGGCCAGGTCTATCAGGTCGCTCTCCTGGTTCTCCTCCGTCGGTTCGACCCAGGTGATTCGCTCCCGGTCCAGGCCGCGTTCGGTCAGCCAGTCTGTCGCCCCGCGCAGGTACAGTTCGGAGACGGCCGTCTCCTCTGCCACGCTCTCTGCGTGAAACAGCGTCACCTTGGGTGCGCCGGCTTCCATCATGAGGCCGACCACCTCCAGGACCCGGAACATGTTCTCTTCGGCTTTCAGCGAGACGAGAACGTTGTTGACGTTCTCGACGTGACCCGGCACGAGAACCCCCTCGCACCCGTGCTCGTTGGCGACGCGGTCCGTCGTCTGGACCAGGTCGCGGGTGAACACCAGCACCGACTCGACCTCGGAGCCCTCCTCGACGAACGACCGGACCACCGGTTCGAGCGCCGCAGTCGCCTCCTCCTGGTACTCCTCCTGCAGTTGCTCGGGAGCGGACTGGTCGGGCACCGGGTAGTAGCCCAGGACGACGATACGCATCGGTCGTATCAACTGGACGAGCGCCAGCGGCAGTTCTTCGGGGTCCGACGCGTCGATGGGAACCAGTAGCTTCGGATTCTGTCTCATGCGTTCACTCCGTGTGAATGATGTCGCGCCCTCGGTGTCCCCCCCCGACCCCGCCTGCGGGACGTTCGCGTCGGTTCGAGCCTCCGACCCGCCCCCGTCAGTCGCATCTGACCGTTCTCCGTCGGCCACTTCCGGCCGGTCTCCGTCGGCCACTTCCGGCCGGTCTCCGTCGGCCACTTCCGGCCGGTCTCCGTCGGCCACTTCCGGCCGGTCTCGGTCAGTCATCGGTGCCTCCATCCGACGCGGGGCTGGCGACGTCGCCCCGTTCGATGTCGAAGTCGACGTCCA